>DASSGK010000065.1:0-3860 GCA_035693505.1 Vicinamibacterales bacterium
CTGCCGGATACCTTTGAGTGCGCTCGCCGTGAGGCTGGTCAGGCCCTGGCCCGTGCGCTTCGCCCACGCCTGCTTGTCGCCGATTCTCGGGGCGCCGTTCGCGCCGCTACCGTGACAGGCGAAGCACGACGTTTCGACGACCTCCTTGCCGCTGCGCTCGACTCCCTGCGCCGACGCATCCTCGCCTGCGACAACCATCGACAGCGCAACGATGAGCGGCACCACAAGCCGGCGCAGCGCCTCGTTTACCGAGATCGCCGTCGCCAAGCGAATCGTATCCATCATAAGACTTCCTCGATCTCTCGAGTCCCTGCGCAGCGTCTGAGTCAACTGCTTTTCGATTGCCAATCGCGGCGCGTGTCTCCTTTGAGGGTTGCAGCCGTTTCAGTCAAACGCGGGAAGATCGCCGCTTTCTCTCTGCGCTACGGGTGTCGGCGTCGCGGAGAACCACATCTGGTACATGCTCACCGCCCACATGAACGCGAAGCACAGTGCCATCAGGCCCCCGGCGGCCATCACGACGAAGGCGAACGGATGGTAGATCTTCGTGACGTACCAGGACGCGATGTCCACGAAGAGGGCGCCGAACGGCAGCGCGACGACGGCGCACTTGAACCACACCGGCCGGACGTACGCATGGCTGAAGATGAGGCCCACGATGAAGAACATGAACGTGACGCCAAGCAGATGGATGTGGGACACGCGAACCAGCGTGAAGACATTGGCGCCGCTGTCCACCTCCGTCACTTTCCTGACGTTGTCGTAGCCGTTGAGGTTCGGCAGGTGCGGATTGATGCTCCCGTCGTGGCAGCTGAGGCAACGCTGGTCGAACGTTGGCTTGATCGTGCTGTCGTACTTCGCGCGATCGGCGCCGTCCTGTACCCACGCGATGATCGCCGTGGTCTCGTCGGGGCGCAGCATGCTCGCCATCGGCCCGCGCAGCGCCGCTTCGAGCCGCGATCCCTTCCCGCTGCCGCTGTAGGCGACGACGATATCCCGATACGACAGCACCAGCGGATTCCCGCCTGCCCGTCCGGCATACGTGTGAAACAGGTTGATCATCGCGAAGAGATACCCCACCCCGAGCACGAGGAGCGCCGCCGTGTAGAGGACGCGCTGGCTGTAGGGAAGCTCCGAATAGTGGCGATAGAGACGGTGCAGCGGGACATCGGTCATTGCTGTCGTCCTTACTTGGCGGGAACGATCACGTAGACGACGGATCGCGGCTTCTGGCGCGCATAGAAGGCGGCGAGGCTCTCGACATCCGCGGGCGTGAGTACGCCGGACATCGCGGCCATTTGCGAGCTCTTGCGTTCCCCTGCGCGGTAAGCGTGCAGCACCTTTTCCAGATATTCGGCGCGTTGCCCGGCCAGTGCCGGCATTCCCGGGTCGGTGCTGTTGCCGTCGACGCCGTGACAGCGATCGCACCGCTGCACCCATTCGGCGGTTGTCAGCGGGCGGTTGACCTTCGGCTGCTGGGGCTGCTGGTTCGCGTAGAAAGCCGCGAGATTCCTCGCGGCGGGCTCATCGAGCGACGAGGCCAGCGCCTTCATCGTCGCATCGACGCGCGATCCGTCCTTGTACGCAAGAAGCGACGCAGCAAGATACTGCGCGTCCTGCCCGGCGAGGTTGGGCGTCGCCGGATCGGTACCGACGCCGCTGTTGCCGTGGCATGAGCTGCAGGCGCTCGCTGCCACCTTCCCCGCCGCTTGATCCCCGGCTGCCGACGCCGGCGCCCGAGCCGGCGTTTGCATCGCATAGAACAGCGCCATGCCGGCAATCTCCGAATCGGTGGCCGCCGCGAGCACTGCCTTCATCGCGTCGTTCTTGCGCGCACCGCTCTTGTAGGCGTTCATCGCAGCGACGAGATACTTGGGATCGAGCCCGACCAGGCTCGGCGTGCCAGGGATCTTGCTGACACCGCTGTCGCCATGACACCCGGCGCAAGCCGCGGTTGCGGCCTTGGCTGCCTGCACCGAATCGGGTTTGGCCGGGGCGGGCTTCGCGACCGCTGGTACGGCCGGACTCGGCGGCTCGAGGCTCGCGTAATAGGCAGCAACCTTGACCAGCGCGTCGTCGTTCAGGAACTTGACTGCCGCCCCCATCGCAGCGTCGCTGCGCGCGCCGCGCTGATACTCCCTCAGTTCGTTATGCAGATACACCGGACGCTGGCCGGCGACGTGGGGCACACCCTTGCCGGTGCTCACGCCGTTCGCCCCGTGGCATCCTGCGCAGGCGGCTTCGGCGACACGCTTTCCCTCGGCGACATCCGCCGCGGTGGCGAATGCCGCGCGAAGATCGTCGCTGCCGGCTGCCTTCACTGTGGCCGGCTGGGCAAATGCGTCCCGCGCGCAAGCGACGCCCATCACGGCGGCGATGAGCGCGCATAGCGTTGCGCCCAGCGCCAGAGTACTGCGCTGCATCGACATTCCGCGTAACCACACGGAGATGCGCAATATCCAAAGGCTCATCTGCATCGCTCGATGGCATCGCCTCGCGGCAACGCGCCCGACTCTGCGTGACCCGTTGTTCGGGATCATGCGCGAACGAATTGCGCATGCCCCTTTTCTGGATGTTAGTCGCTGCCGTCGCGGCCAACACCACGCGCACTCTCGAATCCTTGCGCCACATCAAAGGATCGCCAGAATCGATCGTGACGTCGGCGGCGCTCTGCCGTTATCGCGAACCGCCGACGGCGATCACGAACGCGCGGTTGCGAAAAAAAGCCGGCGCACGCGCCGGCTTTCTTCCCGCCTCTGGAGAAGAGAGGTCAGAGTTTCTGAATCCATTCGGCGATTTCGCCGAGGTTCTTGTCCGATACCTTGAGCGACGAGTGGACCGAGGCCGCCTTCATCGCGGCGATGACGTCCGCCCGCGGCTTGCCTTTGAACTTCTTCGCCACGTCCTTGTAAGCAGGACCGATCTTCTTGGTGTCGACGGCGTGGCAGTTGAGGCATCCGGAGCTCTTCGCCAGCTCTTCGCCTTCGTCTGCATACGCAGTGCCCGTGATCAGGATGCCGCTCGCGAGAGCGGCCGCGATTGCGATCGCCTTCATCTTCGCCTCCAGGACAGAGCCCCGCGCGAAGGCGGGGCTCCCCGAGTGCAGTGCCGGCGGGTCAACGCTTCGTCGCCTCGCCTTTCACCTCGACTTCGACGCGACGGTTGGGCGCGAGGCATGCGATCAGTTCCTTCATCGCCTTCTGGTTGCAGACGACGTTCGGAAGCGGTTGTTTTTCGCCCATGCCGATCGTCTCGATCTTGTCCCTCGCCACGCCCTTCGACACGAGGTAATCGCGAACGGCATCGGCGCGACGCTCGGAGAGCTTCTGGTTGTAGGCGTCCGATCCGATGCGATCGGTGTGGCCGGTGACAAGGATGATCTCGAGCCTTTGAATGTCCTTCAGCTTCGCAACGATCTGCGCGTCGATTGCCGCCTTGCCTTCCGGCTTCAGCACGGCTTTGTCGAAATCGAACAGCGCCGTCACGTCCAGCGTGATCTTCTGCACCTGAGGAGCGGGTGCCGGTGGTGGTGGCGGCGGCGCCGGCGGCGGCGGTGCTGCGACGGCGGGCTTCGGCGCCTCGGCCACCCGCAGCGGCGGGACCGGCAGCGGCGGCGCGTCGAACTTGTACGTCACCGTCAGGTAGAAGATGTTCGAGTGGCCATCGGTGAACTCGTCGTAGCCGTTCAGGTAGCTGAGCGACGGGTTGGTCGTGAGGCTCGGGACGATCGCGGTGCCTGTGTTCCGTACCAGCGGCAGCACGTACTGATAGCCGTTGGTGGCGATGTCGTCGTGGTTGTACATCAGGTACGAGTAGCCGGCTGTGAACGACCAGTTCTTGTTGAGGTTATACGTGCCCTT
>DASSGK010000066.1:0-7086 GCA_035693505.1 Vicinamibacterales bacterium
TCCGGCGACTTCGCGCCGACCTACTACCTGCAGAGCGACGCGCCGCTCTACTACTACTCGTTCACGGACGCCTACATCGCGAGCGTCTATCGATCGCTGACGCCCGCATAGCAGGCGCGCTTCGACCCGATGATCACCGGGTTCAACCCGGCCGACATGTACGTCGTCGATCACATCCGGCGCGTGCTGCAGATTTTTCCCGGCGTCTTCACTGGCATCGGCGAGTTCAGCATCCACAAGGAATTCGTGTCGGCGAAGGTGTCGGGCGAAACCGCGAGCCTGACGAACCCGGCGCTCGATCGTGTGCTGGACTTCGCAGCGGAGGCCGGCCTCGTGGTCATCCTCCACAGCGACATCGACATGCCGTTCGCCAGGCAGGACACCGAGCCGGTGTATCTCAGCCAGATGAAGGCGCTGCTCAAACGGCACCCGAAGACGAGTCTCATCTGGGCGCACTTCGGCCTCGGCCGCATCGTGCATCCCGTCCAGGTGTCGGCGGAGGCGGCCGAGCGCAACCCGTCGCAGGTCGAGCTCGTCGAGTCGCTGCTGACAGACCCGGCGCTGTCGCACGTGAGCTTCGACATCTCCTGGGACGAAGTGGCCAAGTACGCCGTCGCCACACCCGAGTCGATCGCGCGTGTGACCGCGATGCTCAATCGGCACACCACCAGGTTTCTCTTCGGCACGGACACCGTGGCGCCTGCCGGTCCGGCGCCGTACTACGCGGTGTTCGACATGTGGGCGCCGGTCTGGCGGCAGCTGACGCCAGAAGCCAGCTTCAACGTGCGCAAGGGGAACTACGAGCGGATTTTCAACGAAGGACGGCGGCGCGTGCGCGAATGGGAACGGGCGCACGCGAAATAGGCTGCATTTCGAAGGAGCAGGGGTCATGTATGTGAAACGACGATCGACCACACCGATCTGGCAATGGGCGCTGGCGTCGCTCCTGTTGCTCGGCGCCGTTCCAAGGGTTGCGTGGGCCGGGCAGCCGCCTGCCGATACGCCGCCGCCCGCCGAGACGCCGTCGCCGCAAGCATCGCCAGACAAGCCATCGCTCGAGATCTACGGGTTCGCGATGCTCGACATCGGCCAGAACTTCAAGCAGATCGACCCGAGCTGGTTCGACACGATGAGGGTGACCAAGCTGCCCTCCTCTCCCGATCAGTTCGGCAAGGACAACAGCACCTTCGCCGGCGTACGTCAGTCCCGCCTCGGCTTCAGATCTTCTACGCCGACGGGCCTTGGCGAGCTCAAGACACGATTCGAGATCGACATGTTCGGCACCGGCGTCGATGCCGGCCAGACCACCATCCGGTTGCGACACGCCTGGGGCGAAGTCGGCGCGTTCGGAGCGGGCCAGACCGACAGCCCGTTCACGGATCCGGATGTCTGGCCGAACTCGCTCGAGTATTGGGGACCGACCGGCATGGTGTTCTTCCGCAACGTGCAGGTGCGGTGGACACCGATGAAAGGCGACCGGATGCTGATGTTCGCGCTCGAACGGCCGGGCGCCAGCGGCGACGGCGGCGTCTACTCCGATCGTATCGAGGTCCAGAACATCAAGCCGCGGTTCACGATGCCCGATCTGTCGGGCGCGTACAAGTTCAGCCAGAAGTGGGGATACGTCAGGGTCGGCGGCATGCTCCGCCGGATCGCCTGGGACGATCTGCTCAACGACAAGTTCCAGTTGGGCGACAGCACCGTCGGCTGGGGCCTGAACTTCAGCTCGGTTCTCAACGTCGGCAAGAACGACGTGCTCAGGCTCCAGTACGCCTACGGGCGCGGCATCGAGAACTACATGCAGGATTCGCCGGTGGACATCGGCATCCAGAACAATTTGTCGAACCCCGTCACACCAATTCTCGGCAAGCCACTGCCTATCACCGGCATCGTCGCATTCGTCGACCACACCTGGAACAGCAGGTTCACGAGCGCGGTCGGTTACTCGAGCCAGAACATCGACAACACGGATGCACAGGCCCCGAATGCGTTCCACGCGGGCAAGTACGCCCTCGGCAATCTGCTGTATACGCCGGTGCCGAATGTGATGATCGGCGGTGAGTTCCAGTGGGGCCGTCGCGAGAACTTCTCGGATGGCTTTCACAGCGACGGGCTGAAGCTGCAGTTCGCGTTCAAATACAACTTCTCGGCAAAGATTGGAGGCTAGCGTGAAGAAGGGAATCATCGCCGCGGTCGGCCTCGTCGTGTGTGCCGCGGGTTGGACGTTGTCGGCGCAATCGGCGGCGGACCCGCAGACCGCGGTCAACAACGCGTTCAATCAGTTCAAGGCGCTCAAGGAAGGCAAGAACGCCGACTACATTCCGGCACTGGCGAAGGTCGATCCCAACCTGTTCGGCATCGCGCTCGTCACCGTCGACGGCAAGGTCTACACCGCCGGCGACATCAAGACCGAGGTGTCGATCCAGTCGATCTCGAAAGTGTTCACGATGGCGCAGGTCATCCAGGAGCAGGGCCTGGACTCGGTCGAGAAACGCATCGGCGTCGACGCCACCGGCGCGCGCTTCAACTCCATCATCGCGGTGGAGGCGGTGAAGACGGTGACCGGAACCGGCGCGCCTGAAATGAATCCGCTCGTGAATCCCGGCGCCATTTCGGCGACCAGCATGGTGACCGGCGCCAACGCCGACGCGGTGTGGAAGAAAATCATCGGCTTCCACAACGACGCCGCCGGCCGGCCGCTCACGGTCCTGCAGGACGTGTACAAGTCGGAGTCCGACAGCAACCAGCGCAATCAGGCGATTGGCGCGCTCATGCTCGCCTACGGCTACATCAAGGCCAACTGGCCGCAGGCTGTCGATCTCTACACGCGTCAGTGTTCGATCGGCGTGAACGCGAAGGATCTGGCGACGATGGCCGCGACGCTGGCGGCAGGGGGCAAGAATCCCGTCACGTCCAAGCAGGTGATGGATCCCGCCAAGGTTCCCGGTGTGCTCGCGGTGATGGCGACAGCCGGGCTGTACGACGACTCGGGCAAGTGGCTGTACCACACCGGTCTCCCGGCCAAGAGCGGCGTCGGCGGAGGCATCATCGCGGTGTCGCCCGGCAAGTTCGGCATCGCCGTGGTGTCGCCGCCGCTCGACGACGCCGGCAACAGTGTCCGGGCACAGCGCGCCATCGCGGCTATTTCCAACACGCTGGGCGGCAATCCGTACGCGTCCAAGCGCTAAGGCGCCGGATCGAAAGACGGCCTCCGACCGGGACGCGCACGGATTGACCGAGCACCTCCGATGCTTCGGAGATCCGTGTGCGTCGGCGCCACGCGTTTCGCGGCGTGACGTGGCGCAAAGACTTCCTGCTGAACAACTTGTCGTCTGACCCCGATTCGGCGTGGCGAGGCACGCCTCGTGCTCCTCCAGGCAACAGAGGACCTGGTAATGAAGACACGCATCGTCATCTTGTGCCTGTGCTTCGGCTTGGTCACGTCCGGCTGGCACGCGCAGGCGCAGGCGCCGGGAGACATCGACGCCCTGCTCGCCCCGATCGCGCTCTACCCGGATTCGCTGCTGGCGCAGATCCTGATGTGCGCCGGCGATCCCGATTCGGTCACGAAACTGGACGCGTTCCTGGCCGCCAATCCGAAGCTGAAAGGGACCGAATTGCAGGACGCGGCGCTTGCCAAGGGCTTCGAGCCCAGCTTCGTCGCGCTCGTCATCTTCCCCGACGTCGTCCATCGGATGGCGGCGAAGCTCGATTGGACGACGCTCGTGGGCCAGGCCTTCGCGGCCAATCGCAGCCTCGTCTTCGACAGCATTCAGAAACTGCGGACGCAGGCGCGCAGCGTCGGGACGCTCAAGAGCAACGACCAGCAGCAGGTGGAGACGCAGACCACGTCAGCCGGCCAGCAGGTCATCGTGATCGAACCGACCAACCCGCAGGTCGTCTACGTGCCCACCTACAATCCGACCGTCGTCTACACGACGCCCCCGCCGACAACGGTCGTCGTCCAGAACAACAGCGCGGATGCGGTGGCCGCCGGCATGATTGGGTTCACGGCGGGCATCGTGATCGGTGCGGCGGTCAACAACAACTATTACTACGGTCCGTACGGGTGGCGCGGCGGCGGGTACATGTACAACGACGCGTGGGACGACTACTACGACCACCGCGAGGACGCGCGCGAAGACTGGACGGATCACCGCGAGGATATGGCCGAAAACCGCAGCGATCGGGCCAGCGATGCCCGGGAGCAGCGAACGGAACGCCAGGAGAATCGGATCGATAGCGGGAGGACCGGTCAGAACGCGGCGCAGGCACGCAGCAACGCCCAGACGCGCAGTACCAGCACGGCCCAGACGCGCGGATCCGGTACGACGGAGGCCCGTGGCACGACGTCGACCCGCACCGCAGCCACGGATCGCAGCGGGACCAAATCGGATGCGTTTTCCGGCTATTCGAGTGGACGATCGGAACGCGCCGCCAGCTCGCGCGGAAGCACGAGCCGGAGCAGCTCGCGATCGAGGAGCGGCGGCGGCGGTCGTCGCCGCTGACGCGAGAACAAGGGATCGAGTCATGGACCTACGCGTTTGGTTCAACGGTAGAAAGCGATCGTCCGCCATCGCAGCAGCGGTGTGTGCCGTCGTTCTGGCGGTGCTACCGCTCGTCGCGCAGGAATCGCCTCGTACCTTCGCAACGCCCGAGGAGGCTGTGCGCGCGCTGGCCGCGGCAGTGAAGGCCGGCAATTTGCCGGAGGTGATCGCGATCTTCGCGCCGTACGGCCAGGAGCTCGCCGAATCGTCCGATCCGGCCACCGGCCGCCAGAACCGCCAGATCTTCGTCGCCGCGTTCGCGGAAGGATGGCACCTGGTCAATCAGGGCGCGAACAAGAAGACGCTCGTCATCGGCAACGAAGAATGGCCGTTGCCGGTACCGCTCGTCAAAAGCGGCAACCGCTGGCGGTTCGACAGCGAGGCTGGAAAAGAAGAAGTGATCGCCCGGCGCATTGGACGGAATGAGCTCGCCGCGATCGCGGTCTGTCACACCTACGTCGCCGCGCAGAGACGCTACGCGTCCGAGGGACATGACGGCAAGCCGGCCGGCGCGTTTGCGACAAAGTTCCGCAGCGATCCCGGGAAGCACGATGGCTTGTACTGGCCCGAGGTGAAAGGACAGCCGCGGAGTCCGCTTGGAGACCTCCTGGCGGAGGCCGCTGAAGGAGAGCCACCCGTCGCCGGAAAGACCGAGCGCCTCCCGTTTCACGGCTATTACTTCAAGATTCTGACCGATACGAGCGCTGGAGCGTCGGGCGGTGTTGCACTGATCGCGTGGCCTGCGCAGTACGACGCTACAGGCGTCATGACGTTCCTCGTCAATCAGACCGGTGTCGTACGGCAGAAAGATGTCGGTGACGAAACCGACGCCAAGGCAAAGGCCATGACGACGTACAAGCCCGACGCCTCGTGGACCGAGGTCAAGTAGCAGCCGTCCGCCTTCGATCCCGCATCAACCTGGAGGCACTCTCATGCGTCACCTTCTTGCGGTCACCGCAGCCGTCTGCGTGTCTGGAGTCATGACCATCGCCTGGGCAGCCGCGCAGCGGCCGTCATCGACACTGATCTCGTCCACGACGATCGACGAGGTCCTCGAGGCGGTCCGCGCCGACCTGCAGGGCGAGCGCGCCGATATCATCGCCAAGAACATCACGCTCGACAGCGAGCAGGCCGCGAAGTTCTGGCCGGTTTACAACGCGTACCAGAAGGAGCAGAACATCATCATGGACGATCAGCTCAAAGGCATCCAGCGATACATCGAGACGTTCGACAATCTCGATGACGCGGCCGCCCTGGGCCTGATCAACGCGCACTTCGACCGCGACGCTCGAATGAACGCGCTGCGCCAGAAATGGTTCGGCGACTTTCAGAAAGCGCTCGGAACGAAGCTCGCGGTCCGCGTCATGCAAATCGATCGTCGGCTCTCGCTGGCGCATCAGACGCGATTCACCGCGCGCATTCCGCTCGCCCACTAGGAATTCGACGCTCTCACCAGGGACGCAAGGCTTCAGACCAGTCTCCGTTTCTGTGTAGTGTCCGGCTTTAGCCGGACCGGCGCGGGTCCGCCTGAAGGCGGACACTACCCAGTTTTGAAAAACGCTGTCGCCCGCGAATGCTTTCACCTGTGGCGCAGGGCTTCAGCCCTGCGAACAGTAGAGTTCACCCTCCCGTCACCGATCCGCGCATGGTCGCGTGATAGACTCCGAGGTCCGGCCGGTTTTCTCCCATCGGACTTCGTTCATGACGGACTTGCGTTGCCGATCGATGCTCTGCCTGACGGCAGTGGCTGCGGGCGCGTTCGCGCTCGCGACGAATCCGCAGGCCGCAACTCACCTGTCGACACAGGCGGTTGCGGACACGGTCCTTTCACCCACCGGCGCGCCGATTGAGCGCGAGCTCCCAACCGGACAAGAACATCGTTATCAGCTGACACTTCCCCCGGGCCAGCTCGCCAGCCTCGTCGTCGAACAACGCGGGATCGACGTGGTCGTGCAGGTTCTGGATGCCGCCGGCAAGCCGGTCGCCGACTTCGACGCAGAGACACGTGTCGTCGGTCGGGAAAGCGTCGGGATCGTCTTCGACACCGAAGAGCCTGTTCGCTTGGTCGTCAAGCCGAAATACTCGCGAGCTCCGGCCGGCCGGTACGAGATCCGCGTCCCGGAGACACACACAGCGACCGAACAGGATCGATCCTTGTTCGAAGCGCACAAGCTCTACACGACCGCCTTCGCACTGAACGATGCGGGGCGATACGACGCTGCGCAGGAGGCGGCCGCGCGCGCCGTGGCAGCTGGAGAGGCCGCCGCGCCGAACGACGCCTACGTCGGGTTCCTCCTCACAGGGCTCGCGAACGTGGAGAGAGCGCGAGGGAACAACTCGACGGCCGACGAGCTCTTTCAACGCGCGCTCACCCTCGACGAGGCGACGGTCGGACGCGAGGATCCGCAAACGGCGTTCCTGTTCCAGTCGATCGCGGCGCTCTACTTGAGCACGGACGACTACGCCCGCGCGGAGCCGTTGATCCGCGACGCGCTCGCCATCACGACGAAAACGCTCGGCGAGCGGCACCCGCGCATCA
>DASSGK010000067.1:0-3751 GCA_035693505.1 Vicinamibacterales bacterium
GTCAGCCTGCGTATAGTTCAGTTGTTTTGGAAGCAGCGTAATCAGAACACCCAGCAGGCAGGCGACCGGCACGCCGAACGGCCGGCGAGCGACGGCGACGAACACACCGACGGCCGCGGCGTAGAGGATCACCTGCAGCACGACCACGACCATCGCGATTTCCACAACGTCTGTCGTCTGACCGATGACCGCCGCGAGCGCGCAGAAAAGGCCGTATCCCGGCATCCGGTGCCACGGCACCGTGTGTGGCTCGGTGGTCTGCCCCAGGCCCTGTACCAAACGCGAGCCCTCGTAAAGGCCGCCCGTCAGGTTGCCGTTGAAACCTGACGCGATCAGCTCGGCTCCGTACATCGATCGGATGTCATGACTCCAGTACGGTGAGAACATCGTCCCGAGATCGATCACGCAGATCGCCGCGCAGAGCGAAACCAGGAGCCACGGCGCCGGCCGGCTCATCACGCCGGGGGCCACAAACGCAGCGGCGACCACGAAGCCGCACACGGCCAGCGTCATCGACACGACGACGGTTGAATAAAAAGCTACGCCGGAGATTCGCTGAAACGGCTGCCTGCTCGATCGGATCAGATCCCCGTCACTCTCGAACAATCCAAGTTCGCTGACAACGATCGGGCTGTTCGATTCAGTGGGCACGAACGTGATCCGATTCGGCGGCGATGGCGATTCGCTTGTCGCCACGAGGACACGCCGGAACGGTGCAGCCACGTTTCGGGCGAGGCCCTCGGCATGCGCTTCGCCGCCGGACGCGTCGACGATCAGTCGGCCGGGCGCTTCCGGCCGCGCCAGCAGCACCCGGGACCGGGCCACCGCCGCCGGATCGTCGATCAGGACAGTCATGCTCGACGCCGGACCCGCCGTGCGCAGATAGAAGCGGCCCGGATTCAATCGGAACACGTTAACGGCGCAAGGCGCTTGGGCGGCGCCAGCCGCGCAGGTCGCGCTGATGGCTTTGACGGGAATCGAATCTGGAACGCCACGATAGACGTCCGGCCACAACGTTGCGGCGAAATAGGCGACGAGGGCAACTCCCGCGATGGACGCCGGCAGGACGAACGCCTGGACCGATCGGCCGGCCCGCTGGAGACGTTCCAGCATCTAGTGGTCGGCCTCATGGCATTTGCGAAGTTCCAGCTTGGCGATCGCCTCGCGATGCACTTCGTCGGGTCCATCGGCGAGACGAATCGTGCGCGAATGGGCCCACATTGCCGCCAGCGGGAAATCGTCGCAGATGCCTGCGGCGCCGTGCGCCTGGATCGCCCGGTCGAGCACGCCGAGAGCCATCCGCGGCACTACGACCTTGACCATCGCGAGCTCGCCGCGCGCCGCCTTGTTCCCGATCGTATCCATCAAGTGAGCGGCGTGCATCGTGAGCAGCCGGGCCTGATCGATTTCGATGCGCGACTCGGCGATGTCGGCGCGGATAGTTCCCTGTTCGGCGAGTGTTTTTCCGAACGCCACCCGCTGCTGCACGCGAGCGCACATGAGCTCGAGCGCCCGCTCCGCGACGCCGATGAGGCGCATGCAGTGATGAATGCGTCCCGGCCCCAGACGCCCCTGAGCGATCTCGAAGCCGCGCCCCTCGCCGAGCAGTATGTTCGACGCCGGCACGCGGACGTTCTCGAACGTGACCTCGGCGTGGCCATGCGGCGCGTCGTCATAGCCGAAGACCGGCAGCATGCGGCGAATCGTCACGCCCGGCGTATCCATCGGGACCAGGATCATCGACTGCTGCTTGTGCTTCTCCGCGCTCGGGTCCGACTTGCCCATGAAGATCGCGATCCGGCAGCGCGGGTCGCCGGCGCCTGAGGTCCACCACTTGCGGCCGTTGAGCACGTAGTCGTCGCCGACGCGCTCGATGCGCGACTGGATATTGGTCGCGTCCGACGATGCGACGTCCGGCTCGGTCATTGCAAAGCACGATCGAATCTTGCCGGCGAGAAGCGGTTCGAGCCATTGCTGACGTTGCGCGTCGGTGCCGTACCGGACGAGGACTTCCATGTTGCCCGTGTCAGGCGCTGAGCAATTGAACACCTCCGAGCCGAAGCCCGGCACGCGGCCCATGATCTCGCAGAGCGGCGCGTACTCGACATTGGTCAGTCCCGCGCCGTACTCGCTCTCCGGCAGGAACAGGTTCCAGAGGCCCGCAGCCTTTGCGACGGGCTTGAGCTCTTCCACGATCGCGGTCGGCGCCCAGCGATCGCCGTCGGCAATCTGCCGGTGGTACGTGTGCTCGTTGGGATAGACGTGCTCGCGCATGAACGCGTCCAGACGCCGCTGAAGGCCGAGGACCTTGTCGGAATGATCGAAGCGCATGGCGCGCATGATAGCCTTTTCGCCATGGAATCGGACGCCCGGGACGTTCGCCCCGGCGAACAGCTCGATTGGGCGCGGCTCGGCGCGTGGCTGCGCGACCGGTTGCCCGCGTGCGGTGTGCCGGGCCTGGACGTGAGCCGCGATCCGCAGGTGGCACAGTTTCCCGGCGGCCATTCCAACCTGACCTACCTCGTGAAATTCGGCGACGTCGACATCGTGGTGCGTCGTCCTCCGTTCGGTCCGGTTCCACCGACCGCGCACGACATGGCGCGAGAATTCAGATGGCTTTCGGCAATGCACGCCGTGTTTCCGCTCGCGCCGCGACCGTATCTTCTCTGTGAGGACGTCGACGTCATCGGATCGGTGTTCTATGCCATGGAGCGCCGACGCGGGCTCGTCGTTCGGGCCGAAGAGCCTCCCGCACTCGCAAACCCGGCGGCACGCCACCGCCTCAGCGCCGCGATGGTCGATACGCTGGCGGATCTCCACGCGATCGACGTCCGAACGCCTCCGCTGAGCACGCTCGGCAAGCCGGCCGGCTTCGTCGCGCGCCAGGTCCGCGGCTGGTCTGAACGTTGGCATCGATCGAAGACTACGGCGCTGCCTGAGATGGACGCGCTCGCGGAGTGGCTGCGCGATCACCTGCCAGGCGATCCAGCGACACCGTCGATCGTCCATGGCGACTTCAAACTCGATAACGTGATGGTCGACTTCGAGGATGTCGGACGCATCGTGGCGGTGTTCGACTGGGAGATGAGCGCCCTCGGCGATCCGCTCGTCGATCTCGGTATCGTGCTGACCTACTGGTCGCCGACCGCGCCGCCCGAACAGCGAGACGCTCTCACGTCGGTAACGGATCGTCCGGGCTTCTTCACGCGGGAGGACATCCTCGAACGCTACGCCGCGCGTTCGGGCCGCGACGTCACAAACATCCGGTACTACGAAATTTTCGCGGTCTTCAAGATCGCGGTCGTCATCCAGCAGATTTTTTACCGCTACGCGCAGGGGCAGACCACCGATCGCCGGTTTGCGACCTTCGATGCGCGCGTCGCGTATCTGGCGCGTCATGCGGCGCGCCTTGCGGAGACCCCTGCATGAAACCCCTGAAGGCAAGCCTCCTCATCGCGGTGCTCCTGCTCGCGCAGGCGCTGATCATCGTGTCGGCGCAAGGCAAGACAACGCTCGACGGGATTTACACGGAAGCCCAGGCCGCGCGCGGCCAGAAGATCTACGCCGAGTCGTGTTCGGGCTGTCACGGCGACGACCTGTCGGGCAGCGGCCAGGCGCCGGCGCTGACCGGCAAGGACTTCAACATGGACTGGATCGATCTCGCGATGAGCGATCTCTACGATCGCACGAGCGGAACGATGCCGGCTGACAAGCCGGGCACGTTGAAACCCGATCAGGCCGCTGACGTCAT
>DASSGK010000068.1:0-19236 GCA_035693505.1 Vicinamibacterales bacterium
CCGCCGCGATTTCGATCAGATGGTGGATCTGCTGGTGGCAGTGCTGCAGAAGCTCGATGCGCCGACGGTCGCGAAGGTTCGCGACTTCACTCCCTGAGATCTGAAGGGAACGGAGATGACGGAGGAAACGGGATCACACAGAGCAGCAGAGAAACGGAGAATCGAAAGGAGGCTGCAAGCTGCAGCGCGCGACAGGCCCGCGGAGCGGGCTGCGGAACGTAGAGCGCCTCTCTCCGTTCGGTCTCCGTTGCTCCGTTGCTCTGTGTGATCCCGTTAGCTCCGTGGCCTCTGCTGGCTCACGTCCTGACCCCGAACTGGTTCATCGCCTCGTAGGGGATTTCGCGGAACATCGGCAATCCCGCGGCCTCGATGATCGCCTTCAGGCCCTGGCGTCCATGAAATTCCATGTTGTCGCGGTTGATCACCACGGTATCGGGATACTGCGGTGCGAGCCGGCGGAATTCGGCGTCGATCAGCTTGAACCGCCGCACCATGTTCTCCGCGCTCTCGTGCGGCCGATTCCGTTGACGGATATGTTTCTCGACCGTGTCGGTGTTCGACGTCAGCACGATCACCCGATCGGGCTTCCAGGCGTCGCCGATCGACAGCACCTTCCGGAGCTCATCGTGGTACTCGGCCGGATATTCGGCGATGTGCGCTTCGAGCGTGATGCGCGCGCCCTCGAAGAAAATGACCTTGTCCGGCCGGTCGTTGTCGGCAGCGTCGCGGTAGTTCGCGTCGTATAGGCGGCCGAAGTACGCGGTCACACCGACCGGATTGCGGCCCGCATCGATGTCCTCGAGCACGCGAGGATCCCACACGCCCTCCTCGCCCTCGCCGTACGATCCGTTGTGATAGAGGTCGCCGAGCTGCCGCAGCAACGTGCTCTTCCCGATGCCCGGTCCGCCGACGATGGCGACTCGCATCTTCAGAGCACGTCGTCCGCGGTTTCACGCGTCGCAAACAGGCCGAGCAGCGACAGGACGGCGCCGCCGCAGAGATAGTAGCCAACGTACTGCAGACCGTAGGTCGTCGCGAGGTAGGTCGCTGCGTAAGGGGCGAGCGAGGCGCCGAAGATGCCGGCGAGGTTGAAGGTCAGCGAGCTGCCGGAGTAGCGAACGGTCGTAGGAAAGAGCTCGGACAACACGGTTCCGAGTGGGCCATAGACGAGGCCGACCAGCGACATGCCGAGCACCATCATCGTCACCGCACCGGTCGTGCCGGCCGCGAACAGTGGCGCCATCACCAAACCGAACAGAAAGATGCCGACGTTGACCCACATCAGCATCTTTCGCCGTCCGCGCTCCGCCAGCACCGCCGAGATCGGCGTGAAGAGCGCAAAGAACAGGATGGAAAAGAGCTGCATGATCAGAAACTTCTCGCGTGTGTAGCCGAGCGCGCTCGTGCCCCACGACAGCGAGAAGACCGTCATCAGGTAGAAAATCTGGAACGCCGTCAGCGAGACCAGCACACCGAGGAACAAGGTGCCGGCGTGGTTCTTGATGACGGTGACCATCGGCACTTCAACGCGTTCGTGGCGCTTCAGCGCTTCGCTGAACACCGGCGTCTCGGTGATGGTCAACCGCACGTACAGGCCGACGCCGACGAGCAGCGAGCTGGCTAGGAACGGCAGCCGCCAGCCGAAGGCGAAGAACTGTTCGTTGGTCAGCGTCGACGAGAGCAGGAGGAAGATACCGCCGGAAAAGAGGAAGCCGACAGGGGCACCGAGCTGCGGAAACATGCCGTACCACGCGCGCTTGCCGGGCGGCGCGTTCTCGACGGCGAGCAGCACCGCGCCTCCCCACTCACCGCCCAGCCCGAGTCCCTGACCGAATCGGCAGATCGCAAGAAGCAGCGGCGCGGCCAGACCGATCGTGGCGTACGTCGGCAACAGGCCGATCGTGACCGTCGACAGGCCCATCGTCAGCAACGCGGCCACCAGTGTGGTCTTCCGGCCGACGCGGTCGCCGAAGTGGCCGAAGAGCGCGGAGCCGATCGGGCGGGCAACGAACGCGATGGCAAAGGTGGCCAACGATGCGAGTGTGGCGGACGCCGGATCGGATTTCGGAAAAAACAGCGGTGGAAACACGAGCACCGCCGCCGTCGCGTAAATGTAGAAGTCGAAGAACTCGATCGTCGTGCCGATCAGGCTCGCGAACAGAACCTGTGCCGGACTGTTGATCGGCCTGGCGGCCGCGGTGCGGGTATCACTCATCGCACCCGATGATACACGTAGTGTCCGGCTTCAGCCGGACCGGTCCGCCTGAAGACGGACACGACCGTGCTTCTGTCTAGCTCGCCCGCAGTACTTCCGACGGATCCAGCCTCGACGCGCGATAAGCCGGGATCAGGCTCGCCAGCAAGGCGACGCCCACCAGCGTGGCCGAGACAACGGCCATCGTCAGCGGGTCCGACGCGCTCACACCGTACACGAGCTTTGCCATGAGACGTCCGGCGCCGAGCGCGGCGATCGCGCCAGCCGCCACGCCGATGAGCGCCGGCGTCATTCCCTCGACGACGACGAGACGGACGACGTCGAATCGCTTCGCGCCCAGCGCGCTTCTGATGCCGATCTCGCGGCTGCGGCCGTGGACGATGTACGAGAGGACGCTGTAGATGCCAACAGATGCGAGCGCGAGGGCGACGGACGCGAACAATCCCAGCAGCAGCGCGCTGAACCGCTGTGACGTCAGCGTATCGTCACGCACATCTTCCATCGTCCTGATCTCTTCGACCGGCTGCTCTGGATCGATGGCACGCACAGCGGCCGTGACCGCCTGCGCAAGAGTCAGTGGAGGGACCGACGTTCTGGCGACGAGAGCGAGATGACTCCAGTCGTGCTCTCGCGTGAATTCGTACACGGTCGCGACCGGGTTCTCGGACAAGCCCGCTTCTCGAATGTCGCCGACCACACCAACGACGGTCTGAACGACGGTCTTCGATTCGAGCGGCAGACGAGCCTGCCGGCCGATCGGATCGATGTCGCCCCACAGCAGCTTCGCCGCCGCGCGGCTCACGAGCATCACGTGGACGTCGTCCTCGGCGAAATCCCGTCCGCGCAGCAGCGGCACGCGCATCGCGCGCAGATAGCCCGGAGTAATCTTGCGGACCGCGACGGTCGGTTGATCGCGGGGCAATAACTCCGCGTGACCATCGACCACGATCGGTTGCTGCGATCCACCGGTCAATGGAAGGTCGTCGATCGCGGCAGCTTCCTGGACGCCCGGAAGCGCGCGGAACCGGCGCAGCGCGTCGTTGTAGAACGCCGTGGTCTGCGCCGGTGTCTTGTAGCGCGTCTCCGGCAGGCCCACCTTCATCGTCAACACGTTGTGCGGATCGAAACCGGCGTCGACGTGCTGCAACGCCAGCAGGCTGCGGATCATCACGCCGGCTCCTGTGAGCAGCACGAGCGAAAACGCCACCTCGCAGACGATGAGCAGACGGCGCGTCCGCAGGCCGATGGTGCCGGCGTCGCTGCGCCCTCCTTCCTTCAACGCGTCGTTCACATCGGCGCGGCCTGCGCGGATTGCAGGGAGGACTCCGGCGAGTATCCCCGTCAGAATCGACACCGCGAGCGCGAACAGCATCACGCGGGCATCCACCGAGATTTCATCAGCACGTGGAACCTGATTCGCCAGCAAGGTGGCGCTCGCGGCGAGGCTGACGCGCGCAATCAGGAGACCCACGGCGCCGCCGGCTGTTGCCAGCACGATCGCTTCGATGATGAGCTGCTGAAACACCCTGGCTCGCCCGGCGCCGAGGGCCGTGCGAATCGCCAGCTCTTTACTCCGGCCGAGCGATCGAGCGAAGAGCAAGTTGCCGACATTGGCGCACGCGATGAGCAGGACGAGCGCGACCGCCGCGAGCAGCATCACGAGAGAAGTCCTGACATTGCGGACGAGGATCTCCTGCAGCGGGTCGACGGTGGCACCCCAGCCGGTGTTCTCCTTCGGGTAGTCGCGCTCGAGGCGCTGCGAGATGTCCTTCATCTCCGCGTTCGCATGCGCGATGTCGACACCGGGCTTCAACCTCGCCACCACCATGTCGTTGTGGTTGTCACGCACCGCCCGATCCGCATCCTTGTACGCGATCGGCACCCACATGTCGCGATGCGTGATGCTCCACGAGGCCATGGAAAACGCGGCGGGCATGACACCCACGACGGTGTACACCTCGCCGTCGAGCATCAACGTACGACCTATCACCTCGGGCGCCGCGCCGAAATGACTCTTCCAGAATCCGTTGCTCAGGACGACGACGTGGCCGCGGGCCGGCGTGTCCTCCTCGGACAGAAACACGCGGCCGAGCAGCGGCTTCGCCCTCAGTGTTTCGAAGAAGCCGTCTCCCACCGCGCCCGCCACGACGGCTTCGGCGGGACCTCCGCCGGTCAGCGTGAAGGGGCGGAAGCGATAGAGCGCCATCCGTTCGTACGACCGCGCATCGCGCTGCCAGTCGTAGAAATTGGCGGCCGACACCGCGAAACGCGGCATGCCGGGGAACGTGGCCTGCGGCGGCACGTGGAACAACCGCACGAGGCGTTCGGGCTCGTCGAACGGCAGCGGCCGCAGAAGCACGGTGTTGACGATGCTGAAAATGGCCGTGTTGGCGCCGATGCCGAGCGCCAGCACCGCAACGACCGCGAGCGTAAACGACGGCGCCCTCAGCAGCACCCTCGAGCTGTAACGAATGTCGGCGACAAGTGTGCGCAACATGGAATCTCCGGAGATCGGGAAGGCGTGATGCGAGTGAGAACGCGCGCGGGGAGGCGCCACGAGGCAGCGCAGCGTCTGGCGCCAGAACCAGCGGCGCGCAGCCGACGGCGAACGCTGGACGCGAATCTGAAATTCCTCTTCGAGATCGCCCAGGACGAATTCGCGCCACTCCTCCGGCACGCGGCGGCCGAGCAGCGACACCGCAAGACGAGGAGCCTGCTGCTTCATTTCGTCTCCAGCCGCCCCGCGAGGCCGACGGTCATCGCGCGGAACGCGCCGTACGCCTGCCGCGCTGCCGCGAGACCGGCCGGCGTCGCCGCGTAGAACTTGCGCCGGCGGCCGCCGCGCTGCGGAGTCGGATCACCGACCCACGAGCGGAGCAAACCTTTCAGCTCGAGACGATCGAGCGTCGTGTAGACCGCGTTGATGGAGACGTCGCGCCCGGACCGCGCGTGGATTTCCTGCCGGATTGCGGAGCCATACGCCTCGTCCTCGAGGCGCAACACGCCAAAAAGGACGAGCTGCTCGAAGTCTCCGAGGATGGCCGCGTCTTTTCTAAACCACATTGTGGGACATATCCCACCGGGCTTAGACGATCGGGATCGGTGAGAGGTTTACCCGTTGATGATGGTCGCGAAGTACACCGGATATCCGAGGTGAGCGAGCGTCGCCATCACCTGCGGATCGCGCATGGTCCTGGCTCTGGTGCTCATGATGCCCCCGCCTCTTACGCCGCCACCGGCTGCGCCGAACGCGTCCGGCCGTACGCGACCGAAGCGGCGAGCACGCCGACGATACAGGGAACCAGCGCGGGCGCGAAGGAGCCGCCCATCGCCGTGATGACGGTCGCGCCGATCATGATGATCACGAGTCCGGCCGCGGCGACCGGCGTCAGCTCCCGGTGAATGCGCAGCAGTCCGGGCAGCACCAGGCCGACCGCTCCAAGCGCTTCGCACACGCCGATGAACCTGAGAAACAGCCCGGGGAGCGCGACCGGTCCCGCCATCGCCTCGACCGGCAGGACGAGCTTCATCACGCCGGCAAACAGGAAGAGCGCCGCCAGAAGACCCTGCACCACCCACAACGTCACGTTCTTTCGCATCGTTCTACCCTCCGCCCTCTGGTCGAACGGCGGACGCCCGGATCGACACGGGCCCGAAATGCCGGGTTGCGCCGGCGAAATGAAGGTGTTCTGATCGAGGGCCGTGAGCGCGACCGATTCGGTCCACGAGACCGTAGACGCCGTCTACCAGTCCGATTCCCGGCGCGTGCTGGCTACGCTCATCCGCCTCCTGGGCGACTTCGACGTCGCCGAGGAAGCGATGCACGACGCCTTCCGGGCCGCGCTCGAGCAGTGGCCCAAGGATGGGGTACCGGGGAATCCTCGCGCCTGGCTGGTGTCGGCGGGCCGCTTCAAGGCGATCGACGGCATGCGGCGCCAGAAGCGTTTCGACTCGCTCGACGAAGAGAACCATCAGGCGGACGTGGCCATCATCGATTCGGCGGCGTGGGCCGACGCCGAGAGCGTCGAGGACGACCGTCTGCGCCTCATCTTCACGTGCTGCCACCCGGCGCTCGCGTTCGACGCGCAGGTCGCGCTCACGCTCCGGGAGGTCTGCGGGCTTACCACGGAAGAGATCGGACGCGCATTTCTCACCCCGGCACCGACGCTGGCCCAGCGGATCGTCCGCGCCAAAGGCAAGATTCGCGACGCCCGCATTCCCTATCAAGTGCCGGCGCCGGCCGAGTTGCCCGAGCGCCTCGAGGCCGTGCTCCGCGTGGTCTATCTCGTGTTCAACGAGGGCTACTCGGCTTCGTCGGGGACGGCTCTGACACGACACGATCTATCCGCGGAGGCGATCCGGCTTGGCCGTCTGGTCGTCGAGCTGTTGCCGGCGCCCGAAGCCGTCGGGCTGCTGGCGCTGATGCTCCTGCAGGAGTCGCGTCGTGCCGCTAGGACGTCACCGTCCGGCGAGATCGTCCTGCTCGACGATCAGGATCGGTCGCTCTGGAACCGGGAGCAGATCGCCGAAGGGTCGCGGCTGGTGCGGACCGCACTGGAATCACGCCGTTTCGGTCCGTATACACTGCAGGCCGCCATCGCGGCCGTTCACGCGGAGGCGCCAGAAGCATCCGCGACCGACTGGGCGGAGATCGTCGGCCTGTATGACGCCCTGCTCCGACTCGACGACTCACCGGTCATCGAGTTGAACCGGGCCGTAGCGCTGGCGATGCGCGACGGGCCGGCGGCAGGGCTCGCCGCGATCGACGCGATCGTGGCGCGCGGGGACCTGCGAGACTACCGCCTGGTGCATGCCGCTCGGGCCGAGTTCTGCCGGCGGCTGGGCCGAACGGCAGAGGCATTGGCTGCCTATAGAAAGGCGCTGGCGCTGACCCGCCAGGAGCCGGAGCGGCGGTTCATCGAGCGGCGGATCGCTGAAATCGGGCCGTGAAATCGCGATGTCGATCCGGCAAGGCCCAGAACGACTAACGCGCATGAGGGGTGACATGAAGTATTTGTGCCTGGTCTACCTCGAACGAGACAAGCTGCACGCCGTGCCCGACCGGGAGTGTCAGGCCTGCGGCGACGGGTTTCGAAAGAGCGGGCTGCTGGTCGCCGCGGAGGCGCTGGAGCCGATTGACACGGCCACGACCGTGCGCGTCCGCAACGGCAAGATGTCGATCACCGACGGCCCCTTTGCCGAGACGAAAGAGCAGCTCGCCGGCTTCTACCTCATCGAAGCCCGCGACCTGAACGAGGCCATCCAGGTGGCGTCCAAGATTCCGCCGGCGCGCGAAGGCAGCATCGAAGTGCGTCCCGTCCGGCAGTTGAACCCATAGAGAACGACGATGAGCATCATCACCGACTTCAAGTTCGCGTTCCGATCGCTGGCGCGGGTCAAGGGGCTTGCGATCACGGTCATCGCCACGCTGGCGCTCGGCATCGGCGCCAACGCCGCGATCTTCAGCGTCGTCCGCGGCGTGCTGCTGCGGCCGCTCGTCAACAAGGACGAGGATCGCCTGATCTACGTGCGTCAAAGCGCGCTCGGGATCAAGGCGGAAAACGCGAAGTTCTCCGTCCCCGAGATCCGCGACCTGCGCGGCCGGGTGAAAACGCTGTCGGCGATCGGCGAGTTCTCCACCATCGACTTCACGATGGTCGGCCTCGGCGAGCCTCGCGTCGTCCGGGCCGGCGTCGTCAGCGGCTCATATTTCGACGTGATGGGCCTGCGCCCGGTCCTCGGCCGATTGATTGATGCCACCGACGACGGACCGCAGGCGGCGGGAGTCGCGGTGCTGACGCACCGGTTCTGGACGACGTCGCTCGCCAGCGATCCGTCGGTCATCGGGAAGACGATCAGGCTCAGCGATCGAGCCGCGACGATTATCGGGGTCGTGGAACCGTCGGTGCCGTATCCGGCGCAGACGGAGATCATCGCGAACATCGTGACCAGCCCGCATCATCTGTCGGCGACGATGACCGAGGGTCGCGTGCATCGGATGACCGACCTGTTCGGCCGCCTGGCGCCTGGCATGGATCTCGACGCCGCGCGCGCGGAGTTGCGAACGGCCCACGCAACGATGGTCAACGAACACCGCGAGGACTATCCGAAGAAAGCCGATTTTCAAATCGACGCCGTCCGCCTGCGCGATCAAATCACGTCGCCGGCGAGAACCGTGCTCCTGGTGCTGCTCGCCGCATCCGGGCTCGTGTTCATCATCGCGTGCTCCAACGTCGCCAACCTGATCCTGGCCAGGTCGGTGCGGCGCGAAGGCGAGCTTGCGATCCGCGCGGCGCTCGGCGCTAGCGCCGGCGCGCTGCGGCGGACCCTGCTGGCCGAAAGCCTGCTGCTCTGCGGTGCGGGCGCGGCCCTGGGCGTTGCGATCGCCTGGCCGATGGTCGCGGTGCTCGCCGCCTATGCGGCGCGCTTCTCGGTGCGCGCCCTGGATCTCTCGATCGATGTCAGCCTGCTGTGGGTCGGAGTCGGGCTGGCGCTCGTGTCGGCGGTGCTCCTGGCCTTCGTGCCGCGCCTGCCCTCGTCGGATGCCTCGAACGGTTCCGGCTTGTCGAACGGCAGCGTGCGGATCACGTCCGGCACGAACCGGCGTCTGCGCCTGTTCGCGGTCACCCAGATTGCGGCGTCCTTCGTGCTGCTCGCCGGCGCCGGCACGCTGTTGACGACGCTGTATGCGCTGCAACGCGCGCGCACGGGCATCAACACGCACAATGTGCTGGCGCTGCACGTGCCAGTCAACTTCACGCGCCCCCGCGACCAGTCGCTGCCGTTGTATCGAGAGGCCGTCAAACGGATCGGCGAGCTTCCCGGTGTCGAACAGGTGTCCATCGGCACCCTCGTGCCGTGGCGAGAGGCCGGCGCCTTCTTCGAAGCGCAGTTCACGGTCGAAGGTTATGCCAAGGCCGACGGCGAGGACGATCCGCGCGCGCGCTTCCGGACCATTTCGCCCGGCTTTTTCGCGTCGCTCGGTGTGCCGATCATGGCGGGCCGGGACTTCAACGCCAACGACCGCGGCGACGGCGAGAAAGTCGTCATCGTCAGCCAGAGCCTGGCGCAGCGGTTGTTCCCGAATCAGGACGCGGTGAACCGCCGGCTGATGTGGACCGATCCGGTCATGAAATTCATCGACGTGAGCACCGGTCCTCGACGGATCGTCGGCATCGCGGCCGACATCGACGACGAGAACGTGATTCCCGGTCCGGCGCTGACCGTCTATCACCCGCTGGAGCAGGAGTTCGGCGGCGGCCGTGTCTTCGTGCACGCGCGGACGGATCCGTACTCGTTGGTCCCCCCGATTACGCGCATCATTCGAGACCTGTCGCCGGAACAGCCGGTGGAGCGCGCCGCGACGCTCGACGATGTCCGGGCGGAGGTGCTGGCGCCGGATCGATTGAACGCGCTCGTCTTCGGCGTCTTCGCCGCCGTGGCCTTGACCATCGCGGTCGTTGGCGTTGCCGGCGTGCTGGCGTTCTCGGTGAGCGCGCGCACGCGCGAGTTCGGCGTGCGACTCGCGATCGGTCTGCAGCCGCGGCGGCTGCTGACGGGCGTGCTCGGAGAAGGCGCGGTGATGGCCGGCGGCGGCATTGTCGCCGGTATCGTCGGCGGAATCGTGCTGGCCCGCGTCGCCGCGAGCTACGTCACGGACATACACATGCCCGGCCTGCTTCCGATTTTCGGCGCGTCCGTGCTGCTGGTCGTCGCGGCGATCCTGGCGTCCCTGATGCCCGCGGCGCGGGCATCCAGGGTGGACGTTGTGCAAGCCCTGCGGTCCGAGTAGATGTAGTGCAGGCCTTCAGGCCTGCCGTACATACGAAGGCCCATCCCGTGCGAGAATCGCCGGGATGAATCGGCTGGCCGTCGCCTTCGTCATATCGGCGTCCACGATTGCCGGCGCGGCCGCGATGGGACAGCTTGCGGAGCGGCCGCTCGCTGGAGCCATCAAGCACCCCGCGATCGCGTACTACACGCGGCCGACGCACGATCTCATCGCCGCACTGGATCAGCGCATCGCTGACGGAACGCTGCACCTGGATTTCGAAGAGGGATCCGGATATCTGCGGCCGGTGATGAGCGCGCTGCAACTCGCGCCCGAATCGCAGATCCTGGTGATGTCGAAGACCGGCATCCAGGGCCTGTACTCCGGACCCGCCAATCCGCGGGCGATCGTCTTCAACGACACGGTCAGCGTCGGGTACATTCGCGGCGCGCCATTTCTCGAGTTCGCCGTTCAGGATCCCGAGCAGGGCGTGATCTTCTATACGCTCGACCAGAAGGCGCAGGCACGTCCGGTGTTCGAGCGGCGTCCGGGATGCCTGAGCTGCCACCAGGCGTACGCCACGCTTCACGTCCCGGGCATGATCGCGCGCAGCGTGTTCATGGCGCCGGACGGTCTTCCGCTCTCCCAGTTCGGCAGCTACGACGCCGACGATCGAACGCCGTTCCGGCGGCGATGGGGCGGCTGGTACGTGACCGGTGTGGACGGCGGCCTGCGGCACATCGGCAATGCGTTCGTCACGGACACCGAAAAGCGCGAGGCCGTGGTGTCCGACGCCACGCTGCATCGGATGCCTTCGGAACAACCGTTCGATGCGCACACCTATCCGTCGAACACGAGCGACATCGCGGCGCTGATGGTCTTCCAGCACCAGGGCCGGATGATGAACCTGATCACGCGGGTCGGATGGGAGGCGAGGATCGCGGCCGATGGCGGCCGGATCGATTTCGCCGGCGGTCCGCTGCGCAGCGCGGTGAACGAGCTCGTGGACTACCTGCTCTTCATCGAAGAGGAGCCGCTGCCGGCGGCCGTCAAAGGCACGTCGGGATTTGCGGAACGATTTTCAGCCCAGGGACCGTCGGATCATCAAGGGCGATCGTTGCGCCAGCTCGATCTCGCACATCGACTGCTCAAGTATCCCTGCAGCTACATGATTTACTCGCCGGCGTTTCGAGCGCTGCCGCGCGATGTGCGCGCCGCGGTCTACTCGAGGATGTGGACCGTGCTGTCGGGAAAAGATCCCGATACCAGATACACCCGGCTCACTTCGAACGACCGGCGCGCCGTGATCGAAATCCTGAAGGATACTCTGCCAGATCTGACCGAAGAGTTCATGACGTACAGCGCGCAGTAGCATCGGTGCTGCGCGTTCGTAGCCAGTCGGGTCAGCTCGCCGGTGCAGTCCGTCCAGTATCAGACAGACGTTCCACTTTGGCGGCAACTTCCAGAAACGCGTCGACGACCGAGGGATCGAAGTGCGTGCCCCTGACGGAGACGATGAACGCGACCGCCTCGCTGTGTGACATGGGATCGCGATAGACCCGCGGCGTCGTGATCGCGTCGTACACATCCACGAGGGCCATCAACCTTCCAACGACCGGAATCTGCGCGCCCTGAAGGCCCTCGGGGTAGCCGGTGCCGTCCCACTTCTCGTGGTGCGTGTAGACGATGTCCTTGGCCATCGCGAGGATGGCATCGTCAGGCACGCCGACGTCCCGTTCGGCATGCACGATGACGTCGCGGCCGTGCGCCGGATGCTTCCGCATCTCGGCGACTTCTTCGACCGTGAGCGCGCCGGGTTTGTTCAACAGCGAATCGGGCACACCGACCTTGCCGATGTCGTGCAGCGGCGCGAGGCGCGACAGCAGATCGATGCGCTCCGGCGTCAGGTAGTCGCCGAACCCCGAGTGCCGGGCGAGCTGCTCGGCGATGACGCGCGCGTACGCCTGGGTGCGCCGCGAGTGCCGGCCGGTCTCGGCGTCTCGGACTTCCGTGAGCGACAACAGTCCCTGAACCATCAGCCGCTGCGAGATCGCTTTCTCGCGGCCGGCCTGATCGGCCCGGCGGCGTTCCAGCACGAGCTGTGCAATCGCCATCGTGCCGAAGGCCAGAATCGATCCCAGCGTCGGAAAGACCGGCGACAGGAACGTGCCGTTGGCCGACAACAGCCAGACGGCTCCGCCCCACACCGCGGCCAGAGCCACCGCGATCACCCCGCCGCCGCGGGCGAGGCCGAGCCTCCCCACGACGAGCGCGGCAAAGATGCCGAGTCCGAGCACGAGCTGAGCCTCGACCATCGGACCGAACTCGGACTCGTGAATGAAATCCTGTTGAAGAAGGTTGTCAGCGACGGTGGCCTGCACCTCGACGCCGGCAAACAGCGTGTCGAGTGGCGTGGCCACCACTTCGCGCGTCCCGAGCGCGGTGGTGCCGACGAAAACGATCTTGCCCTTGAGGGTCTCTGCCGGCGCCTGACCGCTCAGGACATCGATCGCCGAGACATAAGGAAAGGTGTGCTTGCCGCCTCGATAGCGAAGAAGCAGGTTGCTCTTGCCGTCCAGCGGCACGCGGCGATCGTCGAGCACGAGGGAGGTTGCGTTTACGTTGAGCACGCGGAGGCTGGTGTCCCGCACCTTCGTGGAGGAGATGACCGCTTCGAGCGCAAGCGCGGGCTGAACACGGCCGTTGAATGAAAGCAGCAGCGGCACGCGCCGCAGACGGCCATCCGGATCGGGAGCCACGTTCAGGAATCCCGACGCACCGGCCGCCTGCGACAGCATCGGGAGACTGCAGACGGCTCCGGTCGCCTGGAAGAATGGCTCGTCGGCGTGATCGTCGTCGCGGCGAATCAGCGCGATCCCGAGTGGATGCTGCACGCAGGCGTTCGAGTGCTCGGACGAGGGGCCGAACGTCAAGGCATAGCCGAGCGCCACGCCGCCCGGGCGGAGTGTGTCCGCCAGCGTCTGGTCGGCACTGACTCCGGTTCCGTTGGAGCGATCCGACTCCGCGAACATGATATCGAGCGCGATCATCGGCACGCCGAGATCGCGGAGTCGCGTGATCAGCGTCCCGATGACGTCGCGGCGCCACGGCCACTGTCCGACGGCCGTGAGGCTGCGCTCGTCCACGTCCACGATCGCAATGCGGCCGCTCGGAGGTCTGGTCGCGACCGAGCGGACGACCAGGTCGTAGGCACCGTACTCCAGGCTCGCGAGCAGCGCCGGGCGGGACAGCGAGAGCCAGGCCGTGACGAGCGTGGGCACAAGGCCGCACACCAGCACGAGACGATCGGGACGGAGACTCATCGCACCGTGATTTCGACGCGCCGATTGCGCGGCTCCGCCACGGAATCAGCCGTCTTCACCAGCAAATCGGATTCACCGTGCGAGCTCACCTCGATCAGCCCGGCGTCCACGCCTGACTCGATCAGGCGGCCGCGAATCGCGTTCGCGCGGCGGAGACCGAGCTCGTAGTTGCTGGCGTTCGTTCCCGTCGTGTCCGTGTGACCAACCACGGCGACGTCGGGAAACGGACGATTCCTGACGGCCTGCAGCACCTGCGGGAGCAGCGCGCGGCTCTCGTCGGTCAGCTCTTCGGACTCGAAACGAAAATACAGGAGGAAAATCTGCGGTGGAGCAGGAAGCGTGGCCAGCACGTCGCCAAACAGTCGCGTGACGTCCGCCTCGTTCAAGACGATCACCGGGGCCGGTGCTTGATTCGGAGCCACCGTCGTCGATTCACGGGCGCCGGTGAGCTCCGTGGCCCCGACACTGTTCGAGACCACCGCGCGACCGACCGCGCCGTCACCAGGATCCGGGAGCAGCACCACGGTGCTCTGACCGGAGGGAATCGTGGTTTTGACCTGCTTGGGTCCGCAGCCCACAGCCACAGCGATGCCGAGCGCGGCCAGCCAAACTGCGACGGAGCGCGCGTTCATCGTCAGGGATTGACGCGAAGCGCGAGCGTGGTTCCGCGGACACCCATCACCGCCGCCGGTGTTTCGAGCCGGATCGAGTCGGGCGAGAGCTTGGCAATTCGTCCCGACACATAGGCCATGACCCCACGCACGACGTTCAGGACCACTCCCATGCGTCCTTCCGCCGGAGCGAACACGAACCGGTCGACGCGCATCTCGCTGGCCGGTCCGAGCGACACGCGCGTGTCGTCCTTCAACGTGACGCCGAGACGGCCGTCAGCGCCGGTTCTCAAACCATCGCCTTCGAAAATGGGCTGACCGGCCTGCGCGGCGACCTGCGTGCCGTTTCGGACGATAAATGCGGAGCCCGAAGCGATCTTGATGCGGCCGACGGCCGACGGCGGCGTTTGAGCGAAGGCCGGTGCCGACGCGATGAGAAGGGCCAGAGCGCACAGCCAGGTTCGGCAAACGATCACGGGATCCCCCTTGCGGTGAGAGAGCACGATAACCCTCTTCGCCGTTGCTGGTCCAGAAGGCCGTGCACGATGTCGGAGCCAGCTGATTCGTGGAAGGAAGACTTGCGCACTTTTGCACGTCGCGGCGCGCGATGGACCTAAGAGCGGAGACTTTCAGTTCGGGAGGATCGAGCGAGGAGAGAACGCCCGATCGAGCTCGCGACGACGAACTCGATCGAGCAGAACGCTTACCAGGTCAGATTGGCCTTGCGCTTGCGGCGGCGTGCGGCGGCGAGCGCAAGGGCGGAGCCGAACAACGTGAGCGACGCGGGCTCCGGCGTCGGCGTGAGGACGACCTGATCCTGTCCCGCTCGAGTATCGAGCCATGTCGCGGAGGCGGTGTGATACGTGCCGCCCGAATACAAGTCATCGAGGTAGAACTTCGCCTTGTCGTAGATTGCGCCGGTCGTGACGAGCGCGAACGTCCCACCGGAGAGATCCTCGGTCGAGTCGTAGAGCGCTTCCCAGATGGCAATCTGCAGCGCCGCGGCGTCTACATCGGTACCGTTCTGATGGACGTCGGCCGCGTACTTGTCAACCAGATAGGCTACGCGCCCGCCGGCGTCGGCACCACCGGTCGCCGACGTGAGCAGGTCTGTCGAGCGCGCGGTGACGGTCTGAGGATCCTGCAAGTAGCTCGTGGCGTCCACGCAGTACGTGTAGATCGAACCGCTGGAGAAGCCTGGCTCGGGCGTTCCGATCCAGTTCCACAACAGCTCGCCGACGAAGTCGCTGAACGGGTTTCCGAGAGGATCACCCGCCAGGCTGAAGGTCGCCCAGGCCCCTTTGCCGGTGCCGGTGAAATCGATCTGCGACGCCGAAGCTGGCGTGGTATTGAGAACGAAAACCAGTGCGCTCGCGATGATGATCGTGCGCGAAACGACTCGGGCCATGCCTCATGCATATCACGATGTGTGCCGCATATCGGCGTGTCCGCGTTTCCCATCAAATGGATCGAATCGCAGCGTAATTCCTCGATTCCGGGATTCGTGCCGTTCGCACGCGAGGAGAGTCGCCGCCGTAAAAGATCCATGGGCCAAGAGGTAAGTCTCCACGCGACAGGATTTTCTGGCGTCGGCTTGTTCGAGCGGCGACGAATCATCGCACCAATTGCCGGCGGCCATTGGAACAGGAAATGCTCGGACGTGAGCGGAGCCCTGTCCGGAACGCGAGCGCGAGCGCGGGCCCCGCACAATCGCGCCAGCGAATGCCTGGCTCGAAGACAGCGTCCCGTGCACCGCGTTCCGGCCGGCGGCTCTTGATGATCGGCGGCGTGCTGTCCCGAGATAAGGGGCGGCACGCCGCGGACCGCCGCGCGCTGACCCGCCTCTCGCAAAATCCTCGCTCGATAACTGCTGGGGCCGACTTCGATCCAGCATTCGTACAAAAGTCGCGCTGAGCGAAGATAACTTTCGAGCGATAACGAGTGATTACTTCCGCCTGGAGGAGGGAATTGTCCGAGATCTCTCGGATTTCGATGGGTCTGCACACAAAAACGCGGCCGGGAACTGTTGTGGCAGACCGGTTGCTCAACCAAGCTCGGGCGCGACTGGCGCCAAGAGGGAGAAAACAACAGGCATGAATCGCTTCTGGAAAACACTTCGAATCGTGGGAATGGCGGCGTTGACGCTCGGCGCGCTCACGACTTCGGCGCGCGCCAACCCTGTTCTGGACTTCAAGACAGGACTCGCGGATGAGGGCGGAGTGGTGCAGCTGTTCTCCGACGGCAGCATCTCAGGATCGGGGATTCCGATCGGAAAGCTGACCGTCACGGGAGCACCGACCGGCAATGGCGGATACATCGTCGGCGGCAATGCGACGGACAGCACGCCGGGTGACGATCCGTATGGCTACGGATCACTTGATTTCGCGACGGGCGGATTGGCGGGCACGAACTCGGTCGCGATCACGGGCTATCTTCCGAGCGTGGGGATCGGTTCGGCCGGAGCGCCCGTGGTGCTCATGCAAGGAACCTTCTCGTCGTTCACGCTGAACAGCGACCCGATTACGCAGACGGTAAACGGCCTCGGGAACGCGGTCGGCTGGGCGACGGATTCTCCGCTGGCCACGCTCCTCGGCCTGAGCACCGACCTTCAGTACACGTTCATCGGATGGTCGATGACTACGGATCCCCTGGCGGTCGGCACCCCGGGAACGGCCCTGAGCACTGACATCCGGAACACCGCAGTGCCCGAACCCGGCTCCATTTTTCTTCTGGGATCCGGACTCCTGTATGCGGCGGGCTCCGTCCGGCGTCGTTTCAACCTGTAACTCTCGCTTTCATCTATAGATTCACGTGAACAGGGGGGCCAGTGGGCCCCCCTGTTTTTTGGATCGTTGCCTTGCCGGGCCTCGTTTCGTACTGATACGCTTCGTGGTTCGAGTGTCCGGGAAGCGGTTGTGACTAAAGGCTGCCTAAGAGGCGACTTTTGCCATCTGCCGATAGTCGCCACAGCCAAGTAATGGCCTAACTTTCAGCAATTTCGCCATCGGACACGGCAACCCTTTTGCTGACTCCAGCCATATCCACCGATGTACCAGAATTTCTACGGTCTGCGTGAACTGCCGTTCGAACTGACGCCGAATCCCAAATACCTCTTCCTGCCTCCGCAGCATCGGGAGGCGCTGAGTGCGCTGGAGTACGGCCTGTCGTCGGCCAAACCGATTACCGTTTTGATCGGTGAGGCCGGTACCGGCAAGACGACCCTGATCCACGCGGCGCTCGAATCGGAAAGGTGCCGGGGCGTCCGCTGCGTGTACGTGAACAACCCTCTGCTGACGCGGAAGGAATTCATCGAAACGTTGTCCCACCGTTTCGGCCTCAGCGCGCAGGCCGCTTCGTCGAAGGCGGCGCTGCTCGAGGAACTGGGACGCGTGCTGCAGGAAGGACGCGATCGCGGGCAAATCACGGCGCTCGTCATCGACGAAGCGCAGGGCATGAGCGGCACGCTCCTCGAAGAGATCCGGCTGCTGGCGAACCAGGAGACGACCACGCGCCGATTGCTGCCGGTCGTGCTCGCCGGCCAGCCCGAACTGTCTTATCGATTGAACGAGACCGGCCTGCGCCAGCTGAAACAGCGAGTCACGCTACGGTGCGAGGTGACGCCGTTCGATCTTCGTCAAACAGCGGCGTACATCGGTCACCGCGTGCGGGTCGCCGGCGGCGACGCCGGGCGATTGTTCACACGCGAAGCCGTGATGCTGATTCACGAGCGTTCCGGCGGCATTCCGAGAACGGTCTCCGTGATTTGCGACAACGCGCTGCTGACTGGTTTCGCGCTCGGCCGCCAGCCGATCGACGCCGCCATCATCCGCGAAGTGGCGCGCGATTTCGACCTGGCCGCTCCACCCACCGAACATACGGCCTTCGAACACTACGCACCGGAGATCGCACCCGCAGCGGAAGATATTTCGATTTCCACTGCCGCGCCCGTTCAGGAAGAACCGGAGACCGAACCGTTCGAAGCAGACCCCGAGCCCGTCGAGACCGCGCCGCCTGCCCCCCGCATCGCGGCCGAACACGACCGCGAGCTGTTTTTCGCCTTTAAAGGACGGCCTCGATTCTCGCTGTTTGGCCGCCGCACTTAGTCCCAGGAATCATTGAATGAGTCGAATTGACGAAGCCTTGAAACGGCTCACGGGAGCCCATCGTGAGTCGCGCAATCCGTCGACGCTGGAACGATTCGCGGCCGAATCGGCGCCGAAGCGCGACGAGCGCCCTGTCACGTCGTTTGTGGGCCTCGGATCGGGACCGCACCGCGTCGAGCTGAGACCCTCGCCGGTCCCGCAGGCTCCCGAGCGGCGTCCCGTCGTCACACCGCCACCCGCGCCGCCGGCTCCGCAAGCGGCTGCTCCGGCGCCACAGAAACCGGTCGACCAGACCATCGAAGTCGAATCGACGCCCGAGGACGAGCGTCTCGTCGATGTCCGGCAGTTCATCGACTACACACATTTCGTGTTGGGTGCGGTTCGCCGGCATGCGGTCCTCGTCGCCGCGGTGTTCGGCGCCGTCATCGCTCTCACGGCCACCGGCCTGCTCGTGATGCCGAAAACCTATCACGTTCAGGTCAAGTTGCTCGCCCAGCGAAACGAAGTGATGACGGCCCTGAGCAATCCCGGGCGCGCGGTACCATGGGATGCCGACTCGCCGACGCGCGCGGCGGCCGAAACGGTGCTGCGGCGCGACAACCTGATCTCGATGATTGGCATCACCAACCTGATCGAGGAGTGGCAGCGGAGCCGCGCGCCGATCCTCAAGATGAAGGACGCGCTGTTCCGAATCGTGCTGCGCAGAACGCCGACGCCCGACGAGCAGCTCGACTCGCTGGTGGGCTACCTGGAATCGAAGATGTCGGTGGTCGCGGGTCCCGGCGGCGACGGCACGGTGACGATCGATCTCGACTGGCCCAACGCGCAGATGGCGTTTCGCCTCGTGGAGGCCGCGCAGCAGACGTTCCTCGAGGCACGGCAGCGCGCCGAAGCGGCCGCGATCGGCGAATCGATCGGCATTCTCGAGCGCTACTCGGCGACCTTGCACGAGAACATCAGCCACACGCTCAGCGAGATTCAGAAAGCGCAGCCCACGCAACGCCCGCTGCCGCAGCTGACGCCTCGGGCGGCCGCGAGATCGGCTGGCGTTGGCGCCGGCGGGATCGTTCCGCGCAACACGGTACCGGCACTGCCGGCGATTCCGACCGTCGCCCTCGATGCCATCGTCTCGGCGTCCGGTCTCGACGACCCGGAAATTCCGAAGCTCAAAGCACAGCTCACGGCCAAGCGCCAGGAACTGGCAACGATCGAG
>DASSGK010000069.1:0-11581 GCA_035693505.1 Vicinamibacterales bacterium
GCCTGAACGAGATCATCTACGACCAGGCGTTCACGGTTCATCCGTACAAGCACGCGACCATCGGCAGCATGGAAGATCTCGAAGCGGCATCAGTGGATGACGTGCGCGACTTCTACAAGACCTTCTATGTCCCGGCGAACGCCACCCTCGTCATCGTGGGCGACTTCGAACCGGCGCAGGCGCTCACGATGGTCAACAACTATCTCGGACGGGTACCCAAATCCGATCGCGTCGTGCCGCGCGACATCCCGCAAGAGCCTCCGCAGACGAAAGAGAAGCGCGTCACCCTGCAGGAGCCGTGGCCCCTTCCCGCCGTCGTCGTGGCCTATCACGTTACGAAGGATGGCAACCCGGACTCCTATCCGCTGCACATCGCCGCCAAGGTGCTGTCCGACGGCCAGACGTCGCGGATCTACAAGAAGCTCGTGTACGAGAAACAGATGGCGGTCGCCGCGTTCGGCAACGCCAATCTCATCGAAGACCCGAATCTGTTTTACGCCGTCGCCATCGTCCAGCCGGGCCATAGCCCGCAGGAGGTAACCGACGCGCTCATCGCGGAGCTCGATCGGTTGAAGACCGAGCCGATCACCGCGCACGAGCTCCAGCGCGCGAAGAACCAGTTCGCGCGCGACTACATCATGGGCCGCGAGTCGGACCAGCAGAAAGCGGGACAGCTGTCGCACGCGGTCGTCATTCACAACGACATCAAGACCGCTGATGCGGAATTCGACATCTTCCAGAACATGACCGTCGCCGAAGTGCAGCGTGTGGCGAAAGCGTACTTCCGGCCGGAAAATCGCCTCGTCCTCACGCTGATGCCGTCGGGCAAGGCGGCACAATGAGCACACGGAGCTTCTTGAGCACGCAGAGTGGGATCCGCCACAGAGACACCGAGACACTGAGGAAAGCAAGAGGAATCTCTGTGTCTCGGTGTCTCAGTGGCTTGTTATTCTCTGTGCTCTCTGTCGTTCTCAGTGTCGGCCTGGCCCAGGCACAGTCAACCGCGTGGCCCGCGGAGCGTCCACCGCAGCCGCTGCCCGCGCGCGACATCAAGTTCCCGCCGTACGAGATCCAGACGCTGCCCAACGGCCTGCAGGTCGTGGTCGTCATGCACCACGAGCAGCCGGCCGTGACCATGCGCCTGCTGATCCGCGCCGGCACCGCGTCGGATACGCGGGAGAAGCTCGGACTCGCGCACCTGGCCGCGTCTCTGCTGGACCAGGGAACGAAGACGATGACGGCCGACCAGATGAACGATGCGGTCGATTTCATCGGCGGCGCGATGGGCGCCGGCGCAGGCACCGACCTGACGTTCGTCAACATGGTCGTGATGAAGGACAGCTTCGACACCGGCTTGAAGATGCTGTCCGACATGGCGCGCCAGCCGGCGTTCGACCCGGCGGAAATCGAACGTCAGCGGCAGCAGATGGTGTCGGGACTGAAAGTGAGCGCCGAGGATCCCGGCTACATCGCCAACTCGGTGTTCGATCGGCTGGTCTACGGCTTCCATCCGTACGGGTTACCCGACAACGGGACGCCGCAGACGCTGGCCGCGCTGACGCGCGACGATCTGGTCGCGTTCCACGCGAAGTTCTTCATGCCGAACAACGCGATCCTCGCGATCGTGGGCGACGTCACCGCGCCGGAAGCCTTCGCGTCGGCGAAGAAGGTGTTCGGCGACTGGCAGAAGGGCGATCTGCCGGCACAGACCTTCATCGGGCCGCCCGATCCCACGCGACGAGTCATCGTCGTCAACAAGCCTGACGCTGTGCAGACAGAGGTGCGTGTCGGCCACATCGGGATTCCGCGCACGCATCCGGACTACATGGCGGTGAACCTGGCCATCCGCATCCTGGGAGGCGAAGGGAGCAATCGGCTTCACCAGGTGTTGCGGACCGAGCGCGGCCTGACCTATGGCGCGCAGGCCAACATGGACACGCTGAAGGAAAGCGGCGATTTCGAGGCCGAGACCAACACGCGATCCGAGGCCACCGGCGAAGTGCTGCGGCTGATCGTGGACGAGTTCTGGCGTCTGCAGCGCGAGCGTGTTGGCGAACGCGAGCTCGACGGCGCGAAGGCGTACTTGACCGGTAGTTTCCCGCTCACGATCGAAACACCCGAGGCGATCGCGATGCAGGTGGTCAACGCCTTGTTCTACGGTCTGCCACTGCAGGAGCTGCAGAATTTCCGTGAGCGCGTGAACGCGGTCACGCCCGACGACATCCAGCGCGTCGCCAAGGCGCTGCTCAGACCCGATCGCCTGTCGGTCGTGCTCGTTGGCAACTCGGCGGCGTTTGCCTCGCAGTTGAAGGGCGTCGGCTTCGAGACGTTCGAGACGGTCGAGCTCGCCGATCTCGACCTGACGTCGGCCACCTTCAAACGGACCAGTGTCAAAGCGGAGGCGGACAGGGCGGGATGGGCAGGATCGGCGGGATGGGCAGGATCGGCGGGAGGGGCAGGATGGGCGGGAGCGGCAGGAGCGGCGGGATGGGCGGGACGGGCTGGATGGGCAGGACGGTCGCGCGGATCCAACTCGGAAGTAGTGCAGGCCTTTAGGCCTGCATCTGAATATCAGCAGGCGCCGCTTGCGAGCCGGCCGTCGGACAGCGCGTCGCCCGACGAAATCGCGAAGGCCGGCGCGATGCTCGACAAGGTCATCGCGGCGAAGGGTGGTCTCGATAAGCTGCGAGGACTGAAATCGATAGTCGCGAAGCAGACCCAGTCGAGCCGCCGCCCCGACGGCGAGTCCACGGTCGAGACCACCAACTACATCGAGTATCCGAATCACCTGCGCGTCGAGACCGAGGGGCAGGTGCAGGCCTATGACGGCGCGCGCGTCTGGATGAAAGACAAACGCGGGCTGCACGATGCGCCGGAGATGTTCGCGCGCGAAATGGCGGCCGGCCTCCGCCGCGATATCGTCGCGTTGCTGCTGGCGGCGAAGGACGGCACGGTCTCGGTCCGATTGCTGCCCGATGTGAAGGACCCGGAGGGCCGGGTCAGTCACGCGCTGGAGCTGTCGGCCACGGACCTCAATCCGATCGTGCTTTACATTGATTTGGAATCCAGCCTGATCCTCAAGCGGCTGTACACAGCTGACGCGCCAGGGCGGCCGGTCATCGAGGAAGAGTTCCACGAATACCGGGCCGTCGATGGCATCCAGTTCGCCTTCCACGCGACCCAGCGGGTCGGGTCGCTGTCCGTCGATCGCCGCGTGACGGACGTGAAGCTGAACTCGACCCTCGATCCCGCGCTGTTCAAACGTCCGGCGTCTTGAGCGCCCGCCTTCTCCTGTCCTGCGGCGAGGCTTCCGGCGATCTCTACGCCGGCGCCCTCATCCGCGAATTGCTCTCGATCGATCCGTCGCTCGCGATTTCCGGCCTCGGCGGCCCGCGATTCGCTGCGGCCGGCGGCCGCCTCGTCGACGACTACCGCGAGCTGTCCGTGACGGGCCTCACCGAATGGATTCCGAAGCTTCCACGGCTCCTCGCCGCGCGGCGGCGCCTTGTCGCAGCGGCCGAGGCCGAACGTCCCGACGTGCTCGTCCTGATCGATTTTTCCGGATTCAATTTCCGGCTCGCGCCGGCCATCAGGAAACTCGGTGTGCCGGTGATTTATTACATCAGCCCGCAGATCTGGGCCTCGCGTCCGGGGAGGCTCGCCACCATGCGCGCGATCGCCGATCGCGTGCTCGTGATTTTTCCGTTCGAGGCACAGATTTACGAAAAAGGCGGAGTGCCTGTCGAGTTCGTCGGGCACCCGCTGATCGATCTCGCAAAACCGTCCGCGGCACGCGACGTATTTCTTCGAGGGTTGAATCTCTCGCCGTCGGCGCCGACGATCGCGATCCTTCCCGGAAGCCGCCCGAACGAGGTGTCGCGCATCCTTCCCGACCTGGCGGCGGCGGCGCGGCTGATCCTGCGTGAGGTTCCGGGCGCGCAGTTCGTGGTCGCGCGTGCGCCCCATCTCGACGATCGTCTGTTCGATGCAGTCCAACAGCATGCTGTCGGCGCGCCATTCTCGATCGTCGACGGCGACACCGACACGGTGCTGGCCTCTGCCGACGTCGCGTTGACGGCCTCGGGTACGGCCACAGTGCAAGCGGCGCTTCACGACACGCCGATGGTGATCGTGTACCGGATGGCGCCGCTCTCATATCAGCTCGCTCGCCGCGTCGTCACACTCGGCACCATCGGGATGGTGAACCTGATCGCCGGAGAAACCATCGCGCCGGAGTTCGTCCAGGACGCCTTCACGCCGGAGGCGGTCGCGCGGGAGGCGATCTCCATGCTCACCGACCGCGATCGCGCCGCGCGAATCAGGGCGGGCCTCGCCAGCGTTCGCGCGCGCCTCGGCGGTCCGGGGGCGAGCCGCCGCGCGGCCGAAGCGATTCTCCGGCTGGTTCAGCAAAGACATCAAGGGCACCAGGGATACAAAGGACACAACGGAGTCTGAGGTAGGACATGCGTACACTCGTGCTTTGCGGTGTGGTGCTGGCGCTCGCGCTTCCTGCGCGCGCCACTGTTTTGATTCCGGCGGACCTCGGCGAGCTGTCGCGCGACGCGCTGGCCATCGCTCGAGGCCGCGTCGCCGCGCTCGATGGACAGTGGACCGAGGATCACGGGTCGATCGAGACGATCGTGACGCTGGAAGTCGAGAGCTACCTGAAGGGCTCCCTGGGATCGACGCTGCGATTCCGCGTCCCCGGCGGCGAGCTCGGACGATTCCGCAGCATCGTGGTCGGTGCGCCGGAACTGGCGATCAACCAGCGCATCGTCGTATTCCTCGGGGCGCGCGGACCGAGCGTGCCGCACGTGCTCGGGCTGAGTCAGGGTGTGTTTCACGTTTCGCGTGCCGCCGACAACTCGGGTTGGCTCGTCACCTCGCCCGTGATGATGCCCGCGACGGCGGGCGACGTGCGCGTGGTTCGCGGCGATCCGGCCCGTCGTGCGCTGGCGCTGGACCAATTCGAACAGACCGTTCGTTCGTTGGCTGGGGCGCCGAAATGAAGCGCGCGTTCACCGCACTCCTTATCGCGTCCCTTGTCCTCGGTCACTCGGCGCCCGCGCACGCGTATCTGAAATTCGGCGTGCCGATTCGCGGACAGCAGGTCACCGTGAAATGGGCCCAGACGCCCGTCCGGTATTTTGTTTCCGACACCGGTGTGCCCGGGGTGTCCGCTGTCGATTTTCAGAACGCCGTGGGCCGCGCTTTCGCGACGTGGCAGGCGGTGCCGACCGCGTCGATTACATACCAGCTTGCGGGTGTGACCTCGGCGTTGCCGGGGAGCGACGATGGTTCGTCGGTGCTGGGATTCCGGAGCCGTCCGGACCTCGATCGCGTTCTCGCGTCGACGAGCTTTCTCGTGGACTCGACTACAGGCGCGCTGATCGAGTCCGACATTTTTTTCAACTCCGCGTTTCAATGGTCGACGGCCGCGGCAGGCGAGACGGGACGCTACGATCTCGAGAGCATCGCCTTGCACGAGATCGGACACTTCAGCGGGCTCGGGCATTCGGCGCTCGGCGAGACCGAGATGATCAGCACGGGCGGCCGGCGCGTGCTGTCGGCGGAGGCGGTGATGTTTCCGATTGCGTTCGCGCCGGGCAGCATCGCCGCGCGGACGCTGAAAGCCGACGATATCGCCGGCATCTCCGACCTGTATCCCGATGGTGATTTCCAGACCACGGACGGCAGCCTGTCGGGGAGCGTGACCAAAGATGGCCAGCCGTTGTTCGGCGCGCACGTCGTGGCGTTCAACCCGGCGACCGGCACCATGGTCGCCGGCTTCACGCTGAACGCGCAGGGACAGTTTTCGATTGGCGGCCTTTCCCCGGGTCCGTACGCAGTCCGCGTCGAGCCGCTCGACGATGCGGATATCGACAGCTTCTTCAGCAGCGCGCAGACCGTCGACATCGATTTCCGGGTCGCGTTCTTCGACCGTGTCGTGGCCGTCCCGAAGGGCGGCGACAGCGGTCAAATCGCGTTAAAGGTCGTGCACAAGTGATCCGGACGGCGATCGTCACGTTCGCCTTGAGCGCACTCTGCGGCTGGTCTGCGCCGGTCTTCGCCCAAGCTGACCCGCCGGTGTCACGACTCGAGTTAGGTGTCGGCGTCCGCTGGATCGGAACAGCGCCGCTGGGAACCCAGGCGGCAAACGAGACGACCGGTGCCGGAGCGAAATCGCCGCTGTTCAGCACGACAAGTGAGCTCGGCGGCGCCGCCGGCATCGACGGCCGTGTCGGCGTCCGCCTGTCTCACTCGTTCGTCGCGGAAATCGAGGGCACGTACGCGAAGCCGGAGCTTCGCATCGCGGTCAGCGCGGACACGGAAGGCGCTGCGCCCGTTACGGCGACCGAAACGATCCAGCAGTTCACCGTCGGCGGCAACCTCGTCTGGTACCTTCCGCTTCGACAGCGGTCTCCGCGCTTTGCCCCGTTCGCGATCGGTGGCGGTGGTTACCTGCGTCAGCTCCACGATTCCGGAACGCTCGTGGACACGGGCAGCTTCTACCACGTGGGTGGAGGAGTCAGCACACTTCTCAGCTCGGGTGGGCGCTGGCACACAAAGGGTGTGGGCGTCCGCGCCGATGTCCGGGCGTTCATCCGTACCAACGGCGTGGCATTCGACGGCGGGTCGAAAACGTCGGTTGCCGCTGGAGCCTCGGTTTTCGTGCGCTTCTAGCCGAGCAGGCCTCTTCCCGCCGCGATGTGTTACCGTCGCCATTCCGATGCCCGCTGCGGCGATCGAATTTCGCGGTGTGTTCTTCACGCGGCCGGGCCGGGCCCGCGTGCTCGACGACTTCAGCCTGACGGTTGATGCAGGCGACGTGCTGGCGCTCGTCGGTCGCAGCGGAGCCGGAAAGAGCACGCTGCTGAAGCTCGTCAACCGGCTTCTGCTGCCCGACGCAGGCGCCGTGCTCGTGCTGGGGCGCGACACGCGCGAATGGGAGCCGATCGCGCTGCGGCGGAGTATCGGCTATGTGCTCCAGGACGTCGGGCTCTTCCCGCACATGTCGGTCGCCGACAACGTCGCTATCGTGCCGCGGCTGGAGCGATGGAGCGCAGACCGGATCGGTCCGCGCGTTCACGAATTGCTGGACCTGGTCGGCTTGCCCGCGGCGGAGTACGGCAGCCGGTGGCCCGACGAGCTGTCCGGTGGCCAGCGTCAGCGTGTCGGCGTCGCGCGCGCGCTCGCCGTCGATCCGCCGGTGCTGCTGATGGACGAGCCGTTCGGCGCCCTCGATCCGCTGACACGCGCGGAGCTGCACGCCGAATTTCGCCGCATCCAGTCACGACTGAGAAAGACCGTGATCATCGTCACCCACGACATGGGCGAAGCGTTCGCGCTCGCCGATCGCGTCGGCGTTCTCGAGGAGGGGAAGCTGATCGCGAACGAACGCGCCGCGACGGTGGCCGCGTCGACCGACCCTCGAGTGCGACGCCTGCTCGATGCCGTGCCCGCGATTCCGCGTGAGCCCGGAGCCACCGCGCATCCCTGAGATGAGATCGCTGATCGCGTTCTGGATCGCGCACCGCGCCGAGCTCGCGAGCCTCCTCGGACAGCATGTGCTGCTCGTCGCCGGCTCGACGCTGGCGGCCGTAGCGATTGGCGTGCCGCTCGGCGTTTTCTCCGCGCGCCGGCCACGGTTGGCGTCGCCGCTGATGGCGGTTGCCGGCATCGTCCAGACGATTCCCAGCCTCGCGATGTTCGGATTTCTCTTGCCGGTGCCGCTCGTCGGGGGCGTCGGGGCACGCGCGGCACTGGTCGTCCTGATCCTCTACGGCTTGCTTCCTATCGTGCGAACGACCATCGCCGGATTGCGCGGCATCGAGCCGTCGATTCGCGAGGCGGGCGTCGCGATGGGGATGACGCCGCGCGAACTGCTTCGGCAGGTCGAGCTGCCGCTGGCGCTTCCGTCCATTGTCGCTGGCGTACGCGTGGCGGCAGTGGTCGGCGTGGGCTCCACGACGATTGCCGCCGCGATCGGCGCAGGTGGATTGGGTGAGTACATCTACCGCGGCCTCTCGATGGTCGACACGACCGTCATTCTTGCCGGCGCCGTACCGGCCGCGGGGCTGGCACTCGTCGTCGACGCGACCCTGTTATGGCTCGAAAAGCAGATGTCGGCGCGGCGGCGTTCGCGATCGAAGCGCGTGGCCGTCACGCTCGCGGCGATTGTTGCCGCAATCGTGACGGTGTCAAGCGTTGCGGCCGCACGACGCGGCAGTGGTGCCATCGTGATCGGCTCGAAGAATTTCACTGAACAGCTGGTGCTTGGCGAATTGCTCGCCCAGGCCATCGAACGCGATGCAGGACTGTCCGTCGATCGGCGCCTGAATCTCGGGGGCACCTTGATTTGCGAACGGGCGCTCATCTCGGGCGACATCGACGCTTACGTCGAGTACACCGGCACGGCGCTCACCGCCGTCTTTCACCAGCCGGTGACCTCCGATTCGTCAGCTGTCTTCGACAGCGTGCGCGCGTTATACGCAAAAAGTGGACGCACATTGCTGGCGCCGCTCGGCTTCAACAACACCTTCGCGATTCTCGTGCGCGGCCGCGATGCGCGATCGGCCGGCCTGCGGACGATCGACGATGCCGCGCGCGAGTCGTCGCACTGGCGTGCCGGCTTTGGCTATGAATTCGTTGAACGCCCGGACGGCTACCGCGGTCTCGCCAGCGCGTACGGTCTGCGCTTTCCCGATCCGCCGCGCGTCATGGACCTCACCCTCAGCTATCGCGCGCTGGCCGCCGGCCAGGTCGACCTGATCGCGGGCGATGCGACCGCCGGCCTGATCAAGGGTCTGGATCTCGTACAGCTCGACGACAACCGGCGCTACTTCCCTCCATACGATGCAGCCGTGGTCGCGCGATCGGGCACGCTGCTGCGCTATCCGCTTGTGCGATCCGCGCTGGAACGGCTGTCCGGCCGCGTGTCTGCGTCCGACATGCGCGCGATGAACTACGCCGCGGACGTCGAGCATCGCGACATCCCACTCATCGTTCGCGAATTCCTCGCGCACGTTCCCTGATCGTCGCAACACACGCGCTTGTGTAGCAGTCCTTCATCTGTGGGCTGTGGCGCAGGCCTTCAGCCCCTGCGATCGATTCATTGCGAAACGGTGGAGCTTGAACATCGCTGATGAGCTTCAGCGCGAAAATTTTTCTTCAAACAACTCGTGCTTTGTCTTGACAGTGCAAAGCCCGTGTGTTGTCATCCGACGCCTTACGAAATTTTGATCTGTCGAGAATTGGCAGCTCATCGCACGTCATCATGGCCGACGCCGTCGCTCCAGAATTTGTTCAGTTCGTTGCGGCTGAGCGGCGCGCGGGCCGCCTGAACGCGGCAACGAAACCAGGCGGCGCTGGTGAAGTGTCCAATCCGGTCCGCGTTCCGCCTCAGCAGCTTTCCGAACTCGTGCGCGTCGCAGCGAGACGCGCCAGCGGTCTCTTTCACTCAACGAAGCACACCGAAGTCGTCTGGGTCGCCGGCGACAGCGAGGTCGCCGTCGGTCTGGCGGAGCTGAACGTTGCGCTCGACGATGGATTGATCCACGTGAAGATTCCGGTGCGCTGCGATCAGACCGGCGCCGGCATCGTCGAAGTCGTCTTCGCGGTGGGCAGCCCGAACAGTCCCGGCGGCCTGTACGCGTCGACGTACAGACGCCCGACTGGTCCCGAACTCATCGTCTCGGTCTGGAGTGAGGCGTTGGTCGCATTCGCCTGGCAATGTCTCCTCGGCTTGTTTACGGGGATTGCGGGCGCGGTGGGGAAGGACGCACGCGGCAACGTGCTCGTGCCCGTCGAACTGATGGCGACCAAGAGCGCGCTCGAAATCGTGCCGATGTCCCGTCACCGGTTTGCGGGATCCAGCGGGCTTCGCGTCACAAAAGCGTGAGGGGCGATGAGCTTCTCCACCGACGATCTCGGCGTCCTCGGCAACCTTGCGGTCGCGCTCGGCCTCTTCACGCCGGGCGGAAGTCCCAACCCCGACTGGTTCGGCGATCCGGAAGAATCGCTGGGCAACATGCTCGCCGACAACGATCAGCGTGCGGCGCTGATAGCGTTTGTCGACGAGGCGATGGGCGGCGCCGATCGCACGACCGATCCGCGCGGCGTGATCTGGCTTCCGATCGTTCATCTGGACGATCCCGATCTCACGATCGCTGTCACCGTCGACGAGACGCCGGCCGAAGGCATTCACATCGGCCTTGGCGTTTCGGTGCGCACATCCAACCCGCGCTCGGAATCGTCGCTCGCCGTGCCGCTGTTTCGCGCGCACAAGGAGGGCGGGCCCAGCGTCCCGAATCCGATTCTCCTCGGGTCCAACGGCGGACGCATCCGTCTCTCGACGGCGATCACGGTCACCGATGCGCCACCGACGCCGGGTCAGGCACGCCTGGGCGCGATCGGGATCGACATAGACGTCCCGACGAAGCCCGGTGATCCAGTTGATCCGATCTTCGGCCTGAGCCTCACCGGCTTCCAACTGCCGGGCGCCGCATCGCCCCGGGACATACGCGTCGCAGCCGACGGGCTCGACGAACTCGACGATGCGCTGCTGGATCTGGTGCTGTCGCTGGTCAAGGCGCAGGCGGACGCGGCCGCGCCCAATTCGCCGATTGCGGCGGTCGGCGGCCTGCTCGGTCTGAAGAGCGGCGACAACGTTCCCGATTTTCCGATCACGCAGCTTCCGACGCAGGGTGCGCACGCGCTCGCGGCCTGGGTACACGACATCGTCACCACGACTGCGAGTCGCACCGATTGGATCGGTCATCTCGCGTCGCTGCTCGGCGGAACACCGAGCGCGGGCGCCGTGGTGTTCCATCTCGGAGCCGCCGAATTGACGCTGGGACTGCGAGTCGACGCCGGTCCCACCGGCAACACTCGTCTCAGCCCGACGCTCGGCGTAGGACTGTCGGGAGCCGGCGATACGCGAGTCGAAGCGCGCGCCGATCTGTTCCAGATCGATCTCGTCAGCGGTGCGGCCATCGCGCTGCCGCAGTTCGGATTCTGGGCAGCGGCCGGCGCTCCAGGGGCCGGGCATCGCGTGCTCGACGTCAGCAATCCGGTCGCTCGTGCAGACACGCTGCGCGTCGGCCTCGCGCTCGACGCGGCGCGTCGCCTGACGTTTGTGCTTGCCGCCGACGGGGTGACGCTGGGCTCTCACCAGTATCCGACGCTCGATCTCACGTCTCCGGATGCGGTGATGGATGCCGTCGGCAACACCGTCAGCGACGTGGCCTCGCAGCTGCTGGCCGGCTGCGGCGATGCGCTGACGGTTGTTCGCTTGCTGCTCGGACTTGATGCCCCCGCGGGCATCACAGCGATCGGTCTGCCCGCGTTGATGACCGATCCCGCGGCAGCCGTCAGCGGCTACTGGCGAGATCTCGTTCAGGCTGCGCCTGGGGCGATGACGACGGTGCTCGCCGCGCTCCGCGACGCGCTCGCGGATGCCACGGGGGCCGCGTCGACGATCAAGGGCACCGGAACGCAGGACGATCCATGGCGCGTGCCGCTGATCGGGCCGCTCGAGCTCGAAGCGTTCGCCAATGGCGCCGTCCTCACGACCGGCGTC
>DASSGK010000070.1:0-2736 GCA_035693505.1 Vicinamibacterales bacterium
CGCGGTGGATCGCCTTCGGCAATGGAACTTCGACGCAACGGGCGACAGCGTCGCGGCCGCGCTCTTCCAGGCGTGGTTCCTCCGGCTCACACCGGTCCTCGTGGGAGACACCCTCGAACCGGCGGCGAGCGAGCTCTATCAAGGCAAGTTCTCATTCGTCTCGCGGTTCCTCGTCGACACGCTCAGCGGACCGCGTGAGAACCCCTGGTGCGACGATGTGAAGACGGCCACGCGGGAGACGTGCGACGACGCCGTCGCGACGGCCTTGCATCAAGGCGTCGAGGATCTCCAGCGACGCCTCGGCGGGGACATGGCCAGATGGCGGTGGGATGCCATTCACATCGCGATGTTTCCGCACGCCCTCGACTCCGTCGCCGCCCTGCGTCCCTGGTTCAGCCGCACGATGGGCATCGGCGGTGACTGGAGCACCGTCAACGTCGGCGTGAGCGCGGCCGACCATCCGTACGAAGTGCACACCGTGCCGGGCTACCGCGAGATCATCGATCTGTCGCCTGCGAACGACAGCCGTTTCCTCGACGCCGTCGGCGAATCGGGGCATTTCCTGTCGCCACACTACGCGGACTTCATGAACGACTGGCGGGCGGTGGCGCACAGGAAAATGCGGATGAATCGCCCGGATATCGATCGAGGGGCACTGGGGCATCTGCGGCTGCTGCCGAAATGAATCCGGGCCCGGACAACCGAATCGATCGGCGGTCATTCCTCAAAGGCGCAGGCGGCACAGCCGGCCTGGTCTTCGTCGGGTGCGGGGTCACCGAAGCGGCAGCGCAGACCTCGAACCGCTCGACGCGACGGCCGCTCGTCCTGAAAGGCCGGCGCATCCGCACGGTCGATGTGCACGCGCACTGTACCGTCGCCAAAGCCGCTGAACTACTCCGAAGCGGATCCTCGCCACAGGCGGGCGCAAACCAGGGGCTGCCGCTGGCACTCGAAGGCCAGGCTCTCGATCGCCGGATCGCAGAGATGGACGCTCAGGGAATCGACGTCGCGGTCCTCAGCATCAACCCGAATTGGTACGGCGCCGATCGCGATCTGGCGACGCAGGTCATCGCCGTGCAGAACGAAGCGGTCGCGGCCTTCTGCGCAGCCCACGCGGACCGGTTCGCGGCTTTCGCGTCGGTCGCGCTGCAGTATCCCGACCTCGCCGCGAGCCAGCTCGAGGAGGGCATGAAGAAGCTGGGATTCCGCGGCGCCGCGATCGGCGGCAGCGTCGCGGGGCGGGAGTTGTCGGACCCGGCGTTCCATCCGTTCTGGGCCAAGGCGGAGGAGCTCGGCGCGGTCGTCTTCATCCATCCGCAGGCTTCATCATCCGCGGAGCTCAATGCCAGGCTGAAGGGCAACGGCATGCTGGGTAACGTGATCGGCAATCCGCTCGAGACGACGATCGCGCTCTCGCATCTCATATTCGAGGGCACGCTCGATCGATTCCCGGGACTGAAAATCTGTGCGGCGCACGGTGGCGGCTACCTGCCGTCCTATATGAGCCGCTCGGACCACGGCTGCATGACGTTTCCGGCGCAGTGCACTCCGGGCGTTCCCAAACTCGCGCCGACGGAATACGTGAAGCGGATGTACTACGACTCGCTCGTGTTCACGCCGGAGGCGTTGCGCCACCTGGTGGCCGAAGTGGGCGCGAGCCACGTGCTGATGGGCACCGACTATCCCTATCCCTGGGTCAGCGCACCGATCGACCACGTGCTCGAGACACCGGGGCTCGCCGACACCGATCGCGAAGCCATTCTGGGAGGAACGGCGGCGGCGTTGCTCCACCTTGCATAGTGCCTCTTCAAACTCGTGTAGTGCGGACCTTCAGGTCCGCCGTGGAAGCAGGCCTAAAGGCCTGCACTACACCGGCCCGCCCGCAGGACACGTTACCTTGATGTCTCAGAGACACGCGTGAACGGCGCCAGCTCACGCTCAGCGTCGCGCGGATTCGAGCGCGCGAGCACTGCGGAGGACGTTCTCGACGGCGTGGTTTCCCTCGTGGCACGCGTACTCGAAGATGCGGTAATCGTCGTCTCGCTCGAGCGGAATCGCCACTGTCCACGGGCGCGTGTACATCTTCGGATCGTCGATCGTCACGTCGTAATGAATGGTGCGTGCGCTCACGCGTGTAAATCGCTCGACGACGTGGAGCGCGTCGCTCTGGAGAATGCCGCGCATCCGGCCGGCGGCGGCGTTGGTGGCGATCCAGCCTTTGCCGTTGTAGTTCGTGACGTCCACCACGAACGTGTCGCCGTCCCATCGGCCGACGGAATCACCATCCCAGGATCGGAGATGCGAGGGGCGATGCGCCCGCCCATCGGTCGGGATGATGCGGGCGGCGTGAATCATCTCGTAGTGAATGACCACGTACCCGGGGATCTGGAGAATCTGGTAGCCGTTGTTGTAGCCCGCGGGGAAGAAGCCGCCGGGAATCCCTCGCGTGATGCACCGATCCCAGGGGCTCATGAACTCGGGCGAATCTCCATTGTGCGCGTCGTACTCCTCGCGCTGGCGTAGCGCTTCAGGCCTGAGCGGCACGCGGCCGTCCGGAGGATCCACCACCAGCGACGCCTGACGCGTCGAAACGACCTTGGTACCCGAGTCGAACCAGACCTGGTTGTAACTGCCGACGTCGCCGGGACGCGCCACATCATCCGCGGTCTCCCGCTGACGGGCCGCGCGCGCTTCGAGCGCAGATACTTCGGCTTCGGTCAGAAACGGTGTGTTGGC
>DASSGK010000071.1:0-3944 GCA_035693505.1 Vicinamibacterales bacterium
GATCCGGCGTTCGGCGCCGGCACGCAGACGGTGACACTGCAGTCCGCGTTCCCGCAGCCGGGCGGCGCATCGATTCCGGGAGGCGCGTTGACCGCGCCGATCGTCTATGTAGGACACGGCACGGACGCGGATTTGGCCGGACGCGACGTCAAGGGTCGGATCGCCGTGGTGCGCGTGCGCCCGGAGCCGTCGCTGTTCGGCGCCGGTGAACAAGGTGTCGCGCTCAAGATCGCGAAACTGGGAGCGGTCGGCGTCATCAACGCCATCGAGGGTCCCGGCAACGCGCAGTACGTCGATCCGAGGTTCGCGTGCGGCGCCGCGCCTTGTTTCATGATTGGCGGCCAGGACGCGTGGTTCCTGCAGACGGTGATCGGCAAGGCGGCGAACGCCGGAATGCTCGACAAATTGAAGGTCACGTTATCTCTAACCTCTGAGGAGCAGGGCAACCTGACGTCCGCCAACGGCATCGCGACCATCCCCGGGGCGTCGCCGAAACGCATCATCGTCAACGCGCACGCGGACGGATATTTTCAAGGCGGCGACGACAACGCGAGCGGCCTGGCGGTCCTCGTCGGCCTCGCGAAGTATTTTGCGAAGCAGCCGAAGCCGCAGCACACTCTCATGTTCGTCGCCAGCGGCGGCCATCACGGTCCTGGGAACGGCCCGGCGTCGCTCGTCGCCGCGCATCCTGAACTGAAGGAGGGCACCGTGCTCATCCTCAACCTCGAGCACGTCGCCTACGCCGACATCGTCCGCGGCAAGGTGCGGGCGACGGACAACATCGGGATGAGCTGGGAGACCAGCGTCACCGAAGCGGCCAAGGCCGTCGGCGTCACCAACGAATCGCCGTTCCTGTTCGATCTGTGGAGCCGTGCGTCGCGCTGCTATGGCGTAGCGACCTACCAGTCGGCCGGAACGACCGTGTCGGGCGACCTGGGCGGATACCGGCCGCTGAACGTGCCGATGACGCAGATGATTCAGTCGGGGACCTTTTATCATGCGTCAGGCGACGTGCTGGAGGCCGTTCCGGCGGAAGGGCTGGAGCGCGCCGCGCGCTTCCACGCGTACTTCCTCGAGCAGGTCGATCGCGCTGACGAGCGTCTGATCGCGGCTGGCAAAGGCTCTCCCTATCAGAGCGCGCTCAAGGGATGCTCATGAACATTGCAAATTGCAAAACGCAAATTGCAAAAGGGAAGTGGACGATTGCCGCATTGCTGCTTGGCGTCCTGGTGTTGCAGGGAGCGGCGCAAAGTCCCGCCTTTACGTACCGCAAGGTGATGGTGCCGGTTCGCGACGGCGTCCGTCTCGAGACGGTGATCGCCGCGCCGGCCAACGCTTCGGGACCGCTGCCCATCCTGCTGCGGCGGACGCCGTATGGCGTGCCCGCGAACGCGGACTTTGCGAGCAGCGCCACGCTGAAAGATCTCGCGCGGGACGGCTACATCTTCGTCGTCCAGAATCTTCGCGGCCGATTTGGGTCCGAAGGCACCTTCGAGTTGTCGTCCAGGGCCGATCTCGAGAATCCGAAGGCGACCAGCGAGACGACCGACGCCTACGACACGATCGACTGGCTCGTGAAAAACGTTCCGAACAACAACGGCAAGGTCGGCATCTTCGGCGTCTCGTACGACGGCCTGACGGCCGCGATGACGCTCCTGCACCCACACCCGGCGCTCAAGGCCATTTCCGAGCAGGCCTCTCCCGCCGATCAATGGATGAACGACGACGACCATCGGTACGGTGCGCTGCGGGAGAGCTACTCCTTCGAATATGCGGTGCTGGAGCAGGCCGACAAAAACGCGAATACCAACTTCAAGTTCGAAACCTACGACACGTACTCCTGGTATCTCAACCTCGGCCCGCTCTCGAACGTCAACGCGAAATACCTTCACGGTTCGATTCCGTACTGGAATTCCATCGTCCAGCATCCCGACTACGACGCGTTCTGGAAGGACGAGGCGTGGGTGACCCAGGTGAAGGGCGCGTTCGTGCCGAACCTGAACGTGGCCGGCTTCTGGGATCAGGAAGATCCGTGGGGACCGTGGGAGATCTATCGCCGATCGGAGCAGAGCGATCCCAACCGCTACAACCTGATGGTCGCGGGACCGTGGTTCCACGGTCAGTGGCACAACACGAACGCGGAATCGATCGGACAGGTGTCGTTCGGCGGCCACGACACGGCGGTGGAATTCAGGGAGAAGATCGAAGCGCCCTGGTTCCGCTACTGGCTGCACGGAAAAGGCGAGAAGTTTCCGTGGAAGGCGTCCACGTTCCAGACCGGCTCGAACAGCTGGCAGACGTACGCCGCCTGGCCGCCGAAGGCGACGGCGACCAGCGTGTACCTGCGCGCGAATCACGAGCTGACGTTCGATCCGCCGCCGGCCGGCGACAGCTACGTGCAGTACATCTCGGATCCTGCGAACCCGGTGCCGTACAGATCGCGGCCGATCTCGCCGACCTATCCCGCTGGTGACTGGCGCCGATGGGAAGTCGCGGATCAGCGCTTCGTAGACGGCCGGCCCGACGTGGCCACGTGGGTCAGCCAGCCGCTCGACCGCGACCTGACCGTGACGGGCGAGCTGTCCGCCAACCTGTTCGCGTCAACGTCCGGGACCGACAGCGATTTCGTGTTGAAGCTGATCGACGTGTATCCCGAAAACGCGCAGGCCAACGCCTGGAATGCCGACGCGGGACCGCAGCCGGGTCAGTACGCGCAATCGCTGAATGGATACCAGCTGCCGATTGCGATGGAAGTGCGGCGCGGCCGCTATCTCAAGAGCTGGGAGCATCCGCAGCCGATGGTCGCCAACCAGCCGACCGAGATCGCCGTGCCTTTGCGCAGCCACGATCACGTCTTCCTGAAGGGACACCGGTTGATGGTGCAGGTGCAGTCGACCTGGTTTCCGCTGATCGATCGCAATCCGCAGACGTTCGTCCCGAGCATCTACGCCGCGAAGGCGGAAGACTTCGTCGCAGCCACCCAGCGCGTCTACACGTCGCGCGAGCGTCCGTCTCACGTCGTCCTGCCCGTGATCCGCTGACGTCTTTTCCGTCAGTTGCGCCGATCTCTAAGAAGTCATCCGCGGATTACGCGGATTGAATCAGGTGAGTCCGACTCATCAGGCTGATGTCGTCGTTCGGCCTGGCATCCGGCGGCGCGGCGGAGCCGCGCGGTGAAAGAAAGCGAACGGTGTGAATACAAGCCACCCGAACGCAGCGGGCTCGTATTCACGCCGTTCGCTTTCCTTCGCCAACCGGCCGCTTCGCGGCCGACGCCGGACGCTCGCCTTCGAATCCGCGTTCATCCGCGTAATCCGCGGATAAATCCCCCGGCTATTTCTTGTTCATCGTGATCTTGGTGTTGAAATCTCCCTGCGGCGTCTTCAGCATCCGATTGATCGTCAGGACCTTGCCGTCGGCCGAAAGATCCCAGGTCTCGTCGATCCCTATGGTCATCCCCTGAGCCTCAATAGTCCGCGACGTCGTCAGCGTTTTCCCATTCCATTTCGTCGTCGACTTGACGTCCTGTTCGCCGGCCGGAGAGCGCATCTTGTTGATGTTGTCTTTGCCGTCGGTGGTGTACGTGCTGTCGTTGGCCGCGTCTCCCATCGGCGTCTTCTGCGTGACATTGACCTTGAGCGTCGGCTCCTTGTGATCGATGACCATGACGATCGACTCGGGCGGCGGGATCGGCCCGAAGTCGCTCTTCGCAGCATCGAACGTCCAGGTGCCCGTGAAGTTCGGCAGACCTTGCGCGTACACGGAAACCGCGAGAAGCACGATGGCAGTTGCCAGCGAAAGACGTATTTTCATGAGGTTCCTTTTTCCTGATTGGTAACCTACCTGACCCACCCGACCCAGCCGACCCACCCGACCCACTTGACCTACCTGACCTACCCGACCCACCCGACCCATCCGACCCATCCGACCCACCCGACCTACCT
>DASSGK010000072.1:0-3982 GCA_035693505.1 Vicinamibacterales bacterium
TGCTGCTCGATCAGCGCAAGCACAAGCAGACCGTCTCCGCGGTGAAGGACGCGCTCCTGCCGGCCTGGTCCACCGACGGAGCGCGGCTGGCCTGGGTGCGGAAGACCGGGCGCAAGAAGTACGCGCTCGTCTGGGCAGCGGTGTCGAAAGGCTAGCGAGCGCGACACGATCGTGCGACTCATGACCGCCGCGGTCGGGCGTGCTACGATTTACAGTTCATGGACTTCCGGCCGACCGAAGAGCAGGAACTGCTGCGCCGCACCGTGCGGGAATTCGCCGAAACCGAAATCCGCCCCCACGTCCGCGAATGGGATGAGAGTCAGCATTTCTCCGCCGACCTGATGCCGAAGCTCGCGGCACTCGGCCTCCTTGGCATTCAGTACCCGGAGCAATACGGCGGTGCGGGGATGTCGGCGATCGACTACTGCATCTGCATCGAGGAGATCGCTCGCGTCGATCCCGGCATCGCGTTGTCGGTCGCGGCGCACAACGGGTTGTGCGCGTCGCACATCTTCCTGTTCGGGAACGATGCGCAGCGTGCGCAGTTCCTGTCGCCGCTGGCGCGAGGCGAGAAGCTGGGCGCGTGGGGGCTGACCGAATCAACCTCCGGAAGCGATGCGGCGAACATGCGCACGACCGCCGTCCGCGCCGGCGACTGCTGGGTCCTCAACGGATCGAAGACGTTCATCACGCACGGCCGCATCTCCGACATCATGGTCGTGATGGCGGTCACGGATCGTTCGGCCGGCCGCAAGGGCGTGTCCGCCTTCATCGTCGAACGCGGCAATCCCGGTATGTCGCCGGGCAAGAAGGAAGACAAGCTCGGGATGCGTGCGAGCGACACGAGCGAAGTCCTGTTCGACAACTGCCGCATTCCGGCGGATCGACTTCTCGGCGTCGAAGGACAAGGCTTCATCAACACGATGCAGGTGCTCGACGCCGGTCGCATCGGGATCGCCGCGCTGTCGGTCGGGCTGGCGCAGGGCGCGTACGAAGCGGCGCTGCGCTACGCGCGGGAGCGGAAGTCGTTCGGCAAGCCGATCTCCGGCTTTCAGGCCATTCAGTGGAAGCTGGCGGACGCGGCGACGAAGATCGAAGCCGCCCGGCTCCTGACGTATCGTGCGGCCTACTTGAAAGGGCGCGGGACCCGCACGTCGCTGGAGTCGTCGATGGCCAAGCTGTACGCCAGCGAGATTGCGGTGAAGGTGGCTGACGACTGCGTGCAGATTCACGGCGGCTACGGCTTCGTGAAGGACTACCCGGCCGAGAAGTACTTTCGCGACGTGAAGCTGACCACCATCGGCGAAGGGACGAGTGAGATCCAGCGCCTCGTCATCGCTCGCCAGCTCCTGTCGCACTCGTGACGCCCACGCTCGCCGAGAGGCTCATGGCGGGCGACCCGCGCGCCATCGCACGCGCCATTTCCCTGATCGAGGACGAAGATCAATCCGCCGCCGATCTCATACGTGCGATTTTCAGCCACACCGGGCGTGCCTATTTGATCGGCGTCACCGGCCCGCCCGGCGCGGGCAAGAGCACGCTCGTTGACAGGCTGATCACGAGCCTGCGAAAAGCGGGGTCAGATCTCGATTTTCTCGCGCCGACCGAGGCCGGCGCCACGACGCGAGAAAATCGAGATCTGACCCCGCCGTCAATCGGTGTCATCGCTGTCGATCCGACCAGCCCGTTCACCGGCGGCGCGGTGCTGGGCGATCGGCTGCGGATGCAGGCGCACGCGGCCGATTCGGGTGTGTTCATCCGCAGCATGGCGACCCGCGGACATCTCGGCGGCCTCGCGCGCGCCACCGGCGACGCAGCGCTCGTGCTCGACGCGGCCGGCAAGGACGTCGTGATCATCGAGACCGTCGGCGTTGGGCAGGACGAGGTGGACATCATCCGGACGGCCGACGTCTCGATCGTCACGCTGGTGCCCGGGACCGGTGACGAGGTGCAGGCGCTCAAGGCCGGCATCATGGAGATCGCCGACATCTTCGTCGTGAACAAGGCGGATCGGGAAGGCGCCGAGCGCCTGGTGTCGGCGGTCGAGTCGAACCTCGCCCTCCATGCGTACGCGAACGAAGAATGGCGGCCGCCGATTCTGAAGACGGTCGCCACCACCGGGCAGGGCATCGCCGAGGTCGTCGACAGTATCGCGGCGTTTCGCACGCACTCGCTGGCGACGCAGGCGGCGCGGCGGAAGACACGCAGCGAGTACCGTCTCCGCGAGCTTGTGTCGCAGCGATTCATGGATCATCTCGAACGGGAGGTTCTCGCGGCGGGGGAACTGGGAGCGATCGTCGACCGGATCGCGTCCCGCGACGTCGATCCGTATACTGCGGCGAACGATTTGTTGCGACGGGCGATTGGACGTTGATGTGCCACTGCTGAAAAACGGACAAGCCACGAAATACACGAAACCACGAAACACACGAAACAAAGAGCGAGAGGCTTTTCGTGCGTTTCGTGCGTTTCGTGATTTTCGTGGCCTGATGTTCATGCTTCAGAAATCGGTCGTCACCACGGCCGCCGCATGAAAGCCATCCTCGATCACGTCGGCATCGCCGTCAAAGATCTCGGTGCGGCGCTCGCGTTCTATCGCGATGCGCTGGGCCTCGAGATCGAGGCTCCCGAAGACGTGGTGTCGCAGCGCGTCCGCGCGCATTTTCTGCCGGTCGGCGAGGCCAAGCTCGAATTACTCGAAGCCACCGCGCCCGATTCGCCGATCGCGAAGTACACGGAGAAGCGCGGTCCCGGGCTGCACCACATCACGCTGCGAGTCGACGACATTCACGCCGCGCTCGCGCAGCTCCAGGCACGCGGCGCGAAACTGATCGACGAACGGCCCCGCCCAGGCGCCGAACACTCGCTCGTCGCCTTCATCCACCCGTCGAGCGCGCACGGAGTCCTCGTCGAGCTCAAACAGTCGTCAACCGTCGTCCATCCGCTTTCAGCCCTCAGCCCTACGCCCTCAGCCCTGAGTTCTCAGCCCTTAGCCCTGAGCCCTCAGCCCTCAGCCCACTCGAGATATTCGCTCGGAGACCTCGAGCTGATCTCCGTCTCCGACGGTTTCATCCGCCTCGATGGCGGGGCGATGTTCGGCGTCGTGCCGAAGGTGCTCTGGGAAAAGCAGGCGCCGGCTGACGCGTCCAACCGGATCACGCTCGCCATGCGCCCGCTCATCGTCCGCGGCGCGCGCACGATGCTCATCGACGCCGGGCTCGGCGGCAAGGAGAGCGCGAAGTTTCACGAGATGTACGGCGTCGACCGTTCCCGGCCGCTGGAGATGACGATGGCCGAGGCCGGCATTGCGCCGGAGGATATCGACATCGTCCTGGCGACGCATCTGCATTTCGATCACGCCGGCGGGTTCACGTACCGCGATGCCGGCGGAAGGCTCCGGCCGACATTCCCGAGGGCGCAGTACATCGTCAGGCGCGGCGAGTGGGAGGACGCGACTCACACGCATGCGCGCAACCGTGCGAGCTACCTGGCGGACAACTTCGTGCCGCTCGCCGAGGCTGGCGTGCTGCAACTGGTGGACGAGGACGCGACGATCATGCCGGGCGTGAAGGTCCGGCGAACCGGCGGTCACACGATGCATCACCAGATCGTGATGATCGAATCGAAAGGAAAGACCGCAGCGTTCGCCGCCGACCTGATCCCGACGACGACACACCTGCCGGATCCGTGGATCATGGGGTTCGACCTGTACCCGGTGGACACGCTGACCGCGAAGCAGCGGTTCGTCAAAGATGCCATCGACCAGGACATGCTCGTCTTCTTCGAGCACGACCCGGCAGTCGCCGCGGGGTACATTCGTGAAGAGGACGGGAAAAAGCGGATCGTCCCCGCGTTGCGCTAACACGACGAGACCAGCCACTCTATGACCAACGACATTCAAATCGGCATCATCGGCGGCAGCGGCCTGTACGACATGGTGGAGTTGACCGACCGCGAAGAGCGATCGATCACGACACCATTC
>DASSGK010000073.1:0-3765 GCA_035693505.1 Vicinamibacterales bacterium
GCTCGCGATCGTCCACGCGTGCGGCTCGCCGGACAGCACGCGCTCGCATTTCGACGCGCAGGACTACATGGAGAGCGCGACGCCCGGCGTGAAGAGCACGGCCGACGGCTGGCTGAACCGGTATCTGCAATCCCAGCACGCTGATCACGCGACGCCGTTTCGCGCGGTCGCGCTCACTCCGCAGCTGCCGCGGATGCTGCAAGGCACGGCGCCGGCACTGGCGGTCAGCCAGCTCGCGCAATTCGGCATCCGCGCCGGCCAGTCGAGCGAGGCGGTCGGCGCGTCATTCGAGGCCGAATATGCCGCCGCTGCCGACGCGGTCCTCAGCGGTACGGGCCGCGAGGCATTCAACGCGATCAAGATGCTCAAGACCACCGACCCGTCGAAGTACCAACCGGCCAACGGCGCCGACTACCCCCGCAGCGCGTTCGGTCAGTCGCTGCGGCAAATCGCGCAGCTCACGAAATCCGACGTCGGGCTCGAGGTCGCTTTCGCGGACGTCGGCGGGTGGGACACGCATGTGAACCAGGGAGCCGGCCAGGGACAGCTCGCCGGCCGCCTCGACGACTTCGCGAGGTCGATCGCGGCGCTCGTCACCGACCTCGGCGATCGCATGGCGGATGTCGTGGTGTTGACGATGTCGGAGTTTGGGAGAGCGGTGAAGGAAAACGGCAATCGCGGCACCGACCACGGACACGGCAATGCGATGATGGTGATCGGCGGCGGTGTACGCGGCGGTCACGTCTACGGCCGCTGGCCCGGACTCGCCGTCGAGAAGCGCTACGACGGCCGCGACCTCGCCGTGACCACGGACTTCAGGGACGTCTTCGGCGAGATCGTCACGAGACACCTGGGACTGCGCGAGTCACGCCAGGTGTTTCCCGGATACCAGATCAGCGAGGCTCGATTTCCGGGGCTCTTCGCTTAGGCATTCTGGAATCTGGTAATTGGGTAATTTGGTAATCTGGTAATCGATTGCGGGATTGTCAGACAATCTTCAATCCATTACCCAATTACCAGATTACCCAATTACCAGATTATCCAATTACCCAATGCAGCTGTCTGATCTCCCCACCCCGCAAGTCCTGATCGACCATACCCGCGCGATGAACAACGTGGCGCGCGTACAGGCGCTCGCCTCGAGCGCGGGCTTGCAGCTTCGGCCGCATGCGAAGACGCACAAGTCGCCGGTGGTCGCAGGATGGCAGCTCGACGCCGGCGCCGTCGGGATCGCGTGCGCCAAGATTGGCGAGGCCGAGGTGTTCGCGGACGCGGGCATCAGGAACATCCGCCTGCCCTATCCGATCAATCCGTCGAACGCGCCAAGGCTGCTCGCGCTGATGGATCGCGCGGAGGTGTCGATCATCGTCGATCACCTGGACGTCGCGCGCGGCTGGTCCGAGGCGATGCGCCGCGCCGGGCGCACGCTGAACGTGCTGGTGAAGATCGACGTCGGCTTTCACCGCTGCGGCATCGATCCGCACGATCGTCCGCTTGAGTTCATCAAGGCCGTCGCCTCGCTGCCCGGCGTGTCGCTGCGAGGCCTTCTCAGCCACGCCGGCCATGCCTACCACGCGCCATCCGAAGATCAGCTGCGCGCGATCGCGAAGGAAGAAGCCGAAACGCTCGCCCGCCTGCGTGCGGAATCGGCGGCTGCCGGCATTCCGCTCGAGGAAGTCTCAGTCGGCGCGACGCCGACGCTGCGATTCAGCGCCGGTCAGCCTGGCGTGACGGAGCTGCGGCCGGGCAACTACGTGTACTTCGATCGGACGCAGGTGTCGCTGGGCGCCGCGTCGCTCGACGACTGCGCGCTGACGGTGCTCGCCACTGTCGTGTCGAAACACCCCGGCCGCATCGTCCTCGACTGCGGCAGCAAGACGCTCACGAACGACCAGGCGCGCGGCATCAGCCCTTCACCGGGATACGGCGCGGTTCTGGCCGGCGAGTCGGACGCGATGGACTACGCACGCGAAGTCGACGAGGCGCTCACCATCGAGCGGCTCTCGGAAGAGCATGCGACGGTTCGCGTGACCGGCGAGACGCGCCTCGAACCCGGCGATCGAGTCCATGTTGTGCCCAATCATTCGTGCGTCGTGTCGAACCTGGTCGATGTCGTCAGGCTGGTTGACGGCGACGAGGTAATTGACACCCTTCCGGTCGCCGCCCGGGGTAGAATCCAGTAGCGCAATGGCTGACAAGGACAAAGACAAGCGCGTCGACATCGGCGACGCGCTCGGCATGGTGGAGACGCGGGGCCTCGTGGGCATGATCGAGGCGGCCGACGCGATGGTGAAAACCGCGAACGTCGTGTTCGTGGGCTGGCAGAAAGTGGACGCCGGCCTCGTGACCGCGATCATCCGGGGCGATGTCGGTTCGGTGAAAGCCGCCACGGACGCCGGCGCCGCCGCCGCCCGCAAAGTCGGCGAGCTGGTCGGCGTGCACGTCATTCCACGGCCGGCCGACGACGTCGAGAAGATTTTTCCGATCCGCTAATCACGAACAGAAGAAACCGCAGGGACCGCAAAGTTCGCTGAGAAGAAATTTTTCTGCGGTCTCGGCGGTCTTTGCGGTTCCTTCTTTTACGTTCGTTTGGTTTTTCGCCGCCGCGATCGCATCGACGAGCTCAGGTCCTTCAGCAGGCCTTCATTCCCAATCACCAGCAGCGGCTGTGCCGGCGTCTTCAGCAGGTTGAAAAACGCTCCGCTCGCGGTGCGCGCGTAGATCTCGGTGCCATCCGTCAGCAGGCTCACCGAGCCGCCGCCGCCGGTCGCGTCGTAGAGCCGTTCACCGAACTGTTCCTGCAGCGTGCGGAGGATCAGGTGCAGCTGGTGGATGGTGAATCCGTGGCGGCGGAGATCAGCGAGCACGAGCAGCTCGAACAGTTCGATCGGCGTGTAACGGCGTTCGGTGTAGCCACCGGCGTCGGTCTTGTGCGATGGAATCGTCGGCGACAGCAGGCCGCCGGCGTCCCACAGCTGCAGCTGGCGGGCCGTCAGGCCGGTGAGCGCCGCCACCTCGCGCGAGCTGTACGTCTTCTTCAGGCGCATCAACGCATCATCACCGGATCTCAAACCACTCGGTTTCGGAGCCGCGAAGCGTGCGCGAGAAACACAGATCCATCATCGCCACCGCGCCGTCGTACGGGCGGCGGATGAACCCCGCGACATCGTAGACGAAGTAGGCGTGGTCCGCCATGAACGGCACGATCTCGTGGAGCATCGGACGGCCCGAGAAGCGGTACAACGAGACCTCGATCACGAACACCTCGGTCCGTCCCCACAGCGTGTCCGCGCCTTTGAGCGCTTCGAGCTCGAAGCCTTCGACATCGAGCTTGACGAGATCCGGCATGCCGAACTGCGCCGCCAGGCGATCGAGCGTCGTCACCGGGACGGAATACTTGGGGCTGTCGGTGTCAGTCGTCGGGAGCAGCGTCGATCCCGTTTTCCAGTCGGTCATCACGGCCGTGCCTTCGGCGGCGCCGACAGCGCCGCGGACGGTCGGCTCGAAGCCGGTCGCCCGCGGTTCGACGGTAATGAACTTCGCTCTGGGAAAAATCGGCGCTGTCTCGGCGGTCCAGCTGCCGGTTGCCGCACCGATGTCGAAAATGACGGCGGGCGTGAAGCCGCGTGCCTTGAGATCGGCGAGGACGCTGGCGTGCTCGCCGATCGGACGGAGATGGCTCGCCGGGGGCTGCAGCCTGCGGATGTCCAGCCCCGTGCGGTTCACCAGGCGCTTGCCGAACTTCTTGAAGTCGAACATCCTGGT
>DASSGK010000074.1:0-2866 GCA_035693505.1 Vicinamibacterales bacterium
CGGGAGGAGACCGAACTGCGCGATGTCCTCCAGCGGCTGGCGGTCCGCCATCGCCACTATGGCTATCGGCGGCTCACCGAGTTGCTGCATCGCGACGGCTGGGCGGTGAATCACAAGCGCGTGCTGCGCCTGATGCGGACCGATAATCTGCTGTGTCTGCGGCGTCGGGCGTTTGTGCCGCCGACCACGGACGCCGGCCACGACTGGCGGGTCGTCCCGAATCTCGCGCGCGGCATGGAGCTCACCGGTCTCGATCAGCTCTGGGTGGCCGACATCACCTACGTGCGACTGCTCGAAGAGTTTGCGTTTCTGGCCGTCATCATCGATGCCTTTAGTCGTCGCGTCGTCGGCTGGGCCGTCGATGGTCACCTGCGCGCCAGCCTGGCCGTCGCGGCGCTCGAGATGGCCGTGGCGGCGCGACAGCCCGTCGCCGGCCAGTTGATCCATCACTCCGACCGCGGGGTGCAGTATGCCTGCGCCGAATACACCGAGCTGCTGGCGACCCACGGCATCCAGCCGAGCATGAGCCGGATCGGCTCGCCGTACGACAACGCGAAAGCCGAGAGCTTCATGAGCACGCTGAAACGAGAGGAGGTCGACGGCCGCGCGTACCGGACGCTGCCGCAGGCGCGTCGCTCGATCGGCCGCTTCATTGAGGACGTCTACAATCGCCAGCGGCTGCACTCGGCTCTCAACTACCTGGCGCCCGCCGACTTCGAGACCTCGGTGGTGCCAGTGACCATCCCCCGGCGGGATGAGGCGGTGGTGAACGCAGCTTACTGAGGACTTTCCTTAGTTTCGCTGTCTCACTTTAGGGGTGCACCCCAGCCATCGACGACTGACGTTCCCGCAGGAACGTCGCCATTCCGACGCTGATACAGCGCGTCGCGAGCAGCAGCAAGCGCCTGATTTTCGAGGCCTCTCGGAGGCATCAGGATGAGCGATCACGCGTCGATTCCGATTTTTTCGAACGACACGAGTCCGCGCGCGCTGTGACGCCGATACGCGGCCGTGAAGAGCCTTAGCGATCGATCGCGCGGATCCGCGTTGCGCACCGAAATTTGCTATCAAGAGTGAAAAATTAGATAGACCGCGGCGTCTCCCACACGCGCCATGCTAGCCTCCCTCCCATGCCCCACGTCGGCGCGCGGCTCAAGCGTCTCGACGATCCGCGCCTGTTGACCGGTCGAGGCCGCTATGTCGACGACATCGCGCTGCCGCGCATGGTGCACGTCGCGTTCGTGCGCAGCCCTCACGCCCACGCCGCGATCGCGCGCGTCGACGTCGGGGCCGCGGCGAAAAGCCCCGGCGTCGTCAAAGTCATCACTGGCTCCGACGTCGCGCGCCTCTGCAAGCCCTATCGCGGGATCCTCCATCACTATCGCGGCATGAAGACCGGCGCAATGCTGCCATTGGCCATCGAGCGCGTCCGCTGCGTCGGCGAGCCGATCGTGGCGATCGCCGCCGAAACGGCGGCGGCTGCGCACGACGCGGCGGCCCTCATACCCGTCACGTACGAGCCCTTACCAGCCGCCCTGACAACCGAACACGCCAACGCGCCCCTCATCCATCCTGAGCTCGGCGACAACATCATCTATGAGGCTCGTCTGAACGGCGGCGACCCGGACGCCGCGTTCGCGAATGCGCCGCGCGTGTGGCGGCGCCGCTTCACGACGGGACGCCACACCGGCGTGCCGATCGAGCCGCGTGGCCTCGTCGCCGACTTCGAGCCCGCGACGCGCGCGCTGACGGTCTGGATCTCGACGCAGGTGCCCCACATGATGCAGGCGGTGCTCGCCGATCTGTTCTCACTGGCGGAGCACCGCGTGCGCGTGATTGCGCCCGACGTCGGCGGCTCGTTCGGCATCAACATCCACGTCTACCAGGACGATCTCGCCGCGGTCGCCCTCACCATCCTGCTCAGCCGACCCGTGAAATTCGTGGCCACGCGCCGCGAGTCCTTTGTCTCCGACATCCACGCGCGCGAACAGACGATCGACGTCGAGGTCGCCGGCGGCGACGACGGCGTTATGACCGCGATGCGGGCGCACATCACTGCGGCCGTCGGTCCGTATTCCGCGTACCCGCGTTCCAGCGTGGTCGAAGGCGGCCAGGTGCTGCGGCTGCTGCCGGGGCCGTATCGCGTGCGCCACTACGACGGCGCCCTGCGTGTGGTCGCACAGAACAAAGTCATCACGTCGCAGTACCGCGCCGTCGGACATCCGATCGCCGCGGCGGTGACGGAGTCGATGTTCGATGCGATTGCGCGCGACGTCCGCATCGACCCAGCCGAGATCCGCCGGCGCAACCTGATCCGGCCGGACGAGCTGCCCTACACGTCGGCCACCGGCAACGTGTACGACAGCGGCTCGTATCACGCGGCGCTCGAGCGGCTGCTGGATGTCGCGAAGTACGACGACCTCCGGCGCGAGCAGGCAGCCGCGCGAGCGCAGGGCCGGCACCTCGGCATCGGGTTGTCGTGCTTCATCGAGCTCACCGGGCCCGGCGCGCAGTTCTACGGCATCGGCGGGGCGCCCATTTCGGGCCAGGACGGCGCGACGCTCCGCCTCGAGCCGTCGGGCGCCGTGACCGCGCTCGTCGGCGTCACCGACCAGGGGCAGGGGACGCCAACGGCGTTCGCGCAGATCGTCGCCGACGAGCTTGGTGTGACCGTCGACGCCGTCGTGGTGCGCTCCGGTGATACCGCGCTCATGCCGTATGGCGGGGGCACGTGGGCGAGCCGCGGGATGCCGATCGGCGGCAGCGCCACGCTGCTCGCGTCACGCGCGCTGGGGGACAAGATCCGGCGTGCGGCGGCGACGCTGTTGGAGGCGCACGCCGAGGACATCGAGCTGGCGAACGGACG
>DASSGK010000075.1:0-14974 GCA_035693505.1 Vicinamibacterales bacterium
CCGATGCCGCGTTCGGAGACGGCATCGCGATGAGGCGCACCTGTGCCCGGGGAACGGGCCGGCCATCCGTGCTGACGACGCGGCCTCGGACGACGCCGGTTGGCGCCGGCTCCGACGATGTTTCGGCGCGCGACTGCGTCAACACAAAACCGGCGCCGTTCTGATCGACCACGACAGACTCGCCGCCGGGTCCATCCGGGAATCTTGTGATGACAGCGAAGTCGATCGAGACCCGCTCCTCGCCCGGCCGAAGGCGCATGGCTAGTGCGCGGTCGATGGTGTCCGAGTCGGGGTAATAGGACGTGTTCGTGGAATTCGTGGTCGCGACGCTCCCGCCGCCGAGATCCAGCCGCACGAGCGCGCCTCTCGTCGTGGCGGCGATCACCATCGCCTCCGGGCCGAGACTGCCGAGCCGGTATTCGCCGCGATCGTCGGTGTCGGTCGTCGCGACCGTCGCCACCCTTTTTCCCGCCTTGACTGTATCAGCGGCGATGCGGGCGCCGACGACAGGGTCGCCGAATTCATCGACGACATGGCCCGAGACGGCCGCGCCGCGCGACAAACGAAGCTCGAGCGATTCGTCGCCAGGCGCGACGGTCATTTCGCGCCTGCTGTACCCCGACTTGCTCGCGGCAACCGTCACGCGGCCGAGCGGCGCCGCGAGCGTGAAGCGGCCGTCGCGGCCGGTCAGGACGACCGGAGTACTCTGACTGGACGGGGAGAGCGTGACGCGCGCGTTGGCAATCGCGTCGCCGGCCTGTTCGGTCAGGATGCGTCCGGTGATGGTTCGTGTCTGGGGAGCCGGCGCAGGCGTACTTTCGCGAGGAGGTTGCGCTCCCGCGCGCAGCGCGACGGCGCCGAGAATCACCGTGGCCAGTGCCACACGATTCATGTCACTCACACGAATCGGGTCATTGAATAGTTGGGCAATCGGGTAATCGAATGCCCCAGTTGCCCGATTACGAGATTATCCGATTACCCAAGGCCTAGAACCCGCTGACGTACGGCAGCCTGGCTGCTACGGCGCGGACCTCGTCGAATCGATCGAGCAGCATCGCGGTGGGATTCCATTGACCCGACAGAAACCCGTCACGCAACGCCGCCGGTAGAACCGCAGTCAGCCGGAGCGGTCCAGCGGTGATCGCTCCAGTTGCAACGTCAGCAGCGATCTCGACATCAGGCGATTGTTCGATCAGCGTCTGCAGTCGCTCGACATCGTCGTGGCTTGCGACGAAGCAGGGCATCCCGAGCATCGCGGCGTTGCCCTGAAAAATCTCGGAGAACGATTCGCCCACGAGCGCGCGATAACCGGCACGGGCGAGTCCCTGCGGTGCGTGCTCGCGTGACGATCCGCATCCGAAGTTGGCGTTGACGACGAGGATCGTCGCGCCGGCGTAGCGAGGATCGTTGAACGGGTGCGCCGGATCCGCCTTTCGATCGTCCTCGAAGAGGTGCTGTTCGAGTCCTTCGAACGAGACCGCGACGAGAAACCGCGCGGGCATGATCCGATCGGTATCGATGTCGTGGCCGCGCAAGGGAAGCGCGCGGCCTTTCAGATGGCTGATGGTCGATGGCTGGTTGCTCATGGCTAACGGCTCATGGTCAGGCTGGCACCGGGTCCAGCATTTCACGGACATCGACGACTTCGCCGGCAATCGCGGCGGCGGCGACCATTGCCGGGCTCATCAACAGGGTTCGGCCCGTGGGACTGCCCTGGCGGCCTTTGAAGTTGCGGTTCGAGGAAGACGCCGAAACCTGCTGACCCACGAGCTTGTCGGGATTCATCCCCAGGCACATGGAGCAGCCGGCGCCTCGCCATTCGAACCCGGCCGCCATGAACACCTCGTGCAGCCCGCGCGCTTCGGCCGCGCGGCTGATCGCGCGCGACCCCGGCACGATCAGCGCCTGCACGTGGCTGGCGACGTGATGACCCTTGACGATGCGCGCCGCCTCTTCGAGATCAGAAAGGCGGCCGTTCGTGCACGAGCCGATGAACGCCACGTCGATCCGCGTGCCCTGCACGCGCGAGCCAGGCTTGAATCCCATGAACGCCAGCGCTTCATCATCCGGATCCGCCGCAATCGGCTCGGTGACCGCCACCGACTGACCGGGATTGATGCCCCAGGTGACGGTCGGCTCGATCGTCGTCGCGTCGACAGTCACGCGGTCGTCGTAGTGCGCGTTCACATCCGACGCCATCTGGCGCCACCAGGCGACGGCGTGCTCGAACGCGTCGCCTTCTGCCGGTGCGAACGGGCGGCCGCGGAGGAACTCGAACGTTTTCTCGTCGGGGTTCACGTAGCCGACGCGCGCGCCGCCTTCGATCGACATGTTGCACACCGTCATCCGCTCGTCGATCGTCATCGCGTCGAGCGTGTCACCGCCGTACTCGTACGCGAAGCCGACGCCGCCGTTCACCCCGAGCCTGCGGATGATCGTCAGGATCACGTCCTTCGCGAACACGCCGCGCGAGAGCTTTCCCGTGACCTCGATGCGTCGCACCTTGAGTGGATCGAGGGCGAGGCACTGCGAGGCGAGCACGTCGCGGACCTGCGAGGTGCCGATGCCGAACGCGACGGCGCCCAGCGCGCCGTGCGTCGAGGTGTGGCTGTCGCCGCACGCAATCGTCATCCCCGGCTGCGTCAGGCCCAACTCGGGTCCGATGACGTGCACGATCCCCTGCTGCTCGTCATCGGGCGCCCACAGTTGAATCCCGGCGCTCCGGCAATTCCGCTCGAGCGATCCCATCATCTCTTCGGCCATCACGTCGAGAAAGGGCCGCTTTTGCGAGCGCGTGGGGACGATGTGATCCGCCGTCGCGAAGGTGCGATTGGGAAACGCGACCGGCCACCCATGCTGGCGCAGCATGTCGAAGGCCTGTGGCGACGTCACTTCGTGGACGAGGTGCAATCCCACGAACAACTGGGTCTGACCGCTCGGCAGCGTGCGCACCGTGTGCGCGTCCCAGACTTTTTGAAAGAGTGTGGCAGGCATGTGACAGTTCTTTATGGAGCAGTTTTCGCGATGGTCAGCCGATAGAATACACGGATGGGTCGTTTCCGTGCTCGTGCCGCCCTGGCGATCGCCGCGATTGCCGGCGGCCTCGTCTTGACGCTGCGCGGCCAGGTGGCGGACCTGTCGCGCTTGCAGATTCTGCAGAATGTCGGGCTCACGGCGGTCGATGAAGGGGTAATCGTCGATCAAAGTCATCTGTCGGGCTCGCCGGGATCCGCGAGGCGCGCCGGGTTTCACGCGACGCTCGAGCAGGCCGGCACCTCCAGTGGCGTCGCGCGCTTCCGGCCCGGGCGGGTGCTCGTGAGATTCCGCGACGAGGCGTCCATGGCCGAGCGCCGGGCTGCCGTTCGGATGGCCAGCGCCAGCGGCGAGATCGGCACGCGCCCGTCGTACGCGGATTTCGACGTGGTTCAGCTCAATCCATCCGAGGACGCGGAGGCCGCCGCGCGAGTGCTGAGCCAGCGGCCCGAGGTTCAATACGCCCAGGTTGCTCACCGCGTGCGCGCAACGATGGTTCCCAACGATCCGCTGTACGCGACGATGCAGTGGAACCTGCCGATGCTGAACCTGGAGAAAGCCTGGGACATCCAGCCGGCCGCAGGCTCGACCATCACGGTCGCGGTCATCGATACCGGGATGGCCTATCAGAACGCGACGATTACGGCGACGATTCCGGCATTTCGCGACGATCAAGGGACCCTGTATCCCGCGCTCGGCACGGTCACGATTCCGTACTCCGCGGCACCACAGCTCGTGAACGCGGCGAATGCGGGACGCATCATCATGCCGTTCGACTTCGTGACCAACGGCGCCCGGCCGCCGCTGGATTTCGAAGGGCACGGCACGCACGTGAGCGGGACGATCGGCCAGCTGACGAACGACGGCGTGGGGACCGCCGGCGTCGCGTTCAACGTGAAGCTGATGCCGTTGAAAGCGCTCGCGAGCGACTGGGATGTGCTGTTCGGCGCCGCAACCGACGTCGGCGGATTCGACGACGACATCGCGCGCGCACTGCATTACGCGGCGGATAACGGCGCGAAGATCATCAACATGAGCCTTGGCAGCTCGGGCCCCGCCAATTGCGCCACAAATGCCAATCAGCCGGAGTGCTCACCGGTAATCGAGGCGGCGATGCGCTACGCCGTCGGCAAGGGCTGCTTCGTGACGGTGGCCGGCGGCAACGAGTTCGAGGACAACATTCCGCCCTTCGGCACGAACCCGACGAGCATTCTCGCCGAGATCGCGTCGCGGGTGCCCGGCGTGGTGTCGGTGGCCGCGGTCAATCGAGGGAAGGATCACGCGTTCTACTCCAGCACGGGCAGCTACATCGAACTCTCCGCGCCTGGCGGCGACGTGCGCGGGTTTGGACTGGCCGGCGCCATCTACCAGCAGACGTTCGATCCCAACTTCACCGATACCTTCCTGCTGCCGCCCGCGCAGTACCACGCTCCGCGTTTCGACGTGATGGGTTTCATCCCGTATCAAGGCACGTCGATGGCCTCGCCTCACGTCGCGGGCGTCGCCGCGATGCTGATGCAGCAGGGCGTGACCGATCCGGCGGTGATTGAAGAGGTCCTCGAGAAGACCGCCGTGGACCTTGGCGCGGCCGGTCGCGACAACACGTTCGGATTCGGGCTCGTCGATGCGCGCGCGGCACTGCGCGGATTGGGGTTGGCGAAGTGACGCGGATAGTCTTTCTTCTCCTCGGTCTCACGCTCGCGGCGCCGGCGGCGGCTCAAGACGAGCCGTCCCTGTCGATCCGCCCGTTCTTCCTGGTGACGGATCAGTCGTTTGCGGCCGTCGACACCTTCGATGCGGCGTTCGGCAAAACCTACTTTCCGTTCTTCGGCGGCGGCGGTCAGGTCGTGTTCAAGGGTACCTACTTCGTCGAAATCACCGCGTCGCGATTCCAGGAGAACGGCGAGCGCTCGTACTTCAGCGGCGGCAAGGCGTTCAAGCTCGGCATTCCGCTGACCGCGACGATCACGCCGATCGAGGTGACCGGGGGCTACCGGTTCCGATTGCCGACCCTGCCGCGCGTCCGTCCATATGTGGCGGCCGGGTTTGGCTCCTACGGCTACCAGGAAACGTCGTCATTTGCCGATGCCGGTGACAACGTCGACACGCGGCACGCGGGGTTCGTCGTCAATGGCGGGGCCGAATTCCGCCTGCACCGCTGGATCGGCGTGGCGGTGGACGTCCAATATACCCACATACCCGGCATACTCGGAACGGGCGGCGTCTCCCAGCAGACGGGGGAGAGCGATCTGGGCGGCGTCGCGGCCCGTTTCAAGGCTATTGTGGGCCGCTGACGAGCCTGCAGGTCCAGGGCGTATAATCGATGCAGATGATTCGAGGAGGGAGCGGTCGCCTCTCGCGCCGCCTGGCGGTCGCCGGTGTGGCGATGTATGCCCTCTTCCTCATCGCCTCGCCTTTCGAGCATCACGATCTGCAGTGCGAGCTGAAAACGCCCCAGCACTGCACCTCGTGCACCTCGTCGCAACTCAGTTCCAACCCCCAGACCGTTCTGAATCCCGGTGTCTGGCACCTTGCCGACGCCGGCCGCGCCTTTGCCGATCAACTGCTCGGCGAAGATACCCTGCTCGCTGTCCGCTCCACCGGTCGATCGCCTCCTGCCGCGCTCTGACGCGCGTCCTTTTCAATTAGGAAGACCAGCGGCTGGCCGAAGGCCGGCCGACGGAGGCATTCATGGGAGCCACGCGATTTGTGTGCGCCTCGGTGGTCGCCGGCGTCATTGCGCTCGCGCCGTCCACCGCGGCCGCGCAGGAGAGTCCACAGGCCCTGCGCCAGGAGATCGATCAGCTGCGCAAGGACTTCGAGACTCTGAAACAGCAGTACGGCGATCGTCTCACCGCGCTCGAAACGAAGCTTGCGGCTGCGGAAGGGGGAAGTCCGCCGGGCGCCGCGCCGCCACCGGCTGCCGCCGCGGCGCCGCCCGCCCAGGCCGCGCCGCCGGTGGCCCAGGTGCCGGCAGGCGCTGAAGGCGCCGGCGGTCCAACCGGAGCACTGCCCACGTACGGTTCGGCGGCGAACAGTTCCAAAATATTCAATCCGGACATGGCCGTCATCGGCGATTTCCTGGGCGCCGCCGGCAAGAACGACGTGAACCCGTCGCCGGCGATGGAGATGCACGAATCGGAGCTGTCGCTTCAGGCCGTGGTCGATCCCTACGCGCGCGCCGACTTCTTCATCTCGTTCGGCGAGGAAGGCGTCGACCTCGAAGAAGGATTCCTGACCCTCACCGAGTTGCCGGGCGGGCTGTTGACGAAGGTCGGAAAGATGCGCGCGGCGTTCGGCAAGGTGAACACGCTGCACAACCACATCCTGACCTGGACGGATCGACCGCTCGTCACGCAGAACCTGGTCGGCGGCGAAGACGGAATCGACGATGCCGGCATCTCGGTGGCGCGCCTGATTCCGAATCCGTGGATCTTCCTCGAAGCGACGGGGCAGGTGTTCCGCGGCGATTCGGGGGATCTGTATAAATCGAACAAGCGCAGCGACCTGAGCTACGTCGGACACCTGCGCGGATACCAGGACATCACCGAGTCGAGCAACCTCGACCTGGGATTCTCCTATTCGCGGGGCCACAACAATTCGGCGACCACGGCGCCGACGGGCACGCCGGAGTCGATGGACGACTTCACCACGCAGCTATACGGGATCGACGCCACCTTCCGGTGGAAGCCGCTCCAGCGGTCGCTTTACCATTCGTTCGTGGGACGGACCGAGTGGATCTGGAGCCGCCGCGATCAGCCCACCGGCCTGCAGAGTACCGATGGCTTCTACGTCTCCGGCGACTATCAGCTCGGACGACGATGGTTTGCCGGCGCGCGATTCGACCGATCGGGCCACGCCACCGACGCCTCGCTGGTGGACACCGGCGGTTCCTTCGTCATCACCTACTGGCCGAGCGAGTTCAGCCAGGTGCGGGCGCAGTACCGCCGTACGAACTACGAAACCGCGCCGTCGATCGTCTCGAGCGCGAACGAGCTGTTGTTTCAATTCCAGTTCTCCATCGGTGCGCACGGCGCGCACCCGTTCTAGGGTTCAGGGTTCAAGGTTCAGGGTTCAAGGCGCTTTTATGAAACGCTATCTCGCACTGTTCGTCACCGCGTTCCTGCTCGCACCGGTTGCGGCTCGCGCGCAGGGCAAGCTCAACGTCATGACCACGACCGAGGATCTCGCGGCAATCGCGCGCGAGGTCGGCGGCGATCACATCACCGTCGAGGCGATCGCGCGGGGCTACCAGGATCCGCACTTCGTCGAGGCGAAGCCGAGCTTCATCCTCAAGCTTCAGAAGGCCGACGTGCTCGTCGTGGTCGGCCGCGAGCTGGAGATCGGCTGGCTGCCGCCGCTGATTCAGCAGAGCCGCAACTCGAAGATCCAGCCTGGAAGCGACGGTTATCTCGACGCGTCACTGCAGGCGGCGATTCTCGAGCTGCCGACCGGCCAGGTCACGCGCGCCATGGGCGACGTCCACCCGCTCGGCAATCCGCACTACTGGATGGACCCGGAAAACGGGAAGCGCGTGGCGAAGGAGATTGCCGACAAGCTGTCCCAGTTTCGGCCGAACGACAAGGCGTTCTTTCAGCAGAAGCTGACGGATTTCAACGCGAAGCTGGACGCCGCCGAAAAGGGCTGGCTCGCGCAGATGGCGCCGTACAAGGGCACCAAGGTGGTCACGTATCACCGCTCGTTCCCGAATTTCGCCGAGCGCTTCGGCCTCGACATCGTCGGGTACGTCGAACCCAAGCCGGGCATTCCGCCGTCGCCGCAGCACACGCTCGATCTCATCACCGACATGAAGCGGCTGAACGTGAAGATCGTGCTCGTCGAGCCGTACTTCGACCTGAAGACGCCGAACTCCATCGGGCGTGACACGGGTGCGCAGGTGCTGGTGATGCCGCCGTCGGTGGGAGGCGTGAAGGAGATCACCGACTACTTCAAGCTGTTCGACTACGACATCAACCTCTTCCTCGAGGCGATGAAGAAGGTCGGAGCCACCAAATGATCGACGCATCGATGCTCTCGTTTCTCGCGCCCTGTTTTGCCGCCAGCCTGATCCTCGCCGGCATCCACGCCTACCTCGGCGTCCACGTGGTGGAGCGGGGCGTGATCTTCGTGGATCTGTCGCTGGCGCAAATCGCGGCGCTGGGGGCGACGATCGCGCTGCTGATGCCGTTCTCGAACGGCGATCCGCACGCGCCGGTGGTCTACTGGGTCAGTCTCGTGTTCACGTTCATGGGCGCGTTCGTGTTTGCGACGATTCGGAGCAAGCGGGGGAGGATTCCGCAGGAAGCCATCATCGGGATCTGCTACGCGGTTGCGTCGGCGGCCGCGATCCTGGCGATGAGCAAGGCGACCTCCGAGAGCGAGCACCTGAAGGACATGCTCGTCGGCAACATCCTGGCGGTGTCGTGGCCCGAAGTCGCGAAGACCGCGATGCTGTATGGCGGCATCGGGATCTTCCACTACGTCTTCCGCCACAAGTTCCTCGCGATTTCGATGAACCACCGGAACGCGGAGAGCACGGGCCTGAACGTGAAGTTCTGGGATTTCCTTTTCTACGCCTCGTTCGGCTTCGTGGTGACGTCTTCCGTGTCGATTGCCGGAGTGCTGCTCGTCTTCTCGTATCTCATCGTGCCGTCCGTCGCGGCGATGCTGTACGCCGACAGTATCGGCAAGCGGCTGGCGATCGGCTGGACGATGGGCACCATCGTGTCGGCGCTCGGCGTGTTCCTCTCGCTGCAGGCCGACCTGCCGACGGGCGCGACGATCGTGTGCACCTTCGGTCTCGTGTTGGTTATCATGGCAGCCGTGCGTCCCCTGATTCAACGCAATGCAGTGTCGTAGCTGCGGCGCCGAAATCGCCGACAAGGCGCTGATTTGCTACAAGTGCGGTACGGCCACCACCGAGGCCCGGTATCAGCCCGCGGAGGTGCGGCCGGCTTCGTCGCGGTCGCGCCTCGTGCCCACGGTGATCGCGCTGAGCGTCCTGGTCGCCGCGGTGCTGTACCTCGAGCGCGCCTCCGGGAGCGCCTCGCAGCAATGGGTCACCTACGTCGCCGTCTCGGCGGCCGTGATCATCATCGGGATCAGGGCCTACGCCAGGCGCCGGTAAGAGCTCGGCCTCAGGTACTTCTGGCGCGCATTTGCCGCGTGCGATAATCGAACAATATGCTGCTGGCGGCCGCGCGGCGCCGCGTCGATGCCTGGAGACAGCCGCGCCAGGCCGCTCGCATCGCCCGCGTGCTGTGGATCGTCTGGGCGATCGTCGTCTGGAACGTGGTGTTCGACCGCGTGATCGTCGTCGCGGGCAGAGCCTTCATCGTTGCGGCGTCTGCGCAGGCCGCGGCGTTCCCCGCCGGCCCCTTTGCCATCATGGATGATTGGATGCGTCCCGCCGTCGTGCGCGGTTTCTGGATCGCCACGGCCGCGTGCGCCGGCCTGGTGATCGCCGGTCTGACGCTCGTCAACTATGCGACGCGGCGTTCCGAAGGCCAGGCGGATCGCGTCGTGCCGGCCACAGCGTCCGGTGTGCCGCCGGCGATGGAATCGCTCGTGATGACGGACAAACCAAGGTGACCTTGTGCGCGTAGCGCCGCATCCCCTCATTTACGACTGGAATCACGACGCGTCGCCGGAAGGTCCCGGCAAGCCCATCGCGATGCTCGACGACGAGACGCTGCGCGACGGCCTGCAGTCACCGTCGGTGCGGTCGCCGACGATCGACCAGAAGATCGACATCCTTCAGCGGATGGATCGCCTGGGCATCGACACGGCCGACATCGGTCTCCCCGGCGCCGGCCCCAAGGTCGCCAGGGACGTCGAGCGGCTCGCGGCCGCCATCGGCGAAGGGCGGCTGCGCATCCGCGCCAACTGTGCCGCGCGCACGCTGGTGTCCGACATCAAACCGATTGCCGACATCCAGCAGCGAACCGGCGTGCCGATCGAATGCGGAGCGTTCATCGGATCCAGCCCCATCCGGCAGTACGCGGAAGGGTGGACGCTGGAGTTCCTGGAGAAATGCACGGAAGACGCCCTGGCGTTCGCCGCCAGGGAAGGCGTCGACGTGATGTACGTGACCGAGGACACGACGCGCGCGGATCCGGAGTCGCTGCGCCGGCTCTTCACCACGGCGATTCGCGCCGGCGCCAAGCGCCTGTGCGTGGCCGACACGGTGGGCTACGCGACGCCCAGCGGCGCGCGCGCCGTGGTCACGTTCGTGAAGTCGCTAATCGCCGAACTCGGCGTGGACGTCGGGATCGACTGGCACGGGCATCGCGATCGCGGTTTTGGTGTCGCGTCGAGCATCGCCGCGCTCGAAGCGGGCGCGACGCGGCTGCACGGCGCCGCGCTCGGCATCGGCGAGCGCTGCGGCAACACGCCGATCGATCTGCTGATGGTCAACCTCGTGATGATGGGGTACCGCGACAACGACCTGACCGGGCTGCCGTCGTACGTGCAGGCCGTCGCCAAAGCCTGCGACGTCCGCATTGCCCCGAACTATCCCGTGCTTGGAGCCGACGCGTTCCGCACGGCGACGGGCGTCCACGCAGCCGCGGTGGTGAAGGCGTTCCGCAAAGGTGACCGGGCGCTGATGGATGCCGTGTATGCGGCCGTCCCCGCCAGCCTCGTGGGCCGTCAGCAGGAGATCGAGGTCGGCCCGATGTCAGGCCGCTCGAACGTCATCTTCTGGCTGGAGAGCCGCGGGCTGCCGGCGACCGACGAGATCGTCGACCGGATCTTCGCCGCAGCCAAGGCATCGGACCGGATGCTCACGCACCAGAAAGTGCAGAGCATTCTCGGGGCCGATCTGACGATCAAGCCGAGCGGTCACGAGACCAAGCCCGAACGCCGCCACGGCTTCTAGTTGGCGGCGAGGTCGACTGCGGTTCGCACCTTCCAGTCGCCGTTCTCTTTCACAAACCAGTCGACGAACGCACGGCGATCGTTGACGACCGATCCGTCGATCTCGAGCCGCGCCTGCTGGATGCCGGTCACGATCGCGCTGTCGCCCCAGATGTCCACCGTCAGTTGCTCGACTTTGACAAACAGGATGTCGCCGGGAATCCTCGTGATGTTGGCGAGGAACGTCTCGGTGTCGACGGCCGTGCCCCCTGCTGGGCGCTGTACGAACCCGTCTGCCAGGAAACCGCGAACCGCCGCGACGTCTCGCCGCGAGATTGCGCTCGCGAGCTGCTCTGAGATGTCGATCAGTTGTTCACGGTCGCCCATCAGGCGGATGTTATCACCGAGCAATCTGGTCCGGCTGAAGCCGGACACTACCGCTTCAGCAGGATGTCCTCGAAGAATTTGACCGCGCGCGGATCCTTCGTCTGACCCAGCCAGAACATCGCCTGCTTCCGCACTTCCGGGTTGCGGTTTGTGCGCGCCACTTCCATCAGCTTCGGCACGCCTTCATCTCTCGGCAGCTGGCTGAGCGCGAAGACGGCCTTCTTCTTCACTTCGGTTTCCGGATCGTTGTCGATCGCGTTCGTGATCGTCGCGACCGCTTCCTTGCCGGCCTTCTGCGCGAGCCAGAACAGCGCCTGACCGCGGACCTTCGTGCTCTTGTCGTCGCGTGCGGTCGCGATCAGCGTGGTCAGCGCGGCGGGCACCTTGCTGACCGACAGGCCGAAGGTAACCTTCTCGCGCACCTTGTCGCTCGGATCCTGCGCGATCATTCGAGCGAGCAGGCGTGAGCCTGCCTCGCCGCGCGTGCTGCCGAGCCAGAACGCCGTGTCTCCGCGGAGCCAATCGGGGCGCGTCGGTGCGACGAACGTCTCGAGCGCGCGGTCGGCGGAGGGCACGTTGTGCAGCGCGATGGCGCTCATCGCCGTCTTTCCGACACGATCGTGGTTGTCGCCGCTGTCCGGGGCTGCCGCGACCAGCGACGTCAGCCACGCGACACTCTCGTCGGGCTTGACGTCGGTGAGCCAGACCAGCGGCAGCGCGGCGGCGTCGATGTCGCAATCGGGCGTGAACGTTCTGACCCGGGTGACGGCCCCGGCTTCGAGACGGGCCAGCACGATGAACTCCGTGGCCGGCTCCAGCATGACTCGCGATCCATCACGGTTGCGAAAGTCGCCCGTGTTCATCGAGACGCCGCCTCCGCTCTCCAGGCGGCACACGCCGCCCGAGAGGGAGGAGTCCGACGGGCTGTCGTAGCAGCACATCTGACGCGGGCCGGCGACCATCGGCACCCGGTAGCCGATCCAGGTCACCGCAGGCCGCGCGGCCGCGGCGCGCACTTCGCGCTCGAGTCCCTGCGCGGCCGAGCGGGTTTCGGTCTTCGCGTTGGTGATTCGCCCTTGCGCAGAACTGGGGGCGGCGACAAGGACACCAAGAACAACAAAGGTCACGGAGACAGCCAGCAGCCTTTGTGTCCTCTGACGACCTTTGTGTCCTTGTCGTTGTCCGGCCCTCACTTGAGCAACTCCATCAGATAATCGGTCGCCTCTTTGGACTTCATGTTCGAGAGCTTCGAGACGATGTCCTTCTTCAGGTCGGCGTTCTTTTCCGCCCGGGCCAGCGTGACCAGCCCCGCGGCGTTGCCCTGGATAAACAACGCGTTGATGACCGCTTTCTTGACGTCGACCGACGCGTCCGACGCATAGATGCTGGTGAGTGTCTCGGTGGCGTTCGCACGTTTCATCAAACCGAGATTGCGAATGGCGGTCTTGCGCAGCTCGGGATCCTTCTCTGTCTTGGCCAGCTCGATCAGCTTGTCGCCGTCGCCGCCGACGAACATCGACTGAAGGATCGACTTCTTCAGGTCGACCGACGTTTCGGTCTGGTACAGCTGCGAGAGCTCGCTGCTGGCGTGGAGGACGCCGAGTTGACGAATGGCTTCGCCGCGCAGGCTCGCGTCGGTCTCCGTCTTCGCGGCGGCAAAGAGCCGCTCGCGATCGTTGGCGGTCATGAAGCTCCGGAGGATCGAGCGCTTCACGGCTGGATCGCTGCTCGCCTTATACACGTCGGCCAGCAGCTGCCGATTGTCCGGCCCGCCCATAATCCCCAGGTAACGGATGGCCCGGAGCTGCAGGTCGGGGTTGCCATTGCCCTTCGCGACGCCGCTGATGATCTCCCTCGCGCGCGCCGAATGACTCTGGCTGAGCACGAAGAGTGCTCGATCCTTCACCTTCGGCGAGTTCGTCCCGGTGAGCATCTTCTCGAGCACCGGCAGCGCCTGTTCGGGATCGCTCTGCATGATCCCGCGAAGCGCCATCAGCTTCAGCTCCTCGTCGTCCTGCGACGCCGGCGAGACGGCCTGGCCGGAGGCCTGCCGCACTTCGACTTCGAGCGCCTTGGCATCGCGAATCCAGCGGCTGTCGGCGAACTGCTTGTAGAGATCGTTCAGCGCGGCCAGGGCTTCGGCGCGTTGACCGAGCTTCGAGAGGCTATAGGCCTTCCAGTACATCGCCGCGTCGGTGCGGTTGCTCTTGAGCCCGATTAGCCGATCGAGATCGGCGACGGCGCGATCGAACTTGCCCTGCTCGATGAGATCGCGGGCCCGATCGTACAAGTCGTCGGCTCGATCGTCGGCGTCGCGTCCCCCATCGACCCAGGGTGTCGGCAGCCCACGCATCGATGGCAGCGGGCCGACCGCCGGAATCGCGGGGACCGCGGTGATCGCCGGCACCGGCGGCGACGGGAGGCGTGGTGCGGTCTGCGCGGCCGCCGGCCCTGCCAGCGCCGCCGCAATCGTCGAGAACAGGAACAGTCGTGTTGTATGCATGATGGTCAGCTTGTGACTCGTGTTGATGTTGACGTTCGCGGGGCGGGACGATCCGGCGCCTGCTCGCGCTGCCGGAGCTCGTCGCTCATCACCCGCACTTTGAAGAGAAGCGATGCCGCGTCGATACGGCGGCGAATCTGATCGAGATCCGCCGCGCTGATCTTCGACGGGCTGTTCACGATTTCGATGAGGCTGCGCTCGAGATCGTCGAGGATGGCCGCCACCGACATTTCGCCGGCATCGATGGCGTCCTGCCGATAGAGCCGGCTCGCGTCGACCAGATCGTCAGCCCAGCGCTGCTCCGCCGAGATGTCGCCGCGCGGCGCGTTCATGATGTCGCTGAGCACACGCTCGGATTGCTCGAGGTGATCCGCTACGGAGGTCAGGAGAATCAGGTTCGCGGGGTTCGAGCGGTGCTCAGGGTTCTCACGGTTCGTGGGGTTCGCAGGGTTCGCGGGGTTCGCAAGGTGCTCAGGGTTCGCGGGGTTCCCGCTGCGCGAGGCATTCGAGGCCACGTTGTCCACCGGCGTGATGGATCGTTGCCACAAGCGTCCGCCGACAAAGGCCGCGATGACCAGGAGCGCGGCCGCCGCGACAGGGCCGAACCGCGAGAACTCCCGGAACCCCGAGAACCCCGGGAACCCCGTGAACCTTGAGAACCCTGAGAACCTCGCGAACCTCGCGAACCCCGTCTCTCTGTCCGGCAACTTGTGCCGGATGCGCTGCCAGACTTCGAGCCCGTACTGATCGCCGCGCTCGGGTACCTCGGGCGCGGCGACCATCGCGAGCGTGCCGGCAATCTCGCGATACGTGGCCGAGCAGTCCGCGCACGACTCGAGGTGTCTCTCGATATCGTGGCGCCCGCGGCCTTCGCCGTAGTAGTAGAGCGTCAGTTCGTCTTCGGTGAAATGATGCGTCACGATTCCTGGCTCCGCAGCGGCGCCAGCGCGACGCGCAGTTTCTTGACTGCCCGAAACACGCTGTGCTTGGCCGCACTCGTTCCCAACCCGAGCGTCGAGCTGATCTCCTCGATCGTCCGTCCCTCGTAGTGCCGCAGGGTGAACGCCGCCCGCTCCAGCGGGCTCAGCTCCCGCAGCGCGTCCTGCACGCGCCGGTCGATCTCGGCGCTCTGCGCCATGCGCTCCGGGCCCGGCACGTCTACCGCCGGAAGCTCCATGGCACCCTCGTCGATGC
>DASSGK010000076.1:0-6594 GCA_035693505.1 Vicinamibacterales bacterium
CGAGCAGCTCGGTCGCCAGGCCTTTCCCCTGGAAGCGGTCGTCGACGGCGAACGCGACCTCCGCCGACTCGCCGCCGATGGACAGGTAGGATCCGACGGCGATGAATCGCATGTCGCCGTCGAGCTGCCGAACGGCGACCAACGTAACGTTCCGGGACGCGTCCGCCGAGTCGCACAAGCTGTCGATCAGCGTGTCGGCGGGTTCGCCGGTGGCGAAGAACCGACGGCGCCGCGATTCGGGCGACAGCTCGTGGAAGAAGCGCCGCATCGCGTCCCGGTCGTCAGGACTCGACCGACGGACCGTTGCGACCGATCCGTCCCGCAGCACCAACCGGGGCGCGGCCGGATCGTCGAGCACGGGTGGCGATGGCGCAACCGGATGCATCTCAGGCCTTGGCGACGACGACCATCGCGTCTGGAATGACGAATTCATGCTCGGGACGGCGAACCGTCAGCACCGGGCACGGCGCCGTCCGCACCACGCGCTCCGCGACACTGCCCATCAGCAGATGTGCCATCCCTCCGCGTCCGTGAGTCCCCACGACGATCAGGTCGATCCGCTCGCCTTTCGCATAGTCGACGATCGCGGCGGCCGGCGCATTCGCCGTCAACAGGACGGGGCGCACCGGCAGGGGCGGCCGGTCGTTGTCCACGAGCAGGTCCGCGAGCTGTTTGCGCGCAGCGTTTTCGATTTCCTCCCGCAGCTCCGGCATCGGCACCGCGTAGACCTCGGCGCCGTAGACGAGCGTCGACACATTGTCCACGACGTGGACGACATGCAGCGTCGCGCCGAAAGTGCGTGCGAGGGCGCGGCCGTAGGCGAGCGCCGCGTCCGACGGTTCGCTGAAATCGGTCGCGACGAGGATGTTCTTGAGCGCGATCATGATTGGCCTCCTGGATTGCTGCTGTTGACCGTTGACGCCACAGGATCCGGCACGACGAATTCGCGCTCGGGGTAACGGACGGTGAGCACCGGACACGGCGCCGTCCGTACGACTTTCTCGGCGACGCTGCCCACGAGAATCTGCGCCACCACGCCACGCCCATGGGTGCCCATGACGATCAGATCGATCCCGTGCGCACCGGCGTACTTCACGATGGCGTCGGCGGGATCGTCCGACGTCTCGAGGACCGCGGTGGCGTGCAGTGCATCTTTATCGTCGTCGGTGAGCCGGCCGGCGAGCCGTCTCAATGTTGCGGCTTTGAGCGCGTGCGGATCCGCCGCGGTCGGACGGAGGAACGGATTCTCGGCGACGTGCAGCAGGTGCAGCGAGGCGCCGAAGGTTCGGGCCAGGGCGCGGCCGTAGTCCATGGCGGCTCCCGAGGCCTCGCTGAAATCGGTGGCGACGAGAATCTGCTTCATGACAATCATGACGGCCTCTTGATGACGACCGGGGCGAGTGCAACCCGCATGCTCAGCGGAAATGCGCCGGAAAATCGCGCGATCCGCCAAGGTGCCGGAATTCCAGCGCGCGCGCGCCGCGCCACTCCTGCCGGAAATCCAGCAATACGCCAGGTACATCCTTTGCGAATCGGGTGACCGACAGGAGGGTGCCATGTCCCATGTCATCGAACGTCGAGAGATCCTCGGTTTTGTCGTCGGTCTGGTCGAACACGTGTTCTTCGTGATCGCCGGCTTCGTGTTGATGGTGGTCGGGGTAGGCCTGAGCGTGACGATGATCATGTTGCCGGTTGGCCTGGCGCTCGGTCTGCTCGGGTTCGCGATGTTCGTCGGCGGGTTGACCGTCCGCATGAATCGGTCATAGGAGGTCGCCGTGGTGGATCGTCAAAAAGTCGAAACGATTCTCGTCCGCCGGTTCCCGGGCGCGACCCGCGATCAGGTGGCCATCTCGGCCAACGCGATCCTGGGGCTTCACGAGGAGTGGGAAGAAGTGCACTGCCACAATTTCGAGCAGCTGGCGGCAGAGCAGGCGGAGGGTGAGGAGTTCCGTATCTTCCGCCGACGCAGCTTATGAGTCGCCGGCGTCTCCGTCCTGCTTGAGTTCCGCGCGCAGGACCGGAAGTCGCCGCTTGTAACCTTCGGCGTCGCCATAGTCCACGAACTCCCGATAGTGCGCATGAGAGCCGCGCGTCCGGTGGGCGTGTCGGATGGGACACCAGTACTGCTCGGTCCTTGCAGCGACCTCGCGCACGTACGCGAGCACGCCATTCGCGTATCCGCAATACATGCAGTTGATCTTCTCGATGGCGTTCAGGTACCCGAGGTGCTGGCGATCGATCACGATGTAGGCGGACCGCCGAACCCTCGCGATGCCGTACATACGAAAGCAGATGACCTGATAGACCGTAATCCAGAGATCGATCAGCAGAATCGGGACGATCAGCGAGTAAATCACCGGTGCCGACAACAGGTTGATCGGGTCGCTCTCGCGAATGAACGCGGGGATGCTCTGCTTCAGTCGTTCGTGTGCCAGATGGACGTCGTGCTCGAACCGGACACGGCCGGCCTCGATGCGATAGCGCCACCGTTCGCGCGCCTCCATCAGTTCCATCTCGAGCGCGCGCTCCAGACGGGCAATGTGATCGCGCAGATCGTCGACTCGTGAGGGCATTGGGCTCCTGGTCAGGCTGCTGCTCGAAGATGATCATGCCTTGCCCGTTCATCGCTTGTGCGGCGTTCATCAGCACGTTCTGAACCACCGCAAAAGTGTGGCGGGATGTGCGGAGGTCAACCGTGTTGGCGCGGGTCTTGAAGTGCGGAAGCCTGTCGTGGCTATGCTAGTCGAAACAGCCTTACTGGAGCGCGGGTTGCAGCCGGACAGCCAGCCGGCGCCGCGGAATATTCCCCTCACGCGCAAAAAATCAGCGAACGTCGGGGTGCTGATCGTCGACGATGAAGCGCTGATCCGATGGTCACTCGCCGAGGTGCTGAGCGACCAGGGCTACGCGGTGTTGGAGGCGGGCGACGGCAAGGGTGCTCTCGCAATCCTTCGGAACCCGCCCAGTCCGATCGATGTGATCATGCTCGATTACCGGCTGCCAGACTTGAACGGTCTGCAACTGCTCGCCGCCATCAGGGAAGTGTCCCCTCACAGCCGTGTGGTGATGATGACGGCCTACGGCACACCGGATATCGCCGCAGAAGCCATGAGGCTCGGCGCCGTCAATTTCGTCGACAAACCGATCGAGATGGCTGACGTCGCGGGACTTGTGCTCCACGCGCGCGAGACCGGCACAACCTGAGCGTCGTCGCAAATGCCTGACCGTATACTAGGCGCATGCGCGCGCCGACCGTCCTCATCGTCGATGACGAACAGCTGATTCGCTGGTCCCTGGCCGATCGACTCGGTCAGGAGGGTTACCGCATCCTCGAGGCCGAAACTGCGGCCGAAGCTGTGGAGCGCCATCGGGAAGGCGTCGATCTCGTGCTGCTCGACTTCCGCCTGCCTGACGCCGACGGCCTCACCGTGCTCAAACAAATCAAGGACCACGATCCGGATACGCTCGTCATCCTGCTGACCGGCCATTCGAGCGTTGACAAGGCTGTCGAGGCGATGAAGCACGGCGCCTATCACTACGCCAACAAGCCGTTCAACGTCGACGAGATCGCCTTGCTGGTCGCCAAAGCGCTGGAGACGACCCAACTGCGGCGCGAGGTGAGGGCCCTGCGCGCCAGTCAGGCGCAGCCCTACAGCCTCGAGCGGATCGTGGGCGAGAGCGACGTCATGGTCGGCGTCCGGGCGCTGCTCCAGAAGATTGCCGCCAGTCCGGCTTCGACGGTGTTGCTCACGGGCGAGAGCGGGACTGGGAAGGATCTTGCAGCCAAGGTGATTCACTATCAGAGCGATCGCGCCGCGAAACCGTTCATGAACATCACCTGCTCGGCGCTGCCGGAGGCGCTGCTGGAAAGCGAGCTCTTCGGTCACGAACGCGGCGCGTTCACCGGCGCGGATCGTCAGAAGCGAGGTCTCCTGGAGTCGGCCGATGGCGGAACGGTGTTCCTGGACGAGATCGGCGAGATGGTGCCCGGCCTGCAGGCCAAGATGCTCCGGTTTCTCGAAGAGAAGTCGTTCAAGCGCGTCGGCGGCTCGGTGGATATCAAGGTGGACGTGCGCGTCGTGGCGGCCACGAACCGCAAGCTCGAAGCAGAGGTGAAGGCAGGACGTTTTCGCGAAGACCTGTACTACCGCCTCAACGTCCTGCCGATCGAGCTTCCCGCCCTGCGCGCCAGGCCGGGCGACCTGGCGCTGCTCATCAACTATTACGTGGACGCGTACAACCGGGAATTCAGGAAGCACGTGCGCGGCGTCGAGGCCAACGCGATGGACGCCCTGAAGGCCTACGGGTGGCCCGGCAACGTGCGCGAGCTCCGCAACGTCGTCGAGCGTGCGATGCTGATCGCGGACGGCCAGACCCTGACACTCGAAGACTTTCCGGTAGCGGCGGGCAGTCCCGCGAAGCTCACTGAGCGGGTGGACCTGCCCGCGGCCGGAATCGATCTCGAACAGCTCGAACGATCTCTGGTCGCCCAGGCGCTGGAACGGAGCGGCTGGAATCAGACGAAGGCGGCCGGGATGCTCGGCCTGAACCGCGATCAGATTCGCTACCGCGTCGAGAAGTTCAAGCTCGAAAAGCCGGCCTGATCGGGAGCTTTCCCGCAGGACTGGGGAATATTCCCCGTTGCTATGCGGTGTCTTCTCGCCGAATTCTCCGCACCTTCCCCGTAAATCCGACACCTCCGCCGGTGGCACGTCAGTTGCCCTCAGACGTTGGCATGGTGACCACAGAACGCGTCGAAGCCGTGCTCGCCCGGGTGCGGCCGTTTATCCAGGCGGACGGCGGCAACATCGAACTGATCGCGGTCGAGGGAAACTCCGCCGCGGTACGGCTGACGGGGAGGTGCGCGGGCTGTGCCAGCGCACACATGACGCTCTACCTCGGCGTCGAGATGGCGCTGCGCGAGCAGATGCCGGAATTCGGGACGTTGCGTCTTCGCTGAGGGCATCATGATCGCCCCAACCCCGCCTGCACCGGACGTCGTCGTGGGACGCAGCGCTCGCATGCGCGCGGTGTTCGAGTTCCTCCGCGTCATCGGCACGAGCGAGAGCACGGTCCTGATCACCGGTGAAAGCGGCACCGGCAAGGAAGTGACGGCGACGCTGATTCATCAGGGCAGCCGCCGCAGGCACCGTCCGTTCGTAGCGGTCAGCTGCGCGCTGTTCTCGGAATCGCTGATCGAGTCCGAGCTATTCGGCCATGAGCGCGGCGCCTTCACCGGCGCCGTCAAGGATCGGCCTGGACGGTTCGAGATGGCGGACGGCGGTACGCTCTTCCTCGACGACATCGACGACGTGCCGCTGTCGATGCAGGTCAAGCTGCTCAGGGTGCTGCAGAACCGGACGATCGAGCGCCTGGGCGGCACGCGGACCGTACCGGTCAACGTGCGGATCATCGCCGGCAGCAAGAAGAATCTGCAGCAGATGGTCGCGGACGGGAAGTTCCGCGAGGACCTGTTCTACCGGCTCAACGTCCTGCCGCTGACGCTGCCACCGCTGCGCGAGCGGCGCGAGGACATTCCCGCGCTGATGGATCACTTCATCGAGCGCTACTTCCGCCGTAGGGGCGAAGACGTGCCGCCGATCTCCGATGCGGTGAGACAAGCGTTCCTGCGGTACCGCTGGCCGGGCAACGTCCGCGAGCTGGAGAATGCGTGCGAGCGCATCGCCCAGATGTGCAGCTGCGGCATGGTCGGGATTGGGTGCGTGGCGGCGAGCGTGCTGCTGCACGGCGATGGTCCGCTGCCGGAACTCTCTGCAGCCGCGGCTCCGCCGCCGGCGGAGCCGCCGGTCTTTGAATCGGCGCCGACGCCTGTGCCCCCGAGCCTCTCCCAGGACGCACCGATCTCGCTCGACGATCGCATGCGCGAACTCGAGTCGAGCCTGATTGGCTGGGCGCTCAAGGTGAGCCACGGCAACAAGTCGCGCGCGGCAGAGCTCCTCCAGATCAAGCGCTCGACGCTCGGCGATCGGATCAACCGCTGCGGTCTCGGGCATGCGGCATCGTCTGCGCATGACGAACACCGTGTCCCGACGGTCGCATCAACGTAATTGCCAGGAGGCGAAACCTAGCCGTACGCCGAGGCCGCTACCGGATCGAGAAATCGATGACGACCGTCGCTACGACGTCGACCGGTTTCCCCGACAGGCGGCCCGGATCGAACTGCCACTCCCGGACCGTTTTGATGGCCTCTTCGTCGAGGCCGCCAGGATCGAGCGAGCGCAGCACGTGCACGTTCCCGACGACACCTTCACGTGTCACGACGACCTCGAGCCAGACCGATCCTTGAATGCGGCGTTCCAGCGCGTCGCTCGTGTAGCGCGGCGTGGTCTGGCGGAGAATCCGCGGGGCGACGACCGCGCCACCAGGACGATACGCGCCGCCGCCGAATCCCCCGCCGGATCCAGGGCCGATACCTGGACCCTCGCCCGAGCCAAGACCAGTACCGGAACCCGTTCCGACGCCGCCCCCGGAACCCGATCCGGTCGACGTGCCGTACGAGACGCCGCCGACCGGCAATCCGAGTTGATCCATGGTGCCTGAGAACATCGGCTTCGCATCGAGCACGATGGCGGG
>DASSGK010000077.1:0-3300 GCA_035693505.1 Vicinamibacterales bacterium
AAAGGGAAGATCGTCCTCGTCCGCTACTCGGTGCCGTACAGCTATCGTGGATTCAAGGCGCTGACGGCCGAACAGCGCGGCGCGGCGGGAATTCTCATCTACTCGGATCCGGACGACGATGGGTTTCGGAAGGGGGCGACGTACCCGAACGGTCCATGGGGGCCGGAGAGCCACATCCAGCGCGGCGGCGTGGTGTACGACTTCCGCGTGCCCGGCGATCCGCTGACGCCGGGCTGGGCGTCGGTCCCGGGAGCGCCCCGCATTAAGGTAGCCGACGCGGTCTCGATGCCGAAGATCATCAGCGTCCCGCTGTCGTGGCGCGACGCGCGTCCGATTCTGGAGGCGCTGGGCGGCCCCGTCGCGCCGCCCTCCTGGCAGGGGGGCATCCCGCCAACCCCCGTCTCAGAGGTTCCGTCTCAGAGGTCCCGTCTCAGAGATTCCGTCTCAGAGGTTTCGTCTCAGAGGTCCGGTCTCAGAGGTCCCGTCTCAGAGGTTTTACCTCAGAGGTCGGACGGGGGCGGGGGCGGACCGGCGCCGCTCCGGTATCACGTCGGCCCGGGACCGCTGACGGTGCACCTGCGCGTCAAGAATGACGACAGGATCCGGCCCATCTGGACCGTCACAGGACGGATCACAGGGGCGTCGACTCCCGATCAGTGCGTCATCGTGGGCAACCACCGCGATGCGTGGGGGTACGGCGGCGTCGATCCCTCGAGCGGAACCGCGTCGCTCATGGAGCTCGCGCGCTCGCTCGGCGCCCTCGCCACACAAGGCGTACGGCCGCGCCGCACGATCGAGTTCGCGAGCTGGGACGCCGAGGAGTTCTCTCTCACCTCTTCGACCGAATGGGGAGAACAGCACGCTGCCGATCTTTCCGCTCACGCGGTGGCGTACCTGAACGTGGACAGCTCTGCCGGCGGACCTGACTTCAAGGCGCAGGCAGTTCCCGCGCTGAACCGGCTCGTCACGCAGAGCGCGCGCGACGTCCTCGGGCTCACCGAGAGCGACGATGCGATCGTATCCAACCGGTTGGGCAGCGGATCCGATTACACGGTCTTCCTGAACTTCCTCGGCGTGCCGAGCGCCGACATGACCTACACGGGTCCGTACGGCGTCTATCACTCCGTCTACGACAACCATCTCTGGGTGCAGAAGTTCGGTGATCCCGGTTTCCTGCGCCAGACGGCGATGACCCGTGTCTGGGGCGTGATGGCGCTGCGCCTGGCGAACGCCGACGTGCTGCCGCTCGACTACCGCGCGACCGCCGCTCGCCTGCGCGAGTTCGTGAACGACGCGGCGGAGCAGGCGACCGGGACGCAAAAGGAACCGCTCCGCCAGCTGACCAACGCGGTCGATCGATTCACGACGGCCGCGGCTGCCGCCGGCGCCCGCGTCGACGCGCTCCTCGCTGCCGATGCTCCCGATCGCCGATCCGCCGCGCTGCTCGACGAAGGTTTGATGAAGACCGAACGCGCGTTCCTCGATCCGTCAGGGCTGCCGGGGCGGCCGTGGTACCGCCACCTGCTCTTCGCGCCGAAGCCGACGTACGCCGCGGAAGTGATCCCTGGCGTCACCGAGACGATGGAGGCGCACGATGACAAACAGTTTGTGGCACAAGTGACGCACCTGATCACCGCACTCGGTCGGGCGGGCGCGTTGCTCGCGCCACAGCGCCCGCAAAATACGCGTGACTGAGCTGGCACCACAATTGCGAACACTCGGGGCATGGCTAACGTGACCATCACCAAGCCGATCGCGGCCAGCGCGCCGCCAATCGAGCGTAGCCGCCGGAACTATCGGCACATCAGGGTCCTTCGCTGGATCTTTCGCCGGGATGAAGACGCCGTGATTTGCGAGCTCGCGCTCACGGGCGAGGATCGCGAGTACGAAATTCGTGTACCGGGCGGCTGGAATCCGACGGGGATGTCGGTCGAGCGATTCGACGATGCGCTCGCGGCGTTTCAGCGGCACGCGATGATCGAGCGCACGCTGTTCGACGCCGGCTGGCAACTCGACGGCTTCGAATCCGACAAGGTCACGGTTCACTAACTGTGGCACGAAGGCTTTAGCCGAGCGGCCGCGAACGCCAGCGTTTTTCAATCGGGTGTAGTGCAGGCCTTAGGCCTGCTCGCGCCCAACCCCCTCAATCTCCATCCGTCTAAGCGGTGTGTCCCTCTGGCGCGATCTGCGCTACGCCGCTCGTTCCCTGCGCCGCGCCCCCGGCTTCACCTTCGTCGCCGTCGCGGTGCTTGCCGTCGGCATCGGCGCCAACAGCGCGATGTTCAGCCTGGTCGACGCGGCTCTCGTTCGTTCTCTTCCATTTGCCCAATCCGATCGTCTCGTCATGCTCTGGGAGCGCTCTCCGCGCTTCGCGCACAACCGCGTGTCGCCCCTCAACTTTCTCGACTGGAGCGAGCAGCAGCAGGCGTTCGCATCAGTAGCCGCGATCTCCGGAGGCGGCCGCACACTGACCGGCAGCGGCGAGGCCGTGCGGATTCCCGGCCAGGCCGTCACATGGCAGTTTTTTGATGTGCTTGGAATCCGTCCAATCGCGGGTGTCACGTTCACCGCGGACGACACGGCCGCTCGCCGCTCGCTCGTCGTCATCAGCGAGCGGTTGTGGAAGACGCGATTCGGCGGCGACTTCTCCATCATCGGCCGCGCCATCGTTCTCGACGATCAGCCCTACACGATCGTCGGCATCGTCCCAGCTTCGTTCCAGATTCTTTACCCCGCCGATATGTGGACGCTGTTCTCGGTGCGGCGCAGCCCGGAGCAGCGACGCCAGCACTACATGCAGGTGATCGGACGGCTGAAGCCGGGCACGACGCTCGACCAGGCTCGAGCCGACATGGCTACGATCGCCGATCGCATCGCGACCCTGGCGCCCGACACGAACAAAGCCTGGGGAGTGACGATCGAACCGCTGCGCAGCGCGATCGTCGGACCCGAGCTGCGGCTGACGTCCCTGGTACTGGCGGGCGTCGTCGCGTTCGTGCTGCTGATGGCGTGCGCGAACGTCGCGAACCTGCTCCTCGCGCGAGGCCTCAGCCGTACTCGCGAGTTCGCGGTGCGATCGGCGCTTGGCGGTTCCCGCCGGCGAATCGTTCAGCAGCTGTTCGTGGAGAGCATGCTGCTGGCGAGCGCCGGCGGTGCGGCAGGACTGGCGCTCGCGTGGGCCACGGTGCGCGCCGCGCCGTCGCTCCTGCCGCCAGGCACGCTGCCGCAAGCTATCGTGCCGGCCTTCGATGCCCGCGTGATGGTGATCGCCGCGCTGCTGACCGCGGGAACCGCGTTGCT
>DASSGK010000078.1:0-16828 GCA_035693505.1 Vicinamibacterales bacterium
CGCAGCTCGCCGGCCCCGACGCTCCATTTGCCGGACGTGACCTGGCGCGCCGTGCCGCCCTCTGCCGGGACGACGAACAAGTGGGTGAATCCGTCCTCGAGGTAGCCGATCTGATCCTGACGGTAGTGGATCGTGCTGACGACGCGCGGCGCCGGCGTCCACTTCGCACCCTTTGGCTCGCTGGGCATCGAGACGCTCCACTTGTCGGTGGAGGGCACGAACATCGCAAATGCGATCGACTTCCCGTCGGGCGACCACTTTGCGTTGCGCGGCGCTTCGGTGATGTGCGTGACCTGCGTCGCGGGGCCTTCGGCATCGACCCAGCGCACGAACAGCTGCGACCCCTTCGGCTCGCCCTCACCCTGGTACATCAGACGCTTGCCATCCGGCGACCAGCGCGCCGCGCCGCCCTTCACGAGAAAACGATTCTGGGACCCGTCGGCGTTGACGATCCACAGTTCCGAGTCCCACTTGTCCTCGAGCTTGTTCACGTGCTGGCGGGTGTAGACGATCCGGGATCCATCGGGTGAAATCTGCGCGTCGCTCACCCGCTCCCAGTCGAGATAGTGTTCGGTCGTCAGCAGCGTCGCCGATCGCGTTTCCTGCGCGATCAGGCTCACGCCTCCGACTGCTGCAAGCGCAGCAATCACGGCACCGGCGGCCAGGCGTCTCATCGCGCACCCGCCTGCGAAGGCCGCGAGGTCGACGTCTTGGACATGCCCTGCACCGCCGCGCGGCGGTTCGGCATCCGAAGCAGCGACTGCTGATACTGCGCCGCCGCATCCTGCGGGCGGCCCAGGTCGAGCAGCAGGTCGCCGTACAGCTCGAACGACGGCTTGATTGGTTCGGGCGGACCGGACGGCGCATCGAGCGTCAACTCGATCGTCGTGGCTTCCTTCAGCAAGCGCTCCGCGGTCGCGGTGTCCTTCTGAGCAGCGGCGACGGCCGCTCCGACTTCCTTCTCCATGATCGCGAACGGCTTGGCGCGGTACGCGTTCGAGCCGGTCTCGGCCTGTGTGCGCATGGCCTTCAGCTTCTCGAGGGCCAGGTTGGCGGTCGGCAGATCGCCGAGTTTGGCCGCGCTCAATCCCGCGGCGAGCACGTAGGCCGCGCTGCCGTCGTACCCGGGCGCGCCGCCGTCTTTCACCGCGCCCGTCGGCAGCGCGAGCTTCTCCCAGCGAGCGCTCTCGACCACCTGGCGTGCTTTCATCGCCGCGTATCCGTCACGAACGTTCGGCGCCGTGTCTTTGTCGGCAACGGCCTTGGCCTGATCGACGCATTTCTGCGCCTCGTCGAACTTGCCCTCCTGCAGATACGCGTATTGCAGCCAGGACAGCGTGTGGAAGTCCTCGCGGCCGCGCGGCAGGTTCTTCTTCGTGGCGAGATCGTCGGCGGCCTTGTAGGCAACGATGTTCGACGCGATCACGTCGTCCCACATCCCGAGCTGAACGAAGATGTGCGACGGCATGTGGAGCGCGTGCGCTGCCGACGGCGCGATTTTCGAGTAGGCCCGCGCCGCTTTCAGCGACAGGATCGCGTGGTCGGGATCGTCGAACGAATGGATGATGAAATGCGCGGCGCCGGGATGCTGCGGATGACGCTCGAAGAGGTCCTGCACGATCGCCGCGGCCTGCATCGAGTTGCGGGTCGTCTTGTCGCCCGGACGCGCCGTTCCGAGGAGCGACAGCGCATACATGCAGGCGATTTCGTCGTCGCCGGGATATTTCGCGTGCATCTTGCCCATCGCCTGGGAGTACGCGATGTCGCGCGTGAGCTTGTCGCCCGCGCCGAACAGAACTTCCTGCGCCTCCATCAGGTCGCGTTCCTTGCCGGCCGGGGCCTTCGCCGCCCGTGCGGCCGCGGTCGGCGCGAGCTTCTCGAGCGCCTTGCGCGCGGCGGGCAGATCCTGCTGCGCCCAGAGGGGATGATTGAAGCTCATCGCCTCGCCCCAATACGCCAGCGCGAAATCGGGATCGGCCTTCTGCGCGTCGCGGAAGGCGTCCGCGGCGATGTCGAACTCGAAGTTGTAAAGCGCCTTGACGCCCGTCAGGAACGGCGCCTGCGCAGCTGGTTTTGCCGACGTCGGAAAGTTAATCGAGCCGAGCTCCACGGCTTTGGGCGCCTGCGCCCAAACGGTCGCGCCGGACAATGCCGCCACGGCCAGACCGGCGAGCACACGATTCCAGACTCTCATCAGACACCTCCCAAGGCAGCGCCATTCTAGCTCCGCTCGCCGTGGCGCGCGTGAAAAACCGGACGGATCAGATCTCCAGCTGGATGCCGATCTCCACGACGCGGTCGACCGGGATATTGAAGAAATTCGTGGCCCGCCGCGCGTTGCGCGAGAGAAAGATGAAGAGCGCGTCGCGCCAGGCCGGCATGCCCAGCCGATCGCTCGCCAGCAGCGTCAAATCGGCCAGGTAGAACGTCGTATCGCTGTCATTGAGCTTCAGCCCTTTCTCCCGCGCGCGCGCCAGCGCCGCAGGCACATCGGGCGACTCCATGAACCCGAACCGCGCGATCACGCGATAGAAACCGCTCCCGATGGCTTCCACCTGAATCGGCTCACCTTCGCTGATCGTCGGCGTGTTCAGCATCGACACGGTCAACAACACGATCTGCTCGTGCAGCACTTTGTTGTGCTTGAGGTGATGCACCAGGATGGGCGGCGCGCCCTCGGGACGCGCGGTCATGAACACCGCTGTGCCCGGCACACGCACGGGCGGCTTCTCCGCCAGCCGCTTGAAGAACGCGTCGAGCGAGACTTCCGCCGCGTGCAGCCGCGCCACGACCAGCTCGCGTCCGCGTTTCCAGGTGGACATCACACCGTACACGAGCGCGGCGACGACGAGCGGGAACCAGCCACCGTGCTGGATCTTGAGCACGTTCGCGCCGAAGAACACCAGGTCGAGCGAGAGGAAGGCGGCCATCACCAGCACGGCCCGCCACAGGCTCCATCGCCACAGCTCGCGAGCGACGACGAACGCCAGAAGGGTCGTGATGACCATCGTCATCGTGACGGCCATGCCGTAGGCCGCCGCAAGATTCGTGGACGAGCGGAATCCGAAGACGAGCCCGACGGTCGCGAACATCAGCATCCAGTTGATCTCTGGGATGTAGACCTGCCCGACTTCGTGCGCGGACGTGTGCTGGATGTCGAACCGCGGCGAGTATCCCAGCTGAATCGCCTGCTGCGTCATCGAGAACGCGCCGGAGATGATCGCCTGCGAGGCGATGACCGTCGCCATGGTCGACAGCACGACGAGCGGATACAGACCCCATTCCGGAGCGAGGTGAAAGAACGGGTTCACGCGTGTCTCCGGATTGGCAAGGAGCTGCGCACCCTGGCCGAAGTAGTTCACCAGCAGCGTCGGCAGCACGAGCGAGAACCAGGCGATTCGAATCGGCTGGGCGCCGAAGTGGCCCATGTCCGCATACAGCGCCTCGGCGCCGGTAATGGCGAGGAACACCGATCCGAGCGTCAGCAGCGAGCCGAACCGGTGCTCGGCAAAGAAGGCGTACGCGTGCCACGGATTCAGCGCCGACAGAATGCCGGGATTCTTCAGGATCGGCGGCAGACCGAGGACGGCGATCACGATGAACCACGCAATCATGATCGGCCCGAAGATGGCGCCGATGCCGCTCGTGCCGCGGCTCTGCACGAGAAACAGGCCGATCAGAATCACCACGGTGATGAGGACGATGTAGGGCTCGAAGACGTGGGTGGCGACGCTGAGCCCTTCGACGGCGCTCAACACGGAGATCGCCGGCGTAATCATGCCGTCGCCGTAGAGCAGCGCCGCGCCGAACAATCCAATCGCCACGAGAATCCGCCGGTACGGCTGGCCCGCCTGTCCGCGCACGAGCGCGACCAGCGCCAGGATGCCGCCTTCTCCCTCGTTGTCGGCACGCATCACGAAGAGCACGTACTTGACCGAGACGGTGATGACGAGCGACCAGAACACCAGCGAGAGGACGCCGTACACATTGCCGATGGTGACGGGAATCGCGTGAACGCCATCGAAGCATTCACGCAGCGCATACAGAGGGCTGGTGCCGATGTCGCCGAAGACGACGCCGAGGGCCGAAAGGATCAACACCCCCGTGCGCGGGGAACGATGCGAGGTCACGCCTCCCTAGTGTCTTACAGAATCGCCGCGGAATGCGTGTGCTACCATCGGGCCGGTCGCCTGCGGAAATAGGACTCGCTTTTGCTTCAACCTGCTGCCTGGGTGGCGCTCGTCTGTGCGGTCTTCTTCCTCTTCAGCGTGTTCGACTGGGATCACGGTGTCATCCGTGCGGGGCTTCTGCTGGCGCTGGCGGCGCTGGCCTGGTGGCGAAGACGTACTCGCGAGCCGTCGGCCGCCCCGAGCGCGGCGTGGACCCGAGCTGCCGTCGGCATCGTTTCCCTCGCATTGATCGTCCACGTCGCGCTCAGCGCGTCGTGGATCGTCCGCAGCCTCCAGACCGGCACGGTGCCCTCCGATCAAGCTGAGACGGTGATGGCGTCACTCGATGCCGCTCGCGCAGGCCGCAACCCCTGGGCCTCCGATACGAACACCGATCGAGTCGCACATGAACTGGCCGTCGACGATCTGCGCTCGAAACCGGAGTGCGGTCCGGTGCCGGCTGCCGCCGCCGCGCCCGCCATCAGTCCCGCCGCCGGATGCGCGCACACCCGGGTCCTTTTCGCGTCGCTCGGATTCAAATACGGGCCGGCGATGCTCGCGTTCTATGCGCCGTTCCTCGCCGCGTTTGGTCCGGCGGGATTTCCGATCTCACATCTGCTGCTCTTCCTGTTCACTGTCTGGGCTCTCGCGGCGTGGGCACGCGCACAGCGCGGCGCTGCTTTCTGGACAGCGTTGGCGATCGCGCCATTCGTCCTCACGCGTCACGTGGCCACGAACATCCTGGACCAGGGACACCTGGATCTGTTGCCGACGCTGCTGTGCCTGATGGGCGTCATCGCGGCCGGCCGCGGGCAGTACGCCATCGCCGCTTGCGCAATCGGTGCGTCCATTGCAGGGAAACTACTGCCGGGGCTCGCGTTCGTACCACTTCTCTTCGCGGGACCCTTGTGGTCCGCCGCGCTGGCGCTTGCGATCCCGCTCGTCTGCCTCGCGCCGTTTGCGATCAACGACTGGACCGGGCTGTGGCACAACATCGGCTACCCGTTCACCCGCGATCCGGACTCCACGGCGTTGATGTTTTCCCTGGCGGGACCACTGGTGTGGATCGTTCGCCTCGCGGCGCTCAGCGTCATCGGATGGCTGCTCCTACGGGCACAGCGCCGTAGATGGGGCCGCGGCGAAACGCTGGACTGGATCGTCGGCGCGCAGCTCGCGATTCTGGCGGCCGGCGCAACGCTGCACAACAACTACATGGTCTGGTTGCTGCCGTACTTTGGCGCTCTCGCGATTGCCACGAATGAGCGCTGACACGCGCGTGCCGGCAAGCTGGATCCTGGCGGCTGCGCTCGTGATTCACGCGATCGCCTTCACCGTGTCGGCGGTCAGGAGCTCGGAGCCGGCCGGCGACTTCGATCGCTACTACGAGATCGCCAGCGCGCCCGGGCGTCCGTATGTGGACTATCAGGTGGAGCATCCGATCGCCACGCTGCTCGTGTTCAGGGCGCTCGGACAACCGCCGGGAACTCGCAGCTCCTTCGGCCTCGGCATCGTCCTCGTCAATCTCGTCGCGGATGCCATCATCGTCGGATCACTGATGTGGGGCTGGGGCATCGCGGCAGCGGCCTGCGGGGCCGCGATCGTGATTCCCGTGCTCGACCTGTTCTTCAACCGGGTCGACGCCTGGTCGACCGCGGCCGCCATTCTCGCCGTCGCCGCCTGGCGGCGGGACCAGCCGTTCGCGCTCGGGAGCGCGCTCGCCGTCGGCGCAGCGTTCAAGCTGTGGCCGCTCGTGCTGGCGCCGCTGATCGTCGTGCCGTGGCGCGATCGACAGTCGCGACTGGCGCTCGGCGCTTTCATGGCGACGGCAATGGCGCTGGGCGGCGCGGCGCTGTGGATGGCCGGATCGCGCGGCGTCATGCAGGTCCTGACGTTCCGCGGCGCCACGGGATGGCAGATTGAAAGCATGGTCGGCAGCATCGCTCACCTCATGGACTCCCACACGGTGCGGATGGAGAGCGGTGCGTGGCGGATCGGAACGATCAACAGCGTCGCATCGATCGCCATGTTCGTCGCGGCCGCGCCCGTGTGCATCTGGAGCAGCTGGCGAGGCGCGCGGCTGAACCGCGTCGGCGCCGGATGGCTGGCCGGTGTCACGACGCTCCTGCTGCTCTCCGCGTTGCTGTCGGCCCAATATGTCATCTGGCTGGCGCCGGCGGCCGCGATCGCCTGGACCGAGGGCGACAAGCGGCTGGTCGTACTCACGGCGATCGCCATCGCCCTCACGCAGTGGTTGTGGAGCGCCTACGGGTCGGTGCTCGACGGCGCGTTCGCTGCATTGCTCCTCGTCGTCGTGCGCAACGCCGTGCTCGCGGCGATTGGAATCAGCGCGATCACGCGGCTGGCGTCGCCGGCTGCAGACGTCTGACGAGCCCCAGATCACGTACAGAAGAAACCGCGGAGACCGCCGAGACCGCAAAGATCCTTTTTATTTCAGAAAACACAACCAACCTCTGCGATCTTCGCGGTCTCTGCGGTTCCTTCCGATCGTGTCGGTCTTGTTTCGCGATTGCAGAGAGTTTTCTCTGCACGTACAGAGGAAACCGCGGAGACCGCAAAGGACGCAGAGAGTTTTTGTTTCAGAAAACAAAGCAAGCTCTGCGGTCTCAGCGGTCTCTGCGGTTTCTTCCGATCGTCAGACGACAGGACGCCAGAGAAAAAACCAGATGGCGAACACGAGTTGACACGCGGCGAATGCGCCGGCGACGCGGATCACGCGGTCGCGCGGAATACGGATGGCAAGCCAGAAGAAGAACGGAAACACGACGGAGACGAAGCGCCCCAGGGACATGAACAGGTGCGCGGGGACCGGCGGAAAGATGTTCACGGCGATCCAGATGCCGTATGCCGCTCCCAGGCGCCTCGAGATCGGGCGAATCGCGTACGCGGCGGCGACGAACGCGGCGATGTTGCCGATCCAGGCGATGACCTCGATCGGTTTGATCGCGGCTTCCCCCGGCAGCTTGAACGGATCGGGCGCGCCGCGGCGCAGCAGCAGCGGGACTCCCCAGGCGGCCTGCCCGTGAACCCAGGCGAGCGCGTCGCCGAACCGCCACTGCAGATAGCCCGAGAAGATCGTCGTGCCGAGAATCGGTACGGCGGCCGCCAGCAGCGAAACGGCGAAACCGCTCGGACGCCGTGAATCCTCTTCCGCCTCGTCCGGTGCGAGCCACTGCGAGAACGCGATGAGCGCGAGCGGCAGCGACAGCCAGAACCCGTTCGGACGCGCGAGGCCCGCCGCGAAGCCGCAGAGCGCAGCCCAGCCCGCCCGTCCTCGCCGCATCGCATAGAACGCGCCCACGCTCAGAAACAGAAACAGCGATTCGGTGTAGACGGCCGAGAAGTACAACGCGTACGGGAACGTGGAGATCAGCAGAATCACGCGCCACGCGTAGTCTTCGCCCAGTTCGAGCAGCGCGAGTCGATACAGGATCGCCATCGCCCCGGCGAAAGCCGTCAGCGAGATCACGAGGCCCGCAGCCAGGGGATGGCCGCCGAGCGCGGCGCCGCCCAGGCGCATCAGCATCGGCAGCAGCGGAAAGAACACGACGTTGTAGTGAAGGAAGACAGCCGGATCCCAGTGGTAGCCGTCGGTGGCGATCGTGTAGTAGAAAAACGTATCCCAGCGCGCCAGCAGGTTGCTCACTTCGTGCGACGACACTCTCCAGACCGCTTCGGCGACGGGAGGAGGGATCGTGCCGACGATCGAAGCGGCGATGGCGCCGGCGAGCAGGACTGGCAGCCGCGTACCGAGCACGGCAGCGGCTACGATCGGCACCGTAGCCGGCGCGCTCTTTCGCACTACACTCTTCATGTCGATGCGAGATAGTACCGCAAACGATCCTCGCATCGCCGCGCCGCCCGCCTCGTTGTCCGCTGCTCTCCGCGCGGTGGCCGTACCGTTTCTCGTCACGCGCGTCGGCGTCCTCCTCGTCGGCCTCGCCGCCGCAGTGTTCATCGGCTACACACCCGACGCCGGCGAGCCGTCAACGTGGCGCGTGGCCCTGGGCCCCGCGCGCAATCTCCTCGCGCGATGGGACACGTTCTGGTATCTCGACATCGCCAGTCGCGGCTATCACTGGAACGGCAACCCGCTCGAGCAGCAGAACGTCGTCTTTTTTCCGTTGCTCCCGCTGATGATGCGAGCCGTCGGGACAGTCATCGGCGGTCATCTGCTAATCGCCGGATTACTGGTGTCCCTCGCCGCGTTTCTGGCGGCGCTCTGCTGGTTCTGGCGATGGACAACGGAGCGCACGGATCCCGAAACGGCCACCGCCGCCGTCTGGCTGCTCAGCGCATTCCCGCACGCGATCTTCTTCAGCGCCGTCTACACCGAATCGCTGTACCTGCTCATTGTCGTCTGCGCGTGCTATTACGCGGAGCGTCGCCTGTTCTGGCGAGCGGCCGCGATCGGCCTGCTCGCCGGCCTCGTCAGGCCCAACGGGATCGTGTTGTCGCTTCCGATCGCCGTGATCGCGTTCGTCACGAACCGCGAGCGCGGGAATCTGGTCCCACGTTCGGCGGCGGTGCTGGCGCCGGTGGTCGGCATGCTGTGCTTCAGCGCCTACCTCGCGTGGCGCGTCGGCGACGCGACGGCATGGCTCGCCAATCAGGCGGCGTGGCCCGACAATTTCGGCATCCATCCGGCGCCAGCGCCGAATGCGCACGTGAACCTCTGGTGGATTCACAATGCGCTGGCGCTTTCGGTTGTCACGACGGCGCTGGTTCCGTTGACGACGGGGCTGGGAGTTGCGTATGGAGTGTTCGTAGTCGGCAACATCGGGCCGCCGCTGCTGCGGCATGGTTTGCTGTCGATAGGGCGATTCTGCTCGGTGCTGTTTCCTGTGTTCGCCTGGCTCGCCATGCGGGTGCAGGGACGAGCGCGCACACGGCTGATCGTCGCCTTCGCGGTGGGTCAGGCGATCCTTGCCGCGCTGTTCTTCACCTGGCATCCCGTTGTCTGAGAAAACGGAGCTCACTGAGGGAACGGGATCACACAGAGCAACTGAGGAACGGAGACGAACAGAGAGAGAGTGGCGTTTCGACGACCCGGCCGCTCGGCGGCCCGTGACGCGGAGACCCGTGTCAGCATGAGCATTCACCACGAAGGCACGCAGAACACGAACGCGTTTCTTAGTCTGGTGTTGTGCAGGCCTTCAGGCCTGCAAGTCTTTTGTGTTGATTCGGCGCCGCTACACGGAACTGGAAACTGCCGTCATATTCGCGGCGAGCGCCTCGTCATAGACGCGCCTGATCCTGGGCACGACCATGCTCCAGTCGTACCGGCGCGCCATCTCTCTGGCGCGCGCAACCACGTCCGGCGTCGCCGGCGCGAGGGCGCGGCGCAGCGCGTCGGCGTACGCATCGGGCGTCTCCGAGCTCGCCATTTCCGCGAGCGACCAGTGCTCGCCGGCCCGGCTCGTGCCTTCCCCTGGCAGCGCCGCCACGCGCAGCCCGGCCGCCAGCGCCTCGAGCATCAGGATGGAGAAGCTCGCCTTCCGGGCGCCGAGCGCATAGCAGTGAGCGGACGCGTATAAGTCGGCACGCTCCTGCCAGACCGCGCCGAGAAACATCACACGCGACGCGATTGACGCCGGCAGCCGCCGGCACTGCGCTTCGTACTCCCCGCGTCCGGGTCCTTCGCCGGCCAGGAGGAGCCGTATGTCGGGACGCTCCTCCGCGAGACGCGCGAAGGCGTCGATCATCACGTCGATGCCGTTGCGATGTTCAAGGCGGGCGACGCTCAGGATGTTGGTCATGCCGTCGGCGAACCGCGGAATCGGTCGGCCGGCCTGAAAGGCGGCGCAGTCGACGCCGTTGCCGATGATCGTGCTCTCGAAGCGCGCGTACCGTCCCATCGCGTCACGCGCCGCCTCGCTGACCGCGATCACGCGCGTCATGCGCCGCATCACGTACCGGTACCACGGCTTCAGGAGATTCCGCTTGGCGGTGTGCGTGAAGTAGCTGTGGATCGTGCCGACGATCGGGCCGTCGAACGTCCACAGCGCCCACGTCGGGAGCCCGACGTCGACCGGCGCGTGAATGTGCAGCAGGTCGAACCGCTCGCGGGCGAAGATGTTTTTCAGCGCGCCGTACGCCGAGGGCGTGACCGTGATCTGCGACGCGGAGCCTTCGCCGTGAATGCGAAGAGAATGCGCCGGGCGAAGAACATGAGCGTCGTCTTTCGGACCGTGCCAGCCGTCGGAAGCCACGTGCGGCACGATGATGCGGACGTCCACGGGCTCCGACCCGTCTGACGGTGATTCCAGATGCCGCCGGAGGTTGTAGATGTGCTCCTGCTCGCCGCCCAGCGTCGGAAAGTAGTTCTCGCAGAGGATCCCGACCTTCACGCGTCTCCGACCCGCACGAAGGTGAACCCGCGCTGTTTCAGTTCACGGATGATCGCCGGGAGCGCGGTCAGCATCGGCTCGACGTCCGGCTGCGGTTCCTGGCCCCGGCCGTCATGGAGCAACAGGACCATGCCCGAGCGCGCCAGCCGCGTGGCGCGGCGAACCAGGACCGCCGGGCGCGGCCGGTCGGTGTCCCACACGCCGCGGCTCCAGGCCCAGAGCGTCAGGCCGCGGCGACGGGCCACTTCAAACACGCCGGACGACTTGTATCCATGCGGAGTGCGATACACGCGAGCCGGCGTCACACCGAGGCCCTCGAGGACGCGCGTCACGCCGGACACCTGCTGTTCAATCGCGTCCACCGCCGCTCCCGTGAGCTTGGCGTGGCTCATGCCGTGGATGCCCACGGCGTGCCCCTCGTCGCGCGCGCGCTGCACCACCGCCGGATGCCGCTCCACGTTCGCGCCCAGGACGAAGAACGTCGCCGGCACGCCTTCGGTCGCGAGGATGTCCAGCACCGCCGCTGTCGCCGGACTCGGTCCATCATCGAACGTGAGGGCGCAGCGTTTCACGCCAGGCGCCGGAGGCAGGTACCAGCGGACGCGCCCCAGTGGATCGAAGGCGGGCACCCGCCGGAACGCCTGATCGAGTCCCACCGCGATGAGAAACGCCAGCAGCCCGACGCGCAGCCACAGCGGACCGGGCGCGCGCAGCACGGATGCCGCGACGGCTCCGATCGCGAGCGTCAGCGCGACCCGAAAGATCCAATTGCGAAGCGGCGCACCCACGTTGATGATTGTACTTTGCGCGCCATCTGGCACACCGCCGCCGCCAGCGTCGAACGGCTGTCGACCGCCCGTCCCGCCTACGCCGCGGCAGCGTTTCTCCTGTATGTCATCAGCCTGTTCATCGCCGGGGCGCGATGGCGCGGCTTTCTCCGCGCGCAAGGCGGTGACGCGACGGTCCTCAGGGCCACGCTCGCCACGCTGGGCGGAATCGCCGCCGGAAACCTGACGCCCGCACCAGGAGGCGAAGCCTGCCGCATCGGCCTCGTCCGCCTTGGTGGCCGCGCGACCTGGACGCAGGCGACCATCGCCGCGGTGTGGGATCGGTTGTCCGAGCTGCCGCCGATTCTCGTGCTGAGCGGAATGGCGCTCGTTGCCCTTCGGTCGCTGTCCTCAGCGCGGCGTTCGGCGTGGATGGTCATCGTGCTCGCTGCCGCGATTGGCCTGGCCGCCATCGTCTTCCGGCGCCGGCTTCGTTCGACATTCTCCCTCGAGCGCTGGCGGGAGCGGCTCGCGCCCAGCCGCGTCAGCGCGGCTCTTTTCGCGGCCGGCGTCGGCTACTCGTCGCTCCTGTGGCTGCAGGATTTTCTCCGGTTGACGTGCGCGACGCTGGCCTTCGGCGTCGTGCTCTCGCCCACGCAGATCGCCACGCTCTCGATCCTCGCCATGCTTGGAGGCGTCGTGCCGGCTCTCGCCGGCCTGGGTCCCGTGGAGGGCGGGCTGATCGCCGGGCTGATCGCGTTTGGCGTCGATCTGCCGACGGCGGCGGCCGTCACCGCGCTCGAGCGCGCCATCTCGTACGGGTTCAGCACGGCGGCGGGTGGCGCCGTAATCGCAATGATGGGAGGACGCTCGATGTGGCAGCGCCTGCGGACCCGTCAGGCGCCCGACAGCGATGCCGACGCCGCGCGTTCCTGACTGACGGTGATCGTGACGCAGGCGGGACGCCTGACCGGCGTGCTCCGCACGTCGCGATAGAGGCGCTGCAGTTGCCGCAGGAACCCCGCGCCTTCGGCCACGCTCATTTTGCTCTCACCCGCGGAGCGCCCCACGAACTTGTAGCCGACTTCCGCCAGCTTGCGCGGCTGCGATCGGACGAAGAGCTCGAGCCCGATCTTGAAGCCCTTCACCGACGTCTGGAACGCATCCAGCTGGCTGCGGCGGATCAGGAAGAATCCGGACATCGCATCCCGCACCGGCGTGAGCGGTCTCGCGAGCCAGCACCCGGCCCGTGACAGGAGCCACCGGCCGAGCGGAAAGCCGGACGTGCCACCGCCGGAAACATAGCGGCTCGCCACGACGAGATCGAACGTCCCTTCGCTCATCGTGCGAAACAGCGTCGGCAGCAGTTCCGGAGGATGACTCAAATCGCCGTCCATCGCGCCGACGACCGCGCTTTGCGCCACGGCGAACCCCTCGAGCACCGCCGTGCCGAGGCCGAGTTTGCCGGGGCGATGAATGACGCGCACGCGGTGGTGCTGCGCCCATTCTTCGGCCACGTCACCCGTTCCATCCGCGGAGTTGTCGTCGACGATGACGACTTCAGCGGCGAGGCCGGCGCGATCGCACGTGTCGAACAATCGGCCCAGCAGGATGGGGAGGCGATCCCGCTCGTTGTAGGTCGGGATGACGATCGTGAAATCCGCGGGGAGCAGCGAGGTCATGGCACCGCCTTCGACGCGGTTCGCGTCAGATCGGGAAACAGCTCTCGCAGCGTCGTGTCCACGCGTACGCCCGCGTCGAGCGCGCGTTCGATGATGTCCGGAAGCTGCTGATCGGTCGCATTCAGCCTGACACGGAACCCGTCGGTGTCGGGCCAGTTGTCCAGCCCCTCGCGCCAGACCTCACGGGCCTTGCCCTGCTGGTGGAGGCGCCAGTAGCCGTCGCCGAGCGCGACGAGAATGCGCGGCATGTACGCGATCTGCGGATGAACGGCCGCGCGGCGCCGCGCCTCCTCGAGATCGGCGACCGCCTTGTCGGTCCGATGGAACACGAACTGGTCGTAATACAGGTTGACGAGGCCGCGAATCAGGTACGCCAGGTCCGTGGGTTCAATCGCGATGGCGTGGGTCAACGCATCCAGCGCATCACGGCCGAGCAGCGCGCGGCGCACGGATCCGGAGACCGGAACTTTGTCGACGTTCGCGAGCGCGAGATTCAGGAACCGGTTGGCGCCGCCGCGCGGATCGCGCGCCAGACGCTCGAACAGCTTGATGCTCCGGTCGTAGCGGCCGGTCTCGATGATCAGCTGACGATACTCGGCCGCGACGCGCAGGCTCGACGGATCCTGCGCCAGCTGCGCTTCGAACCCATCCAGCAGGTGATTCGCGACCGAGGGTTCTGTCGGGGTCGGAGTCGAACCCGCCAGGACGGCGGCGGCAGTGAACAGTGCGAATAAGAGTGTCATCGAACGTGCACGGCGCTCCGACGCAGCATGTCATGCAAACGAGACGGAACGCTACCGGGAGCGGACATTACTTGTGACACGGACGCATCACCCTTCCTCAGGGAAGCAAGAGCTGTGCTCGCCGGAAACGCTGATTGTGCCTGATCAGCGCTCGAAGCGCACCTGAAGTCTGTACTGCCTGAACTGGGAGTTATAAAGAGAACCGAAGAAGGGGGATGAAATATTCGCCTGGACGTCGGCCGGTAGGAATGCGTTGAAAGCGTTATACGCGCGTATGCCGATCCACGGTTGCAGTTTGCCGATATGAAAGCGATGCTCGAGACCCAGATCGAACCTGAGGTAGTCGGGCATCCGTTGAGAATTGCGCGGACCGACGAAATCGAGCGCCGAGTCGACCAGCGAGTACGGCAGTCCGTTTCGCCAGTCGGCGACGGCGACGATGAGCCAGTTGGGGGCCGGCAGCACGCGGCCGCGCGCCAGCAGCCGGTTCGGCACGTCGGTCGGCAGTGGACCGTAGCCGCGCGGCGGCACGACCGGCCACAGCATGGTGTCGAAATAGTTCGCGAAGGAGTTCAGATCCCCCTCGGCCTTCGAGCGCGAATACGTGGCGGTCAGGTCGAAGCGGGTCGTGTGACTCAGATGCACGCCGGCTTCGAGATCGCGGTACGTCGAGGTCCCGTTCGACTCCAGGCGATACGCGCCGGTGTTGCCAATCCGCTCGGCGTCGAGCATCAGCTCGTGACTGCCCTGCCGATCGAGGAAGCTGACATGGAACGAGACCGACGGCCGCCACCGGTATTCGTACGTGACGTCCCACGTCGCTACTCTCGCCGTGCGCAGGTTCGGCTCGGTGACGTCGAGATATGTGATCGGCGGGCCGAGCGGCGTCACGCCGTCGCCGGCGTATCGGGTGTCGGTGAAGGTCTCGAACTGGCCGAACTTGAAGGCGCCGGCCGCTGACGGCGTCCGCTCGAAGAACAGGCCGTAGCCGCCGCGGAGCACCGACGTTCCCTGCTCGTTCATGAGGAACGCCGCTCCGACCCGCGGGGTCACATTCCAGCGGCCGACGACACCGTCGCGATCGAGCCGTGCGCCGAACTCGAAGTACGAACGCGAGTTCGGCTGGACACGGTCCTGCGCGTAAAGCGCCACGTCGGTCGTCGGGATCATCTGCACCGACGGACCGGACGCGTCGAGACGCCGCACGAGCGTGCCGCTCGAGCTTTCGATCAGGAACGGGCGGCTCTCGCTCGTCCCGTCGTAGTTGTTGATGAGGAGATCGAGGCCGGCCTTGAACAGATGCAGTCCCGTCGGGAGGTTCTTCGACCCTGACACCGTCTGGATCAGTTGAAACGTCGTAGGCGATCGATACTGCGTGTTGAAGAAGTTACCCAGCGTCGTCTCTGGCCGCAGTTCCATCGGCGCCGTGCCCTGCGGCTGGACCGAGGCCTGATAGCTGCGCATCTGAACGGTCGACTCCGAGACGAGCGAATCGCTCCACAGCGCGCGCTCGGTCATCGTCCCGAGCAGGACCCGCTCGTGAACATCGACGGTCGCCTCGGGCGGCGTGAACGTGCCGAGCGAGGCCATGTCGGTGACGCTGGGGAAAAAGCCGGCGCTGGCGACGAGCGCGTGCTTGGGCGTCAGGTTCGCGTCGATGCGCGTGAAGGAGCTGATCCAGTGCGTCGTGCGGCGCTCGTCCTCCGGACGGCTCGGCACGTCATCGTTGCTGTAGCGGTATTGCGCGGTCTGCTCGAGGAACACCTTGTTCTTGACGAGCGGTCCGCCGAGCTCGAAGTTGGGCGCGAAGGCGGCGATGCCGTTGATGTTGTACAGGTCTTCGTGGCGCTTGCTGCGAAACGTCGGGCTCAGGTTGTTGAGCCTGACGTGCCATGAGTCGCTGCCGCGGCGGGTTTGAATGACGACGAGACCTGACGAGAATCGCCCGTACTCGACCGCGTACGGATTCGGCAGGACCGCCACCGAATCGATCGCATCGTCGGGCAGCGTGAAGTGCACGAGGCCGAGCACGGGATCGGTCAGCGTGCTCGCGCCAATCTGGACGCCGGCCTGCGTCGGCCTGCCGCCTTTGATGCTGACGCCGCCGGGCACTTCGATGACGCTGGCCAGCAGGCGAAGCGCGCCGCCGAGCCCGGTGCCGTTCGCGAACTCGTCGGTCTCGTGGCTGCCAATCGATTCGACCGACCCGAGGGTGTCAGCCGAGGACACGATCGCAGTGGGCGCCATCACCTCCACGGTCTGGGTGAGCGTCGCGATCGGCAGGTCGAGCGATTGCGTCGTCGTGCTGTTCGAGACCACGACCACCGTGGCGCGCACGACCGCAAACCCTTCGAGCGACGCCGTGATCAGGTATTTGCCGTCCTGCAGGGCGGTGAAGCGAAAACTGCCGTCGCCGTCAGACAGGACCGTCGAAATTTCCTGATTCGACGAGGTGTGAAGCACGACCTGCGCGCCGCCAAGCTTGATCGTTCCACTCTGCGTCGTGATGAAGCCTTCGATGACCCCGCCAGGCGTCTGCTGTGCAAAGGCGTGCGTCTGCAGGCATAACGCAGACACGTACAGAGCGATGATGAACCTGAAGCGGAGAGCCAACTCTACCCATTGTGGTCTATCGGCATCGGGCAATCAATTGACAAGCCAAAAAACGAGCGCCACTACGGCCCCGGCAGCCACATCTATCAAATAGTGGTAACGGCCCACCACGCACGCGACGCAGATCCCGAGGGCGAGGCCCAGGAGCACAACGCCGGCCCACGGCACGGCGCCGATGACCCCGAACGCCACGGCGAGCGAGCCGGCGGCGTGCCCGCTCGGGAAGGTGTTCACTCCAATCGAGACGTGTTCAACCATCTGCGTGGCGAGGCGATGGATGGTCTTGTCGGCGAGCTGCGGTTTTCGTTCGAGCACCCAGGGCGGGCGTGTCTGGATGAAGGCCAGCGGGGCAAACGCAACGAACTCTGCCCCCACCACCATCGCCCAGTAGCGATCGATAAGGGAACGGTGGCCCGTGAACGCCAGCAGGCCTGCGCCGGCCGGAATCAGCAGGAAACAACCCATGTAGATCAGTTCCAGCGCGGC
>DASSGK010000079.1:0-2102 GCA_035693505.1 Vicinamibacterales bacterium
CCCTTTTCGACCAGGATTTGACCGATCGGGCGCCGCCGCATGCCCTCTTTATCGGCAGCTACGCGCTCAGGCTGAACGGTGGGTATTCGTCCGTGACGAGAACGAATGCGTACCCCACCACGCGGGTCCACCAGCGGAAGACCCCCTCGACGAAGTCGAACAGCCCGCGAGGGTAGCGGCCGGTGAAGAGGATCGCGAACCAGGCGATGACGACGCAGACGAAGGCGGCGATGCTCAGGAAGAACAGCACGATGTAGTGCGGGATCGCGAGCAGCCATTTCACGATCGGCATCCACCGCGTCAAACCCTCCCGCGCATCCGGATACGGAAAGTCGAGCCGCACCGCCTGCTCCTCGTCGGTCGAGGGATACGTGTCGTCCATCAGCGCGAGATAGACACCGACCCGGCTCGAGAAGCGCATCAGCTGCAGGTTCCAGTCGAACCACCACCGCGGGTACTTCTGCCTGAAGACGATCATCAGCAGCGGACCGAAGATGAGGATTCCGCCGGCCCCGGCGGCGAAGCTCCACGTGTTGCCGCCGGCATGTGACGAGTAGTTCGTGCCGCCGTCGACGGCGGCGAGGACGATGAGGATCGGGATCGCGGCGAAGATGCGGAAGAACGTGGTCGCGCGGTTGAGGTCGCGATCCGGGTATGCGACCGAAAACCGCACCGGGTAGCCCGGCTCAGACGAGCCTGTCGTTTCGGACATCGTTCCTGCCTCCCTGTGCTCGCGGTATGCAGAGGCTACGCCTTTGCGCGGAGACGCAAAAGGACCAGAGCCGACAGAGCTGCGGCCGATCCAATTTGCGGCTCTCCATGAATGCCTGCTTGCAAGAGCCTCAGCCGGTCATGCGAAGCGCAACGGCCGGGCGGATCCGCGTTGCGGCCAGTGCAGGCGCGACCGTCGCCGCCAGCGACGCCAGCACGGTTCCCGCAAGCAGCACCCCGAGCTGAAGGTACGGGACCGCGAAGGTGACGTCACCCATCGCATCGGAGCGCGCGATGATCGTGTACAGCGTCAGCAGCGCGAGGAGCGCTCCGATCAGTGTACCCTGGAGAGCTACGTATGCCGCCTCGATCGCGAAGCTGCGACCGACCGACTGAGCGGGAAATCCGAGAGCACGCAGCGTGCCGATCTGACGCCGGCGCTCGCGGACAGCGCGGATCATGACGACCGCGATCCCCGCGATCCCGACCAGCAGCCCCATCGCCAGATAGCCCTGGAAGAGCTGGAAGATCTGATGCGTCATCGAAAAGGCCTCGTCCATCAACGCTGCGATCGAGAAAGCCTCCGTTCCGTTGCTGATGAACTGGCTCTGCAGGTGCGAGGCGAACGCCTCGGCGTCCGTTCCGGGCACGAGCGAGACGTAGCTGCGGCTGGGGACGAGGCGATCGCCGAAGAGCTGGTGCGCACCGCGCCAGCCGTACAGCATCCCGTTCGCGATCAATCCGTCGCCGGTACTGATCGCCGCAACGGTCACCGCACGTGTTCTGCCCGTCAGCGGGTTGACCAGGGTGAGCCGGTCGCCCACCTTGACGGTGAAGTTGGGCGGCCCACCCTGCTGCAGGAACATCGGATCGGCGACGATCAGGCTCGGATCGCTCAGGACCGACGACCACGCTTCCAGGTCCGTTTTGTAGGGGCCGCGATCGTCCAGCACCGGCGGGCCCATCTCGATCAAGCTGTCGTCGAACGCCGTGAGGGGCCAAAAGTGCTCTTCGGGCGAGTTCGTCAGCGCAAAGCTCGCCTCCGTCTGTTCGAGCGGCGCGACCATCGCGACGCCCGGCGTCCGCGTCAACGCGGAGATCGAGATCGGGTTCGCGTCGCTCGAGCGGACGAACACGCGCGCACCGCCCGAGACGTTGGCGGTTGCGGTGCTCACCTGTTTGTCGATCATGAACGAGATCGACGTGATGAAGGTGAGGATGAACACCACCAGCGCATACATCGAAACCGTCAGGCCCGTGCGCCCGCGGCGCGCGAGTGGGTAGGCCAGGCCGAGGCGCAGGGCCAGCACGCGGCCGCCGAAGCGGCGCAACGCCGTCGTCACGCGGTCCTGCTGGAGCGTCACGAAAGCGACACCGCCGGCCGTCATGAC
>DASSGK010000080.1:0-29562 GCA_035693505.1 Vicinamibacterales bacterium
GCAATCGCGCTGGTCTGGGCCAGCGCCGACGCCGGCAGCAGCCCGAGCAGAGCTGCCGCAAACGTTAGTCGTGCAACCATGCGCATGCTCAATCTCCTCCTCGAAAGCCGTCGGTCTTGCAATAAGCGCCTCTCGCGTGCACTCGTCGTGCCGCACACTCTACTTCGCTTCGTCGAGACATTTTCGCGGTTTTCACGCGCTCTTGATGCCGCCAACGCCGCACGATTCCAATTTTCCGTATGCAAGCTCCTCGTTTCGCGTAAATTCTTCCGGTTTTCGTCGACCTACCGACCGGTCGGTCATGTTTGGCAGATCCCGCCCTGTCTTGACGAGCAGGCCACCTCAGGGTAAAAGCGAACGCGTATGAGTATCGACCGCGCGGCGCCCACTCAACAGCGGTTCGACACGCGACGCGCAAGGATGTGCAGAACGGCGGCCCAGTTGTTCCGCGATCGCGGGTACGACGCCACCTCAGTCAGCGATGTCGCGCGAGCCCTTGGCCTGACCAAGGCCGGCCTCTATCACCATTTCGAGAGCAAGGAAGCGCTGCTGTTCGAGATCATGATGTACGGGCTGGACCGTGTGCGGGACGACGTCATCACGCCGGCGCGGACGATCCGCGATCCCGAAGCCCGTCTGCGGGCGATGATCGTCACGCACGCCCGCATCGCGACCCGTGGGCAGGGCGCGGTCGCGCATCTCGGAGACGAGATCCGGGCGCTGCCACCGTCGGGACGCCGGCAGATCGAACAGCGTATGCGCGTGTACTTCGACCTGATCCGGAATACGCTCCGCGAGCTGAAGGCCGCGGGACGCCTGCGCAACGTCGATCTCACCGTCGCGACGTTCAGCCTGCTCGGCATGATCCTGTGGCTGCCGCGCTGGTTTCGACAGGGAGGACGGCTCGACCAGGCGCAGGTCGCCGACGCGATTGCAGACTTCGCGCTCGGCGGACTGCTCATGCCTGCTCGCCGGGAGGCGGCAAAGCTTAAGATCCGGAAATTCCCCCGAGGCAGAGGTATTTGATCTCGAGGAACTCCTCGAGGCCGTACTTCGATCCCTCACGGCCGAGCCCGGACTCTTTCACGCCGCCAAACGGCGCGACCTCGGTCGAGATGATGCCGGTGTTGATGCCGACAATCCCGTATTCCAACGCTTCCGCGACGCGCCAGATCCGGCCGACGTCGCGGCCGTAAAAGTACGCCGCAAGGCCGAACTCCGTGTCGTTGGCCAGAGCGATCGCTTCCTCCTCAGTCGTGAAACGGAAGAGCGGCGCCACCGGGCCGAATGTCTCTTCACGCGACACGGCCATCGACGGCGTGACGTCGACGAGAATCGTCGGCTCGAAAAAGCGGCCGCCCAGCGCGTGACGCTTGCCACCCACCAGGACCTTCGCGCCCTTTGCCGTCGCGTCGGCAATATGGCTCTCCACTTTCTCGACGGCCTTGTCGTCGATCAAGGGGCCTTGCGTCGCGGTGGCGTCGATCCCCGGTGCCGGCTTCAGCTTCTTCACCGCATCGGCCAGCTTGCCGGCAAACGCGTCGTACACCTTGTCGTGCACGAGCAGCCGATTTGCGCACACGCAGGTCTGCCCCGTGTTGCGATACTTCGACATGATCGCGCCCTCGACTGCCGCATCCAGGTTCGCATCGTCGAACACGATAAACGGCGCGTTGCCTCCGAGCTCGAGCGACAGCTTCTTGACGGTGGTCGCGCACTGCGCCATGAGGAGCTTTCCGGTTTCGGTCGACCCGGTGAACGACAGCTTGCGGACGATCGGATTGCTCGTGAGCTCGCCGCCGATCTCCGACGCGGATCCGGTCAGCACGTTGAACACGCCCTTCGGCACGCCCGCGCGTTCGGCGAGCTCCGCGAGCGCGAGCGCCGAGAACGGTGTCTGCGACGCCGGCTTCAGGACGACGGTGCAGCCGGCAGCGACGGCGGGCCCGGCCTTACGGGTGATCATCGCGAGCGGAAAGTTCCACGGCGTGATGCAGGCCACGACGCCGATCGGTTCCTTCACGACGAGGATGCGCTTGTCGACCTGATGACCCGGGATGGTGTCGCCGTAGACACGCTTGGCTTCTTCGCCGAACCATTCGAGGAACGACGCGGCGTAGGCCACCTCGCCCCGGGCCTCCGCGATTGGCTTGCCCTGTTCCGCCGTCATCAGCTGCGCGAGGTCCTCCTGGTTCGCCATCATGAGATCGAACCAGCGGCGCATGACGACGGCGCGCTCCTTCGCGGTCTTGCGGCGCCATGCGGGAAACGCGCGGGCCGCCGCCTCGACCGCCGCGCGCGTTTCGGCACGCCCGAGTCGCGGCACCGAGCCGAGGGTCTCGCCGGTCGCCGGATTGTCGACGTCGATTGCGCCGCCCGAGGCGGCGCCAATCCACGCGCCGTCGAGATAACACTGTTCACGGAACAGCTTTGGATCGCTCAGCGTGATGCGCGAGGGTGTGGTGGGAGTAGCCATCTGCGAATTGTAGCTCGACGTCCCGCGCTCGGCTCAAGTCTTCGCGCTACGCCGACGTCTCCCTTCGATGTAGCGCGAAGGCTTGAGCCGAGCGAAGACCATGGAGCGCGAAGGCTTAGCCGAGCGTCTCCGTCAACAAGTCGCCGATTCGATCGATCGTCACGTCCGCAGGAGGATACGAATCGACCAGGGCCCGATCCTCGGCGTAGTGTCCCTGGCGGACGAACACCGTTGTCAGACGATCGCCCCACACGTCTTTCATCGCAGTCAGGATTCGGATCTTGTCGTCCACCATCACGTAACGCTTCGCCGGATAGCGCCGCTCGACGTCGTCGAGCATCTGCTCTTTGTGAATGTAGATGAGGACTTCGCCCTCGACGGCACCCCACAGCCCCGAACGCTCGATTTTGCGCGGCTGGAAGACCACGTCGCCATCCGAGAGGATCGCGGTGCGGCCGCGCGCGCGCAGGCCGCGGATGACGTCGAGCGCGCCAGGGTACACGCGGCTTGCGAAAGGATAGTGCAGCAGGAACAGCGAAATCTGCAGCGCCTGCATTTCGCGCGGCCGCTCGAACCGGAACCGCTGGAGAGCACCGAGATAGTCAGCGTACCCGAGCTCGGCGCGCAGCTGCTCGAAGATTTCCCAGTAGCGTGCGTCGCATTCAGGTCCGCAGACTCCGACGAGATGACGACGCAGATCGGCGATCACCGCGTCGTTGTCGAGGAGGGTGTTATCGACGTCCAGGAGAAATACGGTATCGGTCATCGATCGCTACATCGGCCACGAAATGCACGAAACGCACGAAACACGAAGAAGAATCATATGTTTCTTCTTCGTGCGTCTTCGTGCTCTTCGTGTTTTCGTGGTCAAGACTCCGGCGGACAGGGCGCGTTCGCGTAGCCGGATCGGAACGGCGTGACCACTCCGGTGGCCGGCTCGAACTTGTGGCGCCAGACGCACGCCGTGTCGTTGGCGAGCAGGTGGATGGAGACCGAGGGCGTATCTGAGATCGTGCTGACGTAGTGAATGTCGTCGGTCGGCGGCAGCAAGGCGTAGCACTCGCCGCGGCCCAGCTCCTGGCGTTTCGCGACCTCGAGCGTGGCATGCGCGGGGTCGCTGCCGTCATCCAGGCGCCGGTAGACCGTTTCGTCCTGGCGCCCGCGATAGATGCCGACCAGGCCCCAGGCGAGGTGATCGTGAACGGGCGTCGATGCGCCGACCGGCACGACGAGCGAGAACAAGCAGAGAGACCGGTCTTCGGCGCGGTACAGCGCGTACTGACCGATGCCGCCGCCCATCTTGCTGGTCTCGTCAGGCGTGGCGCAGCTGTCGGGGAGCCAGCCGTCGGTGTTCAGCAGCGTCTCGAATACCGGACGCAGCGCCTCGACGCGGACGGCGACGTCGGGTATCGCCGCGGTCAATCGCCTGGCTTCGTCGATCACCTCCCGAAGCTGCGGAGTATCGACGAGAAATCCGAAGTGATCGCCTTCGTGGTGATGGTGCAGATCGCACATGCCGAGAGAATAGCACCGGTTCAGAATTCGAATCGGTCCGACCGCTCACGGCTCGAGCGTTCCACTTCGATGGTGCACTCCGTGAGAACGGCCGCCAGGGCGCCGACGGCGGCGAGCACGGGGGCGAAGACCGCGCCGACGACGCCGACGGTCACCGGAAACTCCACGACCGTCCGCTCGTCCTGCTTGATCACGATGCGCCGGACGTTGCCCTCGTGCAGCAGCTTCTTCACCGCGTCCACGAGCTGGCACGCAGTGACCTTGAACGATTCCTTGAAGGTTGAGTGACCCATGACTCTACATACGTGGCCGGTGGACCACGAGTTCAGGACAGGTCGTCGAGTGCCCGTGAAAGGTTGGCAAGGCCGCGCCCGAGCAGGGCTGGACTGCAACCGAAACTGAGCCGGATGTGCCTGGGCGCCTCGAAAAACCGTCCCGGCACCACGAGCGTGGACGCCTGCTTCACCAGGTGGCGCACGAACCGATCGCCGTCGATGCCGGACGGAAGCCGCGGAAACACGACGTTGCCGCCTTCGGGTATCACGGCCCGCAGCCGGGGCTCGCCGGCAAAGAATGAGCGCATGCGCGCCAGGTTGGGATCGAGGATCGCGTGGGCGCGGCGGTCGATCTCACGCAGGCGGCGGAACGCCGCAAGCGCCATCCGCTCGCCCGCGGCGACGCTGTTGTTCGTGATCAAATCGCTAATCCGTTGAGCCCGGGCGATCAACGCCGGCGGCCCCAGGATCCACCCGGCGCGAAGGCCGTCGAGCCCGTACGCTTTGGTCAGGCTGTTGGTCGTCAGCACGTTCGGCCCCGCATGCACGCACGACTCGGCACGATTCCGAAACACGCATTCGAGATACACCTCGTCGACGAGCAGGTACGCCTTCACGCGGGCGAGCATCGTGGCCATCGCGCGCAGCGTCGGCGGCGGAATACGCGCGCCCGTCGGGTTGTGGAGGTTGGTCACGATGGCGAGCCGGGTCTTCGTCGTGACCATCGAGGCGAAACGGTCCAAATCGATCGCGTAGTTGTCCTCGAACCGCCGATCCAGCCTTCGCACGCGATAGCCCAGTGTTCGCGGAATTTTCAGCAACGGCTCGTACGTCGGACGTTCGACGATCACCTGGGTCCCCTGGCTGCCGCCATCAAGCGCCGCGAGGCACGCGAGCCAGTTGGCGTAGCTGGTACCGCCCGAGACGGCAAAGGCCTGATCCTGCCGCACGCCGTAGCGCGAGGCGATGGCTGCGCGCAGCGGGGCATAACCGTACTTCACTGGCAGCGTCGCCACGAGATCGGACGCGGTGAGGCCCAACAGCGACGTCGGGCACAGCGCGACGCCGCTGCGCGCCAGATTCACCTCGACCGGCGGCAGCGACTTCGCCCACTGAATGTAGTCGAGGGCCGCAACCTTCACGGACGCGCCGGCAGTGGCGGCATTTGCGCCGCGGGCAGGCGTGGCAGCATCTCATCGCGCATCGCGAGCTGGTAGAGCGTGGCCGCGATCGCGATCGCCGACGCCTTCACGTCATCCTCGATGACGCGCTCGTAGGTGTCGAGGTTGGTGTGGTGCGTATGCGTGTTGTACTCGATCGGATCCTGGCTGAAGCCGATGCCCGGCAGCCCGACGTTGTTGAACGCGGTGCTGTCGGTGCCCGCAATCGCCCGGCTCGTCGTCGCTGCCGCGCCCGCGACGCCCAGATCCTGGAAGGGCGCGAGCGCCTGGCGGACGACAGCGGCCGCCGCGGGCGGACCGAAAACACCCGCTCCCCTGGCGCGGCCCGTCCCGGAATCGATGTTGAGATACGCCATCAGCTTCGAGTACTCGGGCTGCTTCTGGTTCTCGAACGAGCCGAAATGCTCCTTCACGTACGCCTGCGACCCGAGAATCCCCTCCTCTTCCCCGCTCCACAGCGCGACGCGGATCGTCCGCCGCGGCGTCACCCCGATCGCTTTCAGAATCCGCGCGGCCTCCATCATTGTCGCGCAGCCGATGGCATTGTCGGTCGCGCCGGTCGCCGAATGCCACGAGTCGAGATGGCCGCCCAGCATCACGACTTCGTCCTTCTTGTCGGTGCCCGCGATTTCCGCGATGGTGTTGTACGCCGTACGGCCCTCAGGATAGACCTTGTTGACGATGGTGAACTCGAGTTCCACGGGCGTCCCATCAGCGAGGATGCGCGAAATGCGGCCGTAATCTTCGTTTCGCATGACGACGGTCGGAACCGCTCTGGTGATGTCGTAGGTGCGGTTGTTGAAGGCGATGATCTGGCCGTGTTCGCGCGCCGCGTCGTTCACCCGCACCTTCGCGCCGTTGGCGACCAGAAACGCGTCGACTTGCTCGTCAATCTGGCGCGCGGTCATCGGCGGCGGCGTCTGATCGCCGCGGCCGCCGCGGCCGAACTGTCCGGCGTTTGGATTGTTCGGATCGTATTGTTCACGCACCTGATCGTCGGGACGCCGTTTGGCCGGCGGGTTGATGTTGACCGGCACGATCGTGTGCTTGCCCACGAGCACGATGCGTCCCTTGACGGCGGATTTGGCGGCATCGAGCGCCGCGGTGAGCTGCGCCGGCGTCGGCCGCTCGGGCATCTGCAGCTGATACGCCTGCGCGCTGACCGTGCCATCCGTGCCCGGCGTCCACGCGAGCACTTCGCACGTCAACTGATCCTTGACCGGTGAGGTGATGTGCGCCGAAAAGCGCTCGTTGACCCACCCGGGATGACCAAAATCCCACGGCTCGAGGTGACCGTTCGTGAACCCCCACGACTGCATCTGCGCAATCGCCCACTCCCCGGCCGCCTTCAGGCTGGGCGAACCCGTGACGCGCGGGCCATAGACGTCGGCCAGCATGTGCAGGGTCTTCATGATCTGCGAATGGGCGTTTTCTTCCTGGCGGATTCTGGCGTTGATGTCCACGTCCGTGTGCGACTGAGCGGCCAGCGGCGCCAGGAGCGCAACGACCAGAAAGGCGGCCGAGAGGGGTCTGATCATGGGGCAGATGTTAACTTTCGGCCCCGCCCTGCGTATATAGGAGGTGATGACGAGACGAATCGCGCTGAGCATCTTCCTGCTGGCTGCCGCGCCGCTCCCCGGCGTTGCCGCTCAGTCGAAACCGGCGGCGACGCAGCCGGCCGCCGCGGCGCCCGCGGCCGGCGACGAGCGAACGGCTCAAGACACGAGGCAGCGGCTGCGCGAGATCCTCGAACAGTATCCGCCGTCGGTCGGACAGGTCCTCAGGCTGGATCCGTCGCTGCTCTCGCGGCAGGACTACCTCGCGCTCTATCCGACGCTCGCGGCCTATCTGGCCCAGCATCCCGAGGTCGCCCACAACCCCGTGTTTTTCATCGGCGCGCCCAACAGCGGCCCGTCCTATATCGACAATCGCAGCCACGCCGCGGAGGCCATCCAGAACGTGTTCATCGGTCTCGAGGTCCTGCTGGGGATCGTGACCGCGATCATCACGCTCGCCTGGCTCGCACGAGCCGCCATCGATCACCGGCGCTGGCTCCGCGCGACGAAAATCCAGACCGACGCCCACAACAAAATCGTCGACCGGCTTTCATCGAATGAAGACCTGCTCGCCTACATGCAGTCGCCGACCGGACAGCGATTCCTGACCGCGTCGTTCACCGCGCCGGCTGCCGGCGCACCGCCGGTCATCGTCGGGGCGCCGTTCAATCGCATCCTCTGGTCGGTGCAGGCAGGAATCGTCCTCGCGGCGGCGGGCATCGGCCTGCTGTTCGCCAAGAGCGGCGTCATCGAAGAAGTCGCGGAGCCGATGCAGGTGATCAGCATCCTGTCGATTGCGCTCGGGATCGGCTTCATCGCGTCGGCGTTCGCGTCCTACGCGATGTCGCGCCAGCTTGGGCTGATCGAACCACAAGTGCCCCATGCGTGACGTGGCGTTCTCCACGCTCGAGCAGCTCGGCGCCGCCGCGACCGACTCAGAAGGCGCATTCCAGATGGACGAGGAGGCGTTCCGGCTGTTCTACGAGCGCACGGCCCGGCCCGTCTGGGCCTACCTCTCGCGCATGTCCGGCAACGCGCGGCTGGCCGACGACCTCCTGCAGGAAACCTACTACCGCTTCCTGCGCGCCAACGTGGCTCACGAGAGCGACGCGCATCGGCGCAACTACCTGTTCCGCATCGCGACCAACATCGTCAGGGACCATCGGCGGCGTCCGCGCATGGACCAATCGCGCCTGGCTGACGGCCACGACGCCGCGGAGCCGATCGATCCGCAGTCCGCCGACGCGGCCGCCGGCGCCGTGCGCCGTCTCGATCTGGCGCGGTCGATGGCGCGGCTGAAACCGCGCGAGCGCGATCTGCTGTGGCTCGCGTACGCGCAGGGATCGTCGCACAAGGAGATTGCGGAAACGCTCGGCCTGAAGACGGCGAGCGTCAAATTGCTGCTGTTTCGAGCGCGGCAGCGTTTGGCGCGCTTTCTGCGCGAAGGTGTCCGATGAGCGGCAACGAGTGTCCACGCGAGGCCGACATCCTCGAGGCGATCGCGTTCGGCCGCTGGCCGGACGGATGCGGCGATCTGAGCGCGCACGCGGCGTCGTGCGAGGTGTGCGCGGATCTCGTAGAGGTGGCGGTGGCGCTGCACGACGATCGCACAGCCTTGTGCCGCGAGGCGCAGCCACCCTCGTCCGGAATGGTGTGGTGGCGCGCGACCATCCGTGCGCGAGCCGAAGCGACACGGACGGCCACGCAACCGATCTCGGTACTGCAGGGGATCGCCGGCGCCTGCGTCGTCGGCGCGGCCGCCGGGCTCGTGACGATCGCCTGGCAGTCGATGCACTGGATGGATCGGATCGGCGAGCTGGCGATGCGGCTCGAGAGCCGTCGCGCCGACATCGCCACGGCGTCAACCTTCGCGACGGGACATGGCCTGCCGATCCTGGTCGCGGTGGCGGCGGGGCTCGTGCTCGCGCCGCTCGCGCTCTACATCACGCTGGCGGACGATTGATCGGTCGATCTAGCAGGTCCGCCTGAAGGCGGACACTACCGGTAATTCTGTCGCGTCCCCCACGCAGGCCCGCTGAAGGCGAACACTACCGGTAATTCTGTCGCGTCCCGACGCAGGTCCGCCTGAAGACGACACTACCGGCGATTTCTGTCGCGCCCCACGTCGGTAGTGTCCGGCTTTAGCCGGACCCTTCCTTTGCCTGCGTCACGAATGCGATGCGATCGCCCTTGGGACTGATCGCGATTCGCGTCACACCGTGGAGGCCAAGCGCGGCGAGGTCCGCCAGGCGATTCCATCCAGGCTGGCCGCGACGCCATCCGTACAGGACGTCCTTGTCTGCCATCACAAGCGTGCCGTCGGGAGTCCAGGCGCAGTCGGCTTCGCGAGCGCCGGCCGGAGCATCCACGAGCGGCGTGATTCGCCTGGTCCGCGGATCCAGTTCGCGAATCGACAACGTGGCGGAAGCTCCGGACTCTCCGCCCGTGCGCGCGACGAAGCTGATCGTGCCGCCTGGCATCCGCTGGATCGATCGATTGATGCCGGTGACGAGAATCTCGGCCTCTCCGCCTGACGTGTCAGCGAGTCGCAAGGTCGCGGGCGATCCGAGCACGAAGAGCACGAGCGTGTGGTCTCCGGCCCAGGCGTGATAGCCGACTGGCTTCACGCCGGGCAGCACGATCTCCGGCGCGCCGCCGTCCAGCGTGAACCGCCAGAGCCGCTGCGTGCCGTCGGCTTCGACGCGAATCACGGAGATGTGCGCGCCGTCGGGCGTGACGGTCGGCGAGTACTCGCTTTCAGGCGTGCGCGTTACCTGACTCGTCTTTCCGGACGCGATGTCGAAGCGGTAAATATCGGTCTGCGTCCCGCCGCCCCGGATCGAAGTAAAGAGCACGGAGGCGCCGTCTGGCGTGAACGACGGCTGGTTGTCATACCCGGGGCTGTTGGTGATGTTCACCGGCCGGCCCACTTTGACTCCCGGCTCGAGCGGTGCGAGAAAGATTTCGGTATCCGGTGGTGGTGCCGCGGGAGGCGTACCGCGCTGGATCGCACCGATGAGCGCAGTAAGGATCACGAATCCGCGGCCGAACGAAGTCGATATCATGGCGCCGGATTGTATTAGAGTCGACGGATGGACGCAGTGTTTCTTGCCGACTTCCGAAAGACGGTCGACACGTCCGCGGCGCGCCTGCGGACGTTATCGAGCGCCGAAGCCGCCGTCCGGCCCGCGCCTGGCAGCTGGTCTCCGAAGGAGATCATCGGCCACCTGATCGACTCGGCGTCGAACAACCACGGACGTTTCGTCCGCGCTCAACTGCAGGATGACCTGGTGTTCGCCGGATACGAGCAGGATGACTGGGTCGCCATTCAGCGCTATCAGCAGCGCGAGTGGGCCGACCTCGTACTACTCTGGCAGGCCTTCAACCACCACATCGCGCACGTGATGGAAACCGCCGAGCCGGCTGTGCTCACGCGGCCTCGAACGAAACACAACCTGGATGTTCTCGCGTGGCAAGCCGTCAGTCCCACTCAGTCGACCACTCTCGAGTACTTCATGCGCGACTACGTTGGGCACCTGAAGCACCATCTGGGACAGATTTTTCCCGGGTAGCTGAACAGTGCGTTAGGTCGGAAGCGACCGCAGATCACGATCTCCCAGCCGGACGAACATCTCTTCGTCTTCCCGCGTTTCCGTCAGCGTCCACGCCACGGCAATCAGGAAGAACGCGACTCCAAACACGAACCAGCCTCGCATGACACGCGCCTCCACACGGATCAGCTGCACGCTTCATGCCCGGCCGGATCCAGGCCGTACCCTCGGCGCCCGATTCGGTTTTTCGCACGGCTGACGGCGTGCGCGACAGCTGTTTCAGGTTTTTCGCATGACTGAAGGTGTGCGCCACAAATGACTCCAGATGTGGCGCAGGGCTTCAGCCCTGCGGACCTTTCGAGGCGTACGGTCCGAATACACCCACCAGCGTTCGCGCCTCCGTGCTGTCGTCCAGCACGAATACGCGATAGCTGTCTCCGCCCGGCGCCACGCGAACGACGATGTGGCCGTGATCGGCCTTGAGCTGATCGGCACGCGTGCCGATGCTCGCCTTCGTCGGCGGCCGAAGGAGGGTCGCGAAGATGTCGTGCGGACCTGGATAGAGACGCGACGCCATCATGCGCTTCAACGCGTCCTGCGAAGGATGCGTGGGAGACCACGATGGCAGGATCATCACCGCCGACCTCAGCGTCGACAGAAAGACTTCGCTCTCGGGATCGATCGACCCGTGGTGGTTGACCACATGAACGTCCGTCGGACCGATGGCACGCGCGACGGCTGTTTCCACGGACTGCCAGGCAGGAGCGCCGGCATCCGGCACTCCGGGCATGTCGCCGCCCGTGAAAAGCGAGAAACGGCCGTAGCGCATGCGCAGGCCGATGCTGCACATGTTCTCGGACGGACGATCGCCGGGGGCGAGCGAGGACAACGGCGGAAAGATGCGCGCGACTTCGTCGCCTTTCCCGGTCCAGACCTCGCCGTTCGCAGCGACATTGCGGACTTCGAATGCCGGAAACGCTTCCGGCTCGCGCCGCAACACGATCTGATCCGCGCGGCCGACACGTATCGCTTCCGGCATCATCCCTCGCGCGCCCTGCGCCTGGAGGAACGCGCGATAGGCCTTGAACGTCGGATCGTCGTCGGGCGGCGTCAAGTATTCGTGACCGCGATCGATCACCGTCGTGATCGGAATGCGTGCGCCGACATCGGCCAGCCCGCCGATGTGATCATTGTGAAAATGCGTGAGCACCGCGTAGTCGAGATACGACACGCCGCTCGCGGCCAGGTAGTTTGCGATCCACGCGCCGGCCGTCCGCGATCCGTTCGGCCGCTGTTCCGTATCGGCAATCACCTGTCCGTCGCCCACCGCCCCCGCATCGACGATCATCGTCGTCCCGTCGGGGAAGACGACGAGAGCCGCGTTGCCGCGGCCGGTCGAAATCTGGTGAAAGTCCAGAGAGCCGCGCGTCCAGGGCGGCAAAGACGACGGAGCGGACTGAGGGAACGGGAACGGAGCAGACGAAGCGAACGGGGTTACAAAGAGAAACAGAGCAACGGAGAACCAGGTCTTTAGCACGCCAGCCTCTAGCCTCAAGCCCCTGCCCTTAGCCCTTAGCCCTTAGCCCTTAGCCCTTAGCCCCAAGCCCTAAGCCCTAAGCCCTAAGCCCTAAGCCCTAATTTGATATGTCCCTCATGATGCCGGCAGTGCCACGCGTACAAGCCGAGCGCCTCATCCAAACGCACACGCCCCATCTCCGGGTGCACGTACACCTTCGCGAAATCCGCGTCGGTCAAGCTGCGGAGGAACATCAACCATCTGCGATGAAGCGCATCGAGCAGTGCGATTGACATGTCCGGCGGACCGGTCCTGGCCTCTCGAAGCTCCGCCCACTTCGATTCGTCGTACGCCTTGATCGCCGGCGCCTCCTCGGTGACGGCAAATTTCATTCGAATGTACGCGTTCATGTGGCTGTCGGGCACGTGGTGGACGACCTGCCGCACGGTCCAGCCCTCCGGACGGTACGGCGTGTCGAGCGCGGCGTCACTTTTTCCGCTCGTGAGCGCCGCGAATTTCGCCGGCGTGCGCTCGATCGTATCCAGATGCAACGCGCGCGTCGCACTGTCCACCGGACTGGCGAGCCGTTGGAAACGGCCGACCGGGTACCGCAGCTGCTCGAGGTCCGTCATCAACTCCTCCTGCTGATAGAATCGCCTCCGCGAGGCATTCCATATGTTACGAGCATCCATAACGTTTACCGTCGTACTCTCCTTCATGATCCTGATGCTTCCTGCTCATGGATCGCAGCCGCTTCACGCGCAGGCGCCCGGCCCTTCGACAGGCTCAGGGCAGGCCGGCGGACGTGGCGGCGGACAGGCGCAGGCCGGTCCCATTCAATCGATCGACGCACGCACCGCCGGCATGCAGAAGATCGATGGCTTCTATCCGCTCTTTTGGGACGAGCGCACCGGCTCGCTCTTCGTCGAGATTCCGAAGCTCGATACCGACATCCTGATGAACACGGGTCTCGCAGCCGGGCTCGGATCGAACGACATCGGGCTGGATCGCGGGAGCGGTGGCGGCGCCAGGATCGTCTCGTTCCAGCGCGTCGGCCCGCGCGTGCTCATGGTTCAGCCGAACATGTCGTTCCGTTCGAGCAGCGCGAATCCGCTCGAGCGGAAGTCCGTCGAAGATTCGTTCGCGAAGTCGGTGCTGTGGGGCTTCGCGGTGGCCGGCGAGAGCAACGGTCATGTGCTCGTCGATGCGACCGACTTCCTGCTGCGTGATGTCACCGGCGCGGGCAACTCGCTGCGTCCTGGCAACTATCGGCTGGACCGGACACGCAGCGCCTTCTATCTTCCGCGCACCAAAGCATTTCCCAAGAACAGCGAAATCGAAATGACGCTGAGCTTCGTCAACGAAGGCGCCGGCGGCCGCGGCGGCGGCGGCGGCGGGCCGGTGCAGGGTCCGGGACCGATTCCCGAAAACGGCGGCGGACGCGCGGGCGGTGGCGGAGGACGCGGCGGCGGCCTGTTCTCCGGATCGGTAGCCAGCGTGACGCCGACGGCGGAATCGGTGATGCTGCGCGAGCACGTCTCCTTCGTGGAGTTGCCCGACAACAACTACAAGCCGCGCTACGACGATCCGCGCGCCGGCTACGGCGGGCTCACCTACGTGGACTACAGCGTGCCGATCGGCGAGCAGATGCAGATGCGCTACATCCGTCGCCATCGCCTCGAGAAAAAGGATCCCAGCGCGGCGATCAGCGAGCCGGTCAAGCCGATTCAGTACTGGGTCGATTCCGGCGCGCCGGAGGACGTCAAGAAAGCGCTGCTCGAGGGCGCCAGCTGGTGGACGCAGGCGTTCGAGGCGGCCGGATTTCACAACGGCTTCAAGGTCGACATCCTGCCGGACGGCGCCGACCCGATGGACATCCGTTACAACATGATCAACTGGGTCCATCGTTCCACGCGCGGCTGGAGCAGCGGCGGGTCTGTCGCCGATCCGCGCACCGGAGAAATTCTGAAAGGGACCGTGACGCTCGGCTCGCTGCGCGACCGGCAGGACTATCTGATCTTCGAAGGCTTGACGTCGCCGTATACGACCGGCAACGAGAAACCGGACATGCCGTATCAGACGGCGCTCAAGCGCATTCGCCAGCTCGCGGCGCACGAGGTCGGGCACACGCTGGGCCTCGGACACAACTACTACGACAGCGAAAAGGGCTGGATTTCGGTGATGGACTATCCGCATCCGCTCGAGAAGCTGAACGCGGACGGCACCATCGATATCTCTGACGCGTACCCCCAGAAGATCGGCGACTGGGACAAGGTCACGATCAACTACGGCTACCGCCAGTTTGCGGCGGGCACCGACGAGAAGGCGGCGCTCACCAAGATCCTCGACGATGCGTGGGCGCAGGATCTGCGGTACATGACCAACCAGGACACGGACTCGAATCCGAAAGTCGATCAGTGGTCGAACGGCGTCGATCAGGCCGACGAGCTGTTCCGCATGATGAAGGTGCGGCGCGCGGCGTTGAACAAGATGGGCGAACACACGATTCGCGCGGGAATGCCCACGGCCACGGTCGAAGAGCCGCTCGTGCCGATCTTCATGTATCACCGGTACGCCGTCGAATCGGCGGCGTCGATGGTCGCGGGCCAGGACTACATCTACGGGATGCGCGGCGACAACCGGACGCCGACCAAAGGCGTGGGCGTCGACGATCAGCGGAAGGCGCTCGACGCGCTCGCAATGACGTTGCGGCCGTCCGAGCTCACGGTTCCGGCGCCCGTGCTCGCACTCATCGCGCCGAGGCCGCCGGGCTGGGGCATGCATCGTGAGCTCTTTCCCCGCACGACGGGCGACACGTTCGATCCGCTGAGTCCGGCGACGGTGGCCGCCGACGTGACGATCGGCTTCACGCTGCAGCTCGATCGCGCGGCGCGGATGGTGGCGCAGCACGCGGTGAATCCTCAGATGCCGGGGCTGGAGGACGTCATCGATCGGCTCACGGCCGCGACGTGGGATGCGCCGACCGCTACGCCGTACGAAGCGGCAATCCGTCGCGCGGAAGAGCGCGTCCTGGTCGATCGCCTGATGTGGCTGGCGAACTCGTCGCCCAACGGACAGGTGCGGGCGATCGCGTCGTACAAGTTGTCGAAGCTCGCGGCACGCGCGAAGACGGCGGTGAACAAGACCGAGCTCGACACGGCTCAACGGCAGCTGATGGCGGCGGACATCAAGCGATTCCTCGAGCGGCCGCTCGATCTCGCCCGCCCGTTCCAGCACGCGACGCCGGACGCGCCTCCGGGTGCGCCGATCGGCGATGCCGGCCAGGACTGGCTGGCGCCTCCTCCTGAGTGGGGCGGATCACGCGCGTGGAGCTGGGACTACTGGGAAGAATTGCCGCCGATGTAGCCGGACATTAATCGGACGCTCAGGGCGGGTTTCCGCCCTGAACGTCAACTTTTTGCGCGACCAATTGTTGCTGGCACCAAAGCTGCGTGTTCGACCCCGGGGGCGGCTTAGAAGCCAGTGCTACGTATCAGGGTCCTACAAACGCCGCCACTCTCTGACGTGGATGGAATCAGGTTGGACCGGTTCCGTCCGGGTCGGCAGTACGTGCTCGGCAACAGCCTGGGGGCGCTTTTCCTCGCCGAAGGATGGGCTGAACCGGTTGGCGACGAGGAGCCGACGCCCGCGATCCCCCCAACGAAATACTTAGACGAGAAGCATGCAGACGAGCTGCGGCTTCCAAACCTGATTCGAGACATCTACCCGCCGTACTACAACGGCTCTCTCACGCAGGCTGCGGATCGCCGGCGAGCATCGCGAATCGCGCGTTCTCGCTCTCGATCGCGATCGTCGCGCCCTCGAGCCGGCCACCCGACACTCAAGAAAAACTAGGCGATCGCATCAAGGCTGACCTGCGCGGGGCGGTTATAGCCCAGCCATGCTTGAATTCTGGACGTAAATCACGTGAATCAAGAGATACCCGACAATAATTTCAATTAAATTAATTTCTGTATTGACTTTATTAAATAGTGGAGGCATAAATGTCCTCAATGGCCGCGGTTCATGACTGGCTGTCGCTGACCCGCCTGACCGGGGGCGCCCCGTTCGAGGTCGAGCGGGTTCGCCTGACCGGCCAGGACATCGCCATCGAAGGGCGATTCGCGCTCCCGGCGCTCGCGCAGCTTCCCGCGGAAGATCAGACCTTCGTTGCCGCGTTCATCCGATGCCACGGCTCCATCAAGCAGATGGAGAAATTCTTCGGCGTCAGCTACCCCACCATCAAGAACCGCTTGAACCGGATCGGCGCGCTGCTGCCGTTCGCCGAAGTCGATCCGGAGCCCGAACCCGATCGGCCGTCGACCGACGCGCTGCTCACACAACTGGAGCGCGGTGAATTGACCGTCGACGAAGTCGTCCGTCAACTGCGGAGAGAGGACAAGAAATGACTACCGAACACGCGGATGATACGCGGCGCATTCTCGATCTGCTCGCGCAGGGAAAGATGACGGTCGACGAAGCCGATCGTCTGCTGAAGGCGCTCGGCGGCGCGCAGACGAAAGCGGAGCCCGCGGCGGCCGACGACACGCCACGGCCGAAAACGAACTGGTTCCGCATCAACATCCACAAGCCGGCCAACGATCAGCGCGAGGCGAAGGACGTCAACATACGCGTCCCGGTGTCGGTGATGCGCGGCGGCATGCGGCTCGGCGCGATCATCGGATCGTTCGCCGGCGAGCGAGCGGCCCGCCGCATGCGCGAACGCGGCATCGACCTCGACCTCTCTGCGATCAACGGCGACCTGTCGAGGCTCAACGGCCCTGAGTTCGAGCAGTTCCTCAAGTCGCTCGACGATGTGTGCTTTGAGATGGACGATGGCAAGTCGCAGGTGCGCATCACCTGCGAGTGAATGTTGACGCTCGGCTGAAGCGTTCGCCGTACGAACGCCATGCAGGGCGAAGGCTGCAGCCGAGCCGCACGGCGACGGCGTCTCCCTTGCACATGGGAACGAGCGAGGAGGCGCCATGAAAACGTTCGTACTCTGCGGTATCGCAGCGATGATGGCCGCTCCCGCGCTCGCACAGACCAGCGCGGATGCAGCGAACAAGACAGTCACGATGACCGGTTGTGTCGGCAGCGGCTCGCCAGGCTTCACGCTCGGCAACGCAATGGTGATTCCAGGCTCGGCTCAGCCTGGAGGAGCCACGTCCGTCGTTCCAGCGCCGACAACCGGCGTGACGCCGGCGCCAGCTGCAACCGCCGGCGCGGTGCCGTCACCGGCGAGTCCGGCCGCTGTGCCGCCCGCAGCCAGTCCGGCCGCCGTACCGCCTCCAGCGACAGTAACCGCGCCGCCGCCGACAGCAACGCCGGCGCCGTCGCCCACAACACCCACGGCGAGTTCAGCGCAGGCGGTGCCGCCGGCAAGTCCGGCTCAGACCGTCCCGCCGCCAGCGACGAGCGCCGTTGGAACAACCGGGACGACACCGACCAGCGTCACCGGCACGAGCGGCGTGGCCACCGGCGGAGCGCCCAATGTGTCGTCGGGCCTCAACGGTTATCGCTTGTCTGGAACGGACATGGCGCCGTGGCTCGGACAACGTGTCCAGGTGATCGGCACGTTCACGCCATCCGCTCCCACTGCTGCGGGATCGACGGCAAGCGGACAGCCCGGATCGCCCGCGGCGCCGGCGCTGGAATTCCGCGTGCAAACCGTGCAGGCGATACCGGGACCCTGTCCGCGATAGGAACAACGACGCCGCAGGCTTCAGACCTCGTGATTGACGCCCTTGCTTCGGGCCTTCACGTCGTCTGAAGTCAATCCGTAGAGAGGCGGCGTCGGCACGTTCAGGATGCTGAGCAGGGTGTAGAGCTGCCCGCGGTGGTGGATCTCGTGCTCGGGCATCATCCTCAACCACTTCCATGTCGTCAGCGGCGTGCCGGCCGGCGTGAGGCACTTGCCTTCGAGCATCGCCGGGGTGAGCGCACGAAATTGCGCCAGCGATTCCTCGTGCAGGCGATCGAAGAACGACAGGATTGCATCGCGGCCGTCGGCGAGCTCGCGACCGTGTGAGACATACGCCACCTGCCGGTTGTGCACGGTCTCGGCCCAGATGTACCGCTCGGTGACGGCGATGTGCCGCACGAGATCGCCGAGCGTGAAGGCTCCCGTCTTGTACGTCCATTCCACCTGCTCCGGCGGAATGCACGCGGCGAGGCGTCGCGTACGGTCACGCACGCGAGAGAAGTAGTGAAGGAATTCATCCAGATCGAACATGGCGGCTCCCGGGCGTGTGCTAGCGTACCAGCTTCCATGACCACGATTCTGGAAAACGCGCGGAAAATGATCGCCGGCGACGCGCCGCCGGCCCCGGTGGCCAGGCTGATTGGATTTCAGCTCGTCGAAGTGGAGCACGGACGCGCCCGGTTCGCCCTCGACGCCGACGAGCGTCATCACAATCCGATGGGGACGCTGCACGGCGGCGTGCTCTGCGACATCGCGGACGTCGCGATGGGACTCGCCTACGGGTCGATGCTGGAAGAGGGCGAGACATTCACGACGCTTGAATTGAAGATCAATTTCCTGCGGCCTGTGAGAAGTGCTCACTTGATCGCCGACGGCGTCGTCGTCCAGAAGGGCAAAACCGTGGGGCTCGCCGAATGCTCGGTGACCGACGAGCGCGGACGCCTGATCGCGAAGGCGACGAGCACGTGCCTCACCCTGCGCGGTGAACAGGCGCGCGGACGATAGGCGGCGCTCGATCTATTTCGACGCGCCGCAGCGAGTCCCCGTACCGGCCGAGAAGCGCTGGTACGGATAATCCTCGGCGAACGCCTTGCCGTTGTTCTCGCCTTCGATTCTGGCGGTCAATCGTCCGTCCGCTTCGCGCCGGTAGATCACCTTCTTCAGGCGATCGGCGTGTCCCGGATTGACGAAGATCAGCTCTGTCGGCGATTCCGAGTCGAGCTTGAAGTCGACGGGCGGGCGCCCGGCGGGCTGCGCCACGTAGAAGATGCCGTCGGCACGCGCTTCGATCCGCATGAATTCGAAGCTCGTTGTCCGGCCGCCGGCGACGGTGCGGCTCATGCCGACGAGCATGTTGCTCGACGGAGCGGTCCACTGTTCCTCCACGCACTGCCCTGCCGACGCGATTTGCCATTCTCCCGCCAGCCACGAAATATCGTGGAGGGTCACCGCCAGCGCGATCTCGAGAATCATGCGTCCTCCTGCGGGAAAGCGACCAAGGTCAGCCGTTGACGCCATGGTAGGAATGCGGCGCGATCTTGTATAGTGTCGGCCTTCCTACCGACGCGACTCGATCCGGAACCCGTCGTCCCGAAGTGGGGGACATATGCGCTGGCTGCTCACGACAGTCTGCTTGCTGGTGTCGGTGACGCCGGCTCTGGCCCAGGACCGCCTTCCCGCCGCGCCGATCGACGTACCGCCGGCCATCGTCCCCGACCACGGACCCTGGAGTTTCGATCTGATCGACTTCCGCGAAGAGGAGCGGCTGGCGCGCGCGCATAACGCGCCGAAGGTCGACGTCAACCCCCATACGTTCTTCATCATCAAGCAGCATCTCGGCGTCGCGGGAGGATACGACAACGGCATCGCGCACGGAAGCGTCGGGTATTACGTCACCGTCGCCGAGTGGGGCCGGTGGAACTTCGGCATCCCGGCGGTCGAAATCGGGATGGGCCGATACCCGGCCTTCGACCGCCTGTCACAGCAGGCGATCATGAAAGATCAGTTGACGTTCATGCTGAGCATCACGTCGGCGCACTACCGCGTCGGATACGTGAAGGCATGGGGCGTGAACTGCTATCTCAATCTCGAGCAGGTGTTCGATCTTCACGCCAACCGCACGGGATCGCAGTTCGGGCTCTCCTTCAGCCGGAAGTAACCGCGCCTGACGCGGATTCGTGAATCGAACGGCGCCTTACCGTCCTGACGCGGCGCGGCCCAGATCGACGGCCTTGAAGCCGGCGTCGCCCCAATTCATCACGAACACGCTGAACCCCTGCTTCATCCGCATTTCGATGTCAGCGGGCGTCGCCGGGAAGCCGCAGGGGACGTGGAATTCCTTGCAGGCGGCGAGCACCGTCTGGATGGCGTTCTCCCAGCCGGCTTGATCGAGCACGCGTTCGCCGGCGGCGTTGGTGGTGGAGAACACGCCGCGCAGAGTGCCGGCGCCCGGCCACAGCACGCCGATGCCCTTCACCTGCGCGATCTCGCGCACATGGGCGAGGCCCTCCTTACTCTCGACGATCGTCCAGTTCACGAGCTCGCCGTCGGGATTGAGCGGCCACAGGTCCGCCTTCTTCTTGTATTCCTGCTCGGACATGCCCCAGATCGACGGCGCCATGCCGACGTCGTCGGAGCGCGTCCCTCCGTTGGACTTGAAGCGCATCGCCGCGATGCCGGCGCGCACTTCTTCGGCGCTTTCCGTCTCGACGAACATGATGCCGCTGACGCCGAGGTTCAGCTCGCGGCTGATGTTCTTGACCGCGGTCGCGGTGTCGGGCGCGATCTTCGGTGTCTTCACCATCAGCGGGTGGGGGAAACGTGGAAACGGCGTCTTCGTCAGCGCGCCGGCGTCAGCGGTCGCCTTCACGAAGTCGGTGACGCCGCCGATCGCGCGATCGACGCCGCCTTCCATGCTCCCGTTGAACAGGAAGTCAGCGTTGCGATACGCGAGCGCTTCCTTCGCCCACTCCGATGCGGGCTTCATCACCGCGTCAGCCGGCGGCGGTCCTCCGCGGCGTCCTTGTGGATTGCCGGGCCAGTAGACGCCGAACATCGGCTTGTTCTGCTCGAGGAGGTCGATCATCGGGTTCAACCGGTGGCGGGTCTGCGCCTTACCAGCGATACAGAAACTGCCAACGGCCAACAGCACAACAAAGAAAAAACTGCGACGCATCAGGCCTCCCACACAATCAAAAACCTCTGAGACCAAATCTCTGAGACCAAATCTCTGAGACCAAATCTCTGAGACCAAATCTCTGAGACGAAACCTCTGAGACGAAACCTCTGAGACGAAACCTCTGAGACCAAATCTCTGAGACGAAACCTCTGAGACGAAACCTCTGAGGTCAGCTAAACCCAGTCGCCGCGGCGCATGACCGGTTCGACGTTGCCGTCTGACAGCACTCCGTCGACGTCGAGGTCCGGCGAACCGATCATGAAATCGACGTGAGCCGCGCTCCGGTTTCCGCCGGCGCCCTCGAACTCCTCATCTGTCATCGTCTCGCCGCCACGAAGCGTGAACTTATACGCGGCGCCCAGCGCGACGTGACTGGCGGCATTCTCGTCGAAGAGCGTGTTGTAGAACAGGACCCCGGTCTGGGCGACGGGCGAATTGTGCGGCACCAGGGCAAGCTCGCCCAGGCGCGCGGCGCCGGCATCCATCTTCACCAGACGACGCAGCACGTCTTCCCCCTTGTCGGCCTTCACGTCGACGACGCACCCTTTTTCGAACGTGAGGCTGAATCCTTCGATCAGCGTCCCGCCGTAACTGAGCGGCTTCGTCGACCAGACCGTGCCGTCAACGCGATCCTTATGCGGCATCGTGAACACTTCTTCGGTCGGCAGATTCGGCGCGAACCTGATCCCCGACACGCTCGTCGATCGCCCGCCGACCCAGATGTGCCCAGCCGGCAGACCGATCGTGAGCGATGTGCCAGGACCGCTGTATCGGAGTGCCGTGTACTGTTTCGCGTTCAGTCGATCCGTTCGCGCCGCGAGCTCCGCGAGATGCGCTTCCCACGCCGCAACGGGATCGGAACGATCGAGCCGGCACAACCGCTCGATCGCGCTCCACAGCGCAGGCACCTGTGCACCGGGCTCCAGCGCGGGATACACGCGCGCTGCCCACGACGACGCGGCAGCGGCCACAACGCTCCAGTTCGTCTGATTGCGGGAAATGTGCTCGCGAAACGGACGGACGCCGCGCGCCGTCGCCTGTTGCACGGCGGCGACGAGCTCCGGCTGATATCCCTTCAGCTGATCCGGATCGTTGGCGTAAATCGAGAGCACGGCGTGACCGGATTCGACGTGCCCGACGAGCGCCGACGGCAGCCACGCGGAGAACTCGTCGAACGAGTCGCGCGGAGCATGCTGCAGGCGCGCACCGAGCAGCGCCTCATCGCCCCACAAGGTTTCCACGAGCCGCGCGCCGGCGTCGTACGCCGCGGCGGTGATCTGACGGACGAGCGGCGCCGATTCCAGCGAGCATCCGCCGTTGGCCACCGGACCTATGACGAGCAGGCGTTGGTGCGGCTGGAGATTCAGGCCGACTCTTACCGTCAGTTCGGCGTAGGCTCGCAGCATGCGATCGAAGTCGATGAGCATTCAAAAAGAATTGTACATGCGCTCGGCGCTTCCCCCTGCGCGGAGTTGCTACACTACACAATCGTGCACCGTGCTGCCCATGCTGGAGCTGGCGCACATGCAGACCGAGCTCGTCATGATGTCCGACTTCGTTGATCGACGTGTCACGAGACGTCGCTTCGGTATGACCGCAAGCGGCGCGCTGATCTCGTCGCTGTTCAGCAGCGCCTGCTCCGCCCAGAGCAAATCGGGCCCGGGCAGAGACGGCCGGCTCGGATCTCGTCCCGGCACCGGCGTGACCACTGCGGCCGTGAGTGGCGTTCTGGGCCTCTCGACCGGACGGGATGCGACGCTGCAGTTGCCGTCCAATCCGCCATCCGGACCGATGCCGCTGTTGCTTCTGCTGCACGGCGCCGGACAGAGCGGCGCGACCATGCTTCGACGGATGGGCGCGGCCGCCGACGAGGCGGGCGTTGCGGTCCTCGCACCTGACTCGCGCGGCGCAACATGGGACGCGATCCGCGGCGAGTTCGGCGAGGACGTCACGTTCATCGACCGCGCGCTCCAGCACGTCTTCGCGCGGGTGTCTGTCGACCCCGCGCGCGTCATCGTCGGCGGGTTCTCCGACGGCGCGTCGTACGCGCTGTCTCTGGGCCTTGCCAACGGCGATCTGTTTCCCCGCGTCGCAGCATTTTCACCAGGCTTCGTCATCAGCGCGGCCGTTCACGGCCGGCCGCGTTTCTTCGTCTCTCACGGCACAGCCGATCCGATCCTTCCCATCGATCAGTGCAGCCGCGTCATCGTCCCAAGGCTGAGGTCGATGGGTTATGAGGTCACGTTCCGGGAGTTCGATGGCAGACATGAAGTGCCTCCGGACGTGGCGCGCGAGGGGATGCGCTGGATGGCGGCGACGACGGCCTGAGCGAATCCTTCACCCTGCGTGCATTGAGACGGACAGCAGGCGTGTATCCGCGGGCTGTTGACCTCGGGACGGATTCGTCAACTCAGGTCCGAATCCGTCGCATTCCGGGTGCAGTTTTGCACCGCTTGGCGCGGTTTCCCGGGCTGCACGTTCTGGCGCGCGCTTTGCCCCGATCTCCATCGTGGCTCACACGCGGCGCTGCACCCTCGTACTGACCCTTCTGGCCATCGTCGTCGCCGGTGCATGGATGCGCGCGGCGAGCACGAGTGGAGGGCCGTTGCCGCCGCTGTTTCCCTCGAGCAACTGGTGGAACCTGGACGTGTCGACGGCGCCGGTCGATCCGGCCTCGGCGGCGTACATCTCGTTCATCGGCACGACGCGCAAGCTGCATCCGGACTTCGGCGGCAATGTCTCGACCGGCAGCGTACAGGTCTACGGTTTCCCGTACGCCGTCGTCGATGGGACGTTGACAAAGCGAGCGGTCCAGTTTCAGTACGCCGATGAGAGCGACGGGGTCAATCACACCACCGGCGCAAGCATCCCGTTCTATCCGATCCCCGACGAAGCCATCTCGCAGGCGCATTGGATTGAAGGCGGCGATCCCGGCTCGGTCGATCTCCGGAGCAGCGAAGATCGGCATCTGCTGATCGTCGATCGCGACAACCAGTACCTCTACGAGCTCTACAACGTGTTCTACGACGGCAGCCAGTGGCATGCGGGCTCGGGCGCGTTCTTCGATCTTCGATTGAACGCGCGGCGGCCGAACGGATGGACGTCCGCGGATGCCGCGGGTCTTGCGATTCTCCCGGGGCTCATCCGCTACGACGAGGCGTTCGGCACTGCGGAAATCACGCACGCGTTCCGCGTGACCGTCCGCGCTACGAACGGCGCTGTGTATCCGGCGTCGCATGTCGCAGGCTCGACGACGGGCGCGCTGCCGATGGGGGCGCGTCTGAGGCTGAAGTCGACCAAGAATCTGTCGACATTCACGCCGGAGGTCCAGCGCATTTTCCGCGCGATGCAGCGCTACGGGCTGATCGTCGCGGACAACGGCTCGGACATGTATATCAGCGGCACGTACGACACGCGCTGGAACAACGACGTGCTGAACCCGGCCTTTGCCGCGCTCACCGCGTCGGATTTCGAAGTGATCACGCTTGGGTACGCGCCGCCGAGCGCGCCAACCAACCTGCAGGTCAAGTAGCGATCGCTAGCTTTCGTGGTCGGTCGGCGGCGGATCGCTCGTCTCGTCGAATACCAGCTGGCTGACGTGGCGATCCCATTGCCGGCGTCCGCCGCGTGGGCGGCCGCGGCGATCGGCGACGGCCGGCGCACGCCGATCCGTCACCGGCAACGACGCGTCGATGTACGCCGGGAGCGAGACCGACAGGCGCTGGGCGATCTCGTAGAACGCGCGTGCCCGCAGGACTTCCGCGGCATATCCGGGATCGACCTGCTCGTTGTAGACGATCGCGTTGGTCGGCTGGTGCACGTTTCTCGCGAGGTACACCAGGTGGAGACCGTTGTATTCCCTTAGTCGCGCGGCCGTTACGATCAGATCGTAAGCTGTCGCATTGAGCCGCGCCCGCGCGGAATGAAACGAAGAACAGGCGTCGACACGCGCAGAACGACCGCCGGCGGCGCCGAGAGCGGCGCGCGTGAGCGGATCCGGTTCCACCAGGAGCAGACGTGTCGTACGCAGCGGACCTGTCAGGTTGCGCACGTGCGCGAATGGTATGTCGAAACGCGATGGCCGTTTCACACTATCTTGCGAGCGGGGGGTACAGATTGGTTGCGATCGCGTACACTCGGCCCGTTTGTCGTCGTACCGTCTGACTTTAGTTTTCCGGAGTGACTATGCTGACCGACTCCGCAATCATCCGGCGGGAGCAATTGGCGCTGCCGGGCTTTCGGGTGGAACCCCCAGAAGACTGGCGCTCGCTGCTGCGCACGCGCGCCCACGTGCTCGTCACGGGTTCGCGAAACGCGCTGACCGCATTCACTCGCTCGGCCCGCGCCGAGTTGAGGGAGCCGGTCGTCACCATCGCGAGCGGCGGTCCGTTGTATTTCGACGACGCCCGCACGGTTATCCTGAGCGATGTCAACACGCTGGATACGATCAACCAGCGGCGGCTGCTGGCGTGGCTGAATGAGACCCGCAACGCCAATATCCAGATCCTGTCGTTGACATCCGCCCCGGTGTTCGCCTTCGTCGAAAAGGGCTTCGACGCGAACCTGTACTACCGGCTGAACACGATTTACCTGGAGCTTCAGGAGACGTAGCGTCGGTTCGTTTTCAGTGCAGTTCCGGGAAACGCCGTCCCGGATTGGTCCCACACTCCGTCCGTCGTTGAATCCTCGACCGGTTCAACGACTCGTCTTCGTCGGCCGCGCCGCGGTGCTCATCGAAAAGATCGATTCGATCGTGATCCGGACGGGCACCGCCACACCATCCTTCTCCCCCGGCTCGAACGTCCACAGTTTCAGCGCACGCACGGCTTCGTCGTCCAGCCCGTGATGGGTGTCGAGCGACCGGACGATGCGCACGTCGCTGACCGTTCCGTCGACGCCGACCGTGCACACGAGGCGAACGACGCCGTGGATCTGTGCGTGCATTGCCTCGGACGTGTAATTGGCCTGAACCTGTCGGACGACGCGCGGCATCGACACGCCGTCCCCCGCGCGGTACACGCCGGGGGGCAGCGGAATCGACTCCTCGGACTCCTGATCCTCGGCCGCCTGGACGGCGGCAGGATCGACCGGTTTCGCGACAACGGATTGTTTACGGTCAGATGAAGACGCGGCCTGAGCGAACGGCGCTGCAAGGACGTATATAGCCAACGCAAGAGTACACGCCCTTGCGGATCGAACGGTCACCATACTAGTTGTGACGCCTGCGGAGGCAGGTTGGTTCGCGGATGTCGCGCTACACTACAGGTGCATCACGTCACGTGCGCCCGTAGCTCAGTTGGATAGAGCACCGGCCTTCTAAGCCGGGGGTCGCAGGTTCGAGTCCTGCCGGGCGCGTTTCTCGCAACGCGAGGAGCTGCGCCAGGCAGTCCCTCAGGCACATCGCGTCTCGCCTTCGGCTCGGCGCGAATGGGCTCGAGTCCTGCCGGGCGCGCCAAATTCAACAGGTCCCATCCCTGGGAACCAGTCGCCGCATCAATGAGGCTGTCGGCGGATCTTGCCCTTGTCCACACAGCGCTGGCGCGCGCACATCCGACACTAGCCCGACGGACGATGATCTGCTCGACGTGTCCGCGAAGGACTGCTCGTTTCGATGCGCTCGACCTGCAGAGGCGGTGGCTTCTACCAAGTTCGCGACGCACGCAAGAAATGCATGGCGAGTTCTTGAGTGCGCCATGCACAGGTTAAGATCGCCGGATTCCTGTTCCCACTCCGGACCGATAGATAAACACTGCGCGACTGATCAGGATTGATCCGATTGTGGCGAACGCATCGGGCTCGCTGTCACTTCGATTCCTGTGCGGCTGACCACTTTATCTCGAATATCACCAGCGAGCATGGCGAGTCGAAGGACAGCAATCACTCGCGCTCCCAAAAACTGACGCGAGTTCGGGTTGGCAAGCCGCGCGAAGGCGGCGCACTACCCCTCTCGTCAATTGTTCCGAATCGAAGGGCCATTCTCGCCCTAGAATTGGTTCGTTCCATAGTCGCTCGGAGACCAGATGAAAACGCCTGACCTGAAGAACGCGCTTTTCACATCGGCAACTATCCTTCTCGCCACCGCCCTTCTCGGTAGCGCAGGAAGCGGCGCGAGTTCTGCGTCGCAGGACGCTCTGCCCGCACAAGCCGGCACGCTAGCGACGATCCCGACATCGGTTGTCGCTGCCGCGGAGAAAATCGCCAACGATCCGCAAGTCATGGCGCTGATCAAGGAGCAGGGCACGGATACCGCCGCCAAGGCACGATGGAATCAGTTCCTCGAACTTGTTCGCATTCCCTCGCCGCCGCGCCAGGAGCTCTTGAAAGCGGCCGAGATTCATCGCCGGCTCGTGAACGAGTGGGGATTCTCGCCCGCGGAAGTGATGACGCGCCCGGACGGAGCCCTCGCCGGCAGCGACACCAACATCGTCGATGGTCTCCCGGTCTACAACGCCTGCGTCGTGATCAAAGGGTCGTATTCGAGTCGCGCTGATGCGCAGCAGTACAACGGTCAGTTCCCGAAGGTCCTCGTCGAAGGTCACATCGACGTTGTCAACCCCGAGGAACTGCCGAAGTCGGGTGACCCATCCCTCCACATCAAGCTCCAGCCGTACGCACGACCGGTGGTCGCCACGCCTGAGGAGTTGGCCGCGATCCCCGACGAATTGTCGTTCGATACGCGAGGCCGGGTGATCGAGAACGACAAGTACGCGACGGCCAGTAAGGTTTTTGTCAACGCGAAAGACGCCGAAGCTGGCGGAGGCGTGCGGATCTACGTGCCCGGTTACGGCGACATGATGCCGAGCACGTCCAATGCATTCGTCCTCGCGGCCGCGATGAAGAAACATCACATCACGCCCGTCTACGACATCTGGATTTGCGGCACCGCCGGCGAGGAGGGCAAGGGCAACCTCGCGGGCGTCAAGCAGCTCTACGGCTTCGACCAAAAGGCCGGCACTGGCTCGAATCCCCTGAACATCGTCGCCAACTTCGGTCTCGAGGGCGGTGGGACCGTCAACTTCGTCGGCAGCTACCGTTTCGAGATGAAGTTCAAGGCACCGTCGCCGCGTCCCGACGGTCCGAGCGCACCAGCAGCCATGGCGGAGGCGATCGCCAGGATCGCCGACGTCAAGACGCCGACGGACCTGCGCGACGGCGCACCCCGCACGACCTATACCGTCGGCCGGGCCAGCTGCGAGCCCCCGCCGTCTCCGGGCATGGCCGTGCCGAGTTGCTCGCTCGAAGTCGACATGCGTTCCACTCGCAAAGAAACGCTCAATGACATGCGCACGACCATCGAGCCGATGTTCCAAGCCGGCGCGTCCGCCGAAAACGCCAGGCATGGGCGCAAGGATGGTAACGATGAAGGCGTCAGCCTCGAGCTCATGTGGTTCGGTTTGCGCCCGGCCTTCGTCGCAGAGAGCGTCGACAACGTGGCGGTCCACGCCGGACTGCAGTCGGGCATCCAGTTGGGCGCGATCAAGACACCGATGGTCGGCACCGGCTCCGGCAGCTTGAACGACAACGTCCCCGCGCACACCGGCGTCCCGACCTATCAATTCACCCTGGCTTCCTCGGCCGCCGGCGCTGGCGGACATGCGTTCTGGGAGTGGGGCACGCGCGGCGCGCCCGCTACCGAAGTGGCGCGGATGCATCGCGTCCTCACCGCGGCGTTGATCGTGTCGGGGTTTCACGCTGCGGATGGCACCATCGTGCAACCAGCTATCGGTCCGATTGGCAAGCGGACGCGAGAAGTCGTCCGATGACCCTGGAGCATCCGATCATGACGCGTCTGATTTTTCTGCTCGCTTTCGTCGTCGGCGTCGTCGCGGCCGGCACGCCCGCCGTCGCCCAGCAGCCAGGAGGGTTGCGCGTCGAGTTCCAGGGTCCCGGTGGCCACAGTTACGGCAACTATGGACGCGTCAGTGCGCTGCATGCCGCCGCCCGCACGGTCGTCCTGATGCAAAAGGCACTGCCCGCCGGCAGTTACCAGATCACAAATCTGACCGGTGGCAACTCGGTCAATGCGATCGCGTCGGACGGCCTCATCGAACTGAAGGTCACCGTCACGAGTGCTGCGGCCTACAAGGCGCTCGTGTCTGCGGTCACGAAGGCCGCGGCTGAAGGCGCCGCCGCGGAGAATGCGTTTCGCGGCGTGAAGACTGGCGATCTGACCAACGGAGCCCCGGCCACGGTCAGGTTCAGCGTCACACCATTCTGAAGTCGCGATCCTGTCGATTCCGTCATTGAAAAACAATTCTCGGCCTTTGAGGTCAATTGCTCGCCCCAAAGAACTCCGTACGCGGCACGAGATCGATCACGGACGTCGATGGATGCGCGGCCGCGTTTCGTTTTCTTTGCGCCCCACCTACGCATCGACGCCGCAGGCCGCGCACGTCGAGCCGCACGCGCCCTGGCCGCACTGCTACCGCTCCATCTCTGTCTCCGCGATCCCTTGTCTCATTGAGGCGAGCAGCGCACGTCACAAAAGTCGCGCGGCGATTGCACCAGCATAAGGACATCCATCGCGCTGACGCCAAGAACTCAGCGCACAGCAGACGGCGGCGCACCCACGAAATAGCCTGGACGCGCAGTGACGTCTCCACGCGCGTT
>DASSGK010000081.1:0-3931 GCA_035693505.1 Vicinamibacterales bacterium
TTGCTCCCGGTCACATCATCCGGCGCCCAGACCATTACGGCGAAGTCGTATTGATTCGGAGCAGCGAACAGATCCTGGAGAAAGCCGGTGCTGAGGCGGAACACGTCCTCGTCCCACACCGTGACTTCCGCCGACTCCTCGAGCACGTCGGCCATCGCGTGTGCAACCTCGACGCTGGCTTTGGACGAACCGATGAACACTTTTGGCTTCACCATGGTCAATCTCCCCCGGCCGTCGCCTGCCTCGGTACGTCACAGTTTGACGCGCCGCTGCAGAGCAGTCCTCCCATGGATGTGTAGTGAAGGCGTGCGTGCCTTCGTTGCATTTTCAAAACAGATAGACAGACGCCGCCGAGCGTTTTCTGCGAACCGCTCCCTTTACCGATGTCGTCGAGTCAGCGATCGATACAGATGAGGATCAGCGCGCGTCGGTCAGACGAATCGATTGCTCGATCTGCCGGAACGCGGGCTGCAGCTTCTGCGCGTCCGCTTCGGGTGCGACGGTGAAGAAATAGAAGAGCGAGCCGTCGACGAGAAACGTCGTGTAGACGTTGATCACCTCGACGCCGCCTAGCGGAGACGTATTGGCGAGCGGTGTTTCGATCGCGGACCGCTGCGAAATCTGGAACGTCCGCTGTTCGCTGGTCTTCCGCAGCTCGGGATTGGTTTCATGAACGCCGTTCAGCCAGAGGTTTGTCGCCTCGCGCAAATCGCGGGATGAGGGGCGCACCAGCCCGAACTCGACGCCGTGCGTAAAGACGGTCTGCCCTTTGAGCTCACCGTAGCCGTTCTGCGGCACGAACCTGATGGACCGGTTCCCTTTCAACGCCGTCCATTCGCCTGGCACGCTCGCCTGGAATACGCCGCCGTTCACGTTGCGGTATTGGCCGGAGGGCGCGGCTACCGGCTCTCCCGGCGTACCGACCCCGGCGGCGCCGTTCGCAGCGTTTGCGGTGCGCGCGTTGGGTTTCACCGGCGCAGGCAGCGCCGCGAATTTGGTTTTGATCGTGTCGAAGCCGCTCGTGTCCGCGGCCGGTCCGAGCGCGAGCGATTCAGCTTCCTTGGTGATGTACGCCGTCCGATTGCCGGGATCGGGGTGGCTGCTCAGCCACTCCGGATCCCGACTGCCCTTCGACTCCGCCGAAATCGTCTCGAACATGTGCGCCAGCGCGCGGGGGTCGTAGCCGGCTCTTGCCATCAGCTGCGAACCCAGGATGTCCGCCTGCTTCTCGAACTCGCGGCTGTATCGGAGGAGCATTGAACCGAGCCCCAACTGACTCCCTTGGGCGATCGCCGATCCGGCAGCGCCGCCGACGACCGCTCCGCCGAGCACGCCGGCGATCTGGCCAATCTGCAGCCACGGATTCTCGGCTTTCGTCGCGTTCGCCGTGCCGTGGCGAAGAAGCACGTGCGAGAGCTCGTGCGCCATGACGCCGACGACTTCGCCTTCGCTGGCTGCGGCGTCGAACATGCCGCGCTGGACGAACATCGGCCCGCCCGGCAACGCGAACGCGTTGATCTCTTTCAGATTCACCGGCGTGAACGAATACTCGTAGACCTTCTGATTCAGGTCGGGCGGGGCCACGGCGACAAGGCGATTGCCCAGCTTCGACAGATACACGCTGATCGCATCGTCCTTGATGATGGGGTACGTCTGGCGCACTTCGGCGGCCGCCTTGCGCCCGAGCTCGACGTCCTGCTCCGGCGTGTACTTGTTCTTCGGCAGCTTGATCTGCGTCTGCGCGCTGGCGCTGACGCTGACGACGATGAACAACGTCAGCACTGCCAGTGCGGCTGCAATCGAAACCCGGCGATCCATGTTTCCAAAAGTATAGTGTGGGTCCCGAGTCGCGGCGGATGCCCCGCAGCTCAGCTGTCGACTGCGACGCTCTGCTGTCCACGCGCCGTCAATGGACGGATCGCCAATCCGAGCGCAAGCAGCGCAATCGCGCCGGCCGCGTTGACGGAGTCGCCGATGGCGGCGCCGATCAGGAACGCCGCCGCGCCCACGAGCACGAGGCCGGCAGACCACGGATAGCCCCAGGCGCGAAACGTCCGCGGGCGGTCCGGCTCTCGCCGGCGCAGCACGATCAACGCGAGGCAGCAGACGACGTAGTTGCCGGCGAGGAAGAAGGCGACAACCGCGACGAGACGCTGAAACGTCCCCGTGGCGATCAGCGCGAGAGCGACGACGGTCGTCGCCAGCATCGCCGTCGCGGGCGTTCCGCCCTCGGTCACCGAGGCAGCCCGGCGCGACAGCAACCCGTCCCGTCCCATCGCGAACAGGATGCGCGTCCCGATCATCAGGATCGCGTTGAGCATCGGCGGGAGCGACACGATCGAGAGGATGGTGATGACGACGCGGCCGCGCTCGCCGAGGAGAATCTGCGCCGCATCGGCGGCCGGCAACGTCGATCGCGCCAGATCGCCGATCGGCAGCACCGCGAGCAATGCGACGTTTACGAGCAGGTACACGACGATCACGGCCGCAACGCCGCCGATCATGGCGCGCGGAAGGTTGCGGTCCGGGTTGCGATCTTCCTCGGAGAAATACAGCGCGCTCTGCCATCCGCCATACGTGATCACCACGGATTGAAGCGCGGTGATCAGCCCGGAGAGCGACGGCGGGTGCGCCGCGGCTGCGGACGCGGCGGGAAGATTAGGAGCGAACACCATGGCGGCCACGACAACCGTCAGGAACGCGCCGCATTTGACGACGGTCGTGATCTCCTGAAACCGGCTGCTGACGCGCAGTCCCGCGAGCTGCAGCGCCGCGAGCGCGGCCAGCGAGAGAATGGCGATGGCACGCTCGTGTCCGCTCAGCGACGGCAGCAGCAACGGGACGAATTCGCCGATCGCAATCGATACATACCCGAGGACGGCGCAGTAGGTGATCCAGTCGGTCCATCCCACGGCGAAGCCGATCACGTTGCCGAAGGCGCGGCGGGCGTAGACGTAGTAGCCGCCCGCTTCGGGCAGCATGGTTCCCAACTCGGCAAAACAGATGGCGCCGACGAGCGTATAGAGACCGCCGACGATCCACACGGCCAGGATCGCCGTGCAGTTGGGAAGCTGGCCGGCGACAAGGCCGGGCGTTCTCAGGATGCCGATTCCGAGCGTGCTGCCGACGATGACGGCGAGACCGAAGCCGACGCCGAGAATGCGGATCAGGCCGCGGGAGGGCGACGAGGACACGGTCTGGTTCAGCATCCGAAGTGCACGACTACGGCTTGAGCACAACCAGCACCACGTCGACGGCACCGCCGGCGTTGCGCGCGGAGTGGCTCGACCCGAGCGATTCGAATTCGACGTCGCCGCGCTTCCAGCGATTCACCACCGTCTTGCCGTTGGCCGTGTCCTCGATTTCGCCGCCCGACAGGTGCACCACGATCGTGTCCGACGCGTGCGTGTGGAAGCCTTCGCGCGCTCCGACTTCCATGCGGGCCCGTATGACCGAGACACGATCGTTCTCGAAGATCGGATTGAAGCTCATCCCCGTGAACGGCGCGTCGCCCGGCTTCGAGGCATCCGGCGGCGGAGCGGTCTTCGCGCCCGCGGCTCGAAGCGGCTGCACGATGACGATCGAACCGCGCGAGGACGCGGCGGACGGCCGGACCGCGGCGTCTTCCATCCAGACAGCGGTACCCGCTTTCTCGCCGGGCGCGTCCGCGATCGAGATGACGACGCCCGGACCGTGAGCCACACCGTCGAGCGAGCCGTCCGCGCTCCGGTACGCGCGCACGCGCGCATTCTCGAGGACCGGAGTCGTCGCCGCGAACAACGTGAGGATCAGCAGCCAGCGCATGATTCGTTCTCCGTGAGCGGGCCATGCTACATCGGGTAGGCTCTACGTTCTATGGACTATCGTCGGTTGGGATCGACCGGCCTTCGCGTGTCGCGTCTGGGACTCGGCTGCGGCAATTTCGGCGGCA
>DASSGK010000082.1:0-9755 GCA_035693505.1 Vicinamibacterales bacterium
CCACGCCCTGGCTGGAGCGCCAGGAACGCGCGCTCACCATCCAGCGGGATGAGATTTACGCCGGGCAGGTCTTGAAAGATGTCGCGCCGAATCACGATCAAGGAGCGCCCGCCCCCCACGGCAATCAGCTCCGCTTCGTCGACGACTTCACGCATCGCATCAAGATGGCGGGCTATCGCATCTGGGAGGTGCCGCAGGCGGTCGTGGAGCACCAGAGCCGTCCGCGCGGTACGTGGCTGTTCTACTACCAGATTCGCAATCGATGGCACTTCATTTTTGAAGAACTATCAGCTGCGCACGATCGTGGGTCTGATCCCGCCGCTGCTGATCTATGAGCCGCTTCAATTCATCGTGCTGGCGGCCAGGGGGCACGCATGGACGTACCTGCGGGCAGTGGCCGGCCTGGTGAAGATGCTGCCGGCGCTGCCGCGCGATCGTGCGCTCGCGAAGCATATCCGCCGCCGATCCGATCGTGAGCTGTTGATCAGCGCACCCCTTGTCGTGCGCGGCGACCTTGCGACCAGCGCGCTGGTCCGGCACGGAAAGAAGCTGTACGAGCGCTTCTTGAACAGCTATTGGCACTGCTGACCAGCACCGCTCGATCTTGATGAGTGCGAGCCTGACGTCGCCAGCAAAACGGGCGCACTGGTCGTGGGTGGGGCTCGTTTTCCTCGTGGCCGCTGCCTTCTGCGTCTTCTGGGTAACCCTGGCAGCGCTCTTCTTCATACTCGGCGGCTTTGTCTTCTTCGTCTTCAAGAGGTACGTCGCGTTTGCATTGATCGTCGCGGTGCCCGCGCTCGTCCTGAGCGTCTTCGCCGCTCTCGTCGCCGCATCTCCAGGAGGGTTTCCATCGCCGATTGGCGATCCGGCATCGGAGCCGGCAGTGTCGGATGAATAACCGTTGGACGGCCGGCTAGTACGAAAAGAGCCTCGCGACCGAGGCTGGGGAGTCGCCGCACCAGCTCCCGCGCGTCATGATCGGTCCGCCGAGCACGTCGAACCTTGCGGACCCTCGAATGCTCTCCCAGGCGTACCAGCCGGCGCCTTCCGCGAACGAGAACCGCTCGACCGTCTCGGACGAGGGCGGTTGATCGGGTGCGTACGGCTGGTACTCCAGCACGAGCGTCGGCCGGCTCCCGAGGGAACCGCCGAGATCGCGCGCGGGATCGATGTGCGCGCGCATCCGGTACGGAAACGGACGGCTCTGTTCCCGGCAGTCAGGCGCGAGATCGATCGCGCGGTTCCGCCGGAGATCGAGCGTCCACACACCCGAGAGACGACGGGGCAGCCAGCGGCCGTCCGAGAATCGGTACGATCGCCCCGTCGAGTCGCCGTCGAGCGCGTGGTCGACCTCGTGGTAGATCCACTGATCGTCCCATCGCCAGCATTCGAACTTCCTCGCATCGCGATACTTGACCCAGCAGACTTCGCGTCGGACACGATCGACGATCTGATCCTGAAACTGCGTGCCGCGCCGCGGCCACAGCGACTGATCGCCAACGACGAACGTCAGCGTGTCTACCGTCTGCGCCGGAACGGTCTGGACCGTCTGTCGGCCGCACGCCGCCGCTCCGATGCTCGCCGCTAGGAGGAGCGCGGCGAGGACGCGCGTACGATCAAGGGCGCGAGAAGTTCTTCTCCATTGCGCAGGCGTTCTCGAAATCAGAATAGCTGCTCCATGTGAAGGTCACCGACGCCTGTTCGATCCTGAGGCCTGACTGGAGTCTCGACGCGAACGCGCCGCGGTCGTCCATGACGAGGTCCGTGCCTTTCCAATGGCCGGCGAGGTCGAAGTACCCACGATGCTGCCCGATGTCCACAATCTTCCAGTCGAGCAGGCGAAACGACATCAGGGCTCCCTCGGTGCTCCGCCAGCCGCCAAAGATCGTCCCCGACAGCTTCAGGGACTGAGTCGTTCCCTGCGATGTGCAGAGCGAGGCCGTCCCCTGCAATCCTCCGGTGGGTTGCAGACCGTCGACATGAAGGCGGGACATGCTGGAGGACGGGTAAAAGAGCACGTACAGAGGATAGGCGCCGGTCTTCGTCACCAGCTTGCCGCGGCCCTGCCAATACAGGAGGGGTGTCCAGCGCCCGCCGATGTGAAACGCCCAGGGACTCGTGATGCCGGCAACCGTGTAGACCACGGCTGCGAGCAGGACCACGAGCCCGAGGAGATTCGTGAGACATCCGCGCGGTCGGCGGATCGGCATGCGTTGAGTATATTCAGCGATGTTAAAGATTTGCTCAGGACCGGCGAAACCCACACATAATGCGACGGTCAGGAGGTCAGCCCGTGGACCCGATGTTCCTTCCAGATGTTGAACAGACTCCGAAGAGCGGATGGTACGCGTCAGCGATCGCGCAGAAGCAGCAGGAAGGCGTCGAGTACCCGCAGATCTGGCATCTCTTTGCGTATCTGCCGTCCGCGACCGATCATCTGGCGCGGTTCACACAGGAGATTCTCCGCGGCCCCGCACCGCTCAGCCCCGGGTTGCGCGAGCTGATCGCCGCGTACACCTCGCGCCGTAACCGGTGCCCGTTTTGAATCGAGTCACACGCCGCAGTTGCGGCGGAGCTGCTCGCGGATCCTTCGCTCGTCGCGTCGGTGCTGGCCGACGTCGAATCGTCGCCGTTCGACGAACGGCACAAGGCGCTCTTTCGATTCATCGACAAGGTGAATCTCAGCTCGCCGGACATTTCGGCGGCGGACGTCGCCGACGCGCGCTCAGCAGGATGGACCGATGACGCGCTGTTCTTTGCGATCACCGTCTGTGCGCTGTTCAATTTCTACAACCGCTGGATCGACGCCACCGGTGTACATGCGATGTCCGGGGAAGCGCACAGACAAGGCGGCAAGCGGATGGCGGCCGGCGGATACGCGCACGATGAATTGAAATAGCCGCGCCTCTAGCCCGTGATGAAGGCGAGCAGGTCCGCGTTGATCTGGTCGGCCTGCGTCGTCGGCATCCCGTGCGGAAATCCAGGATAGAACTTCGTCGCCGACTGCTTCAGCAGCTTCGCCGAGAGGGGCCCTGAATCGGCGAAAGGCACGATCTGATCGTCCTCGCCGTGCATGACCAGCGTCGGGACGTCGATGTTCTTCAAATCGTCTGTGAAGTCGGTTTCCGAAAAGGCCTTGATGCAGTCGTACTGCGCCTTGATGCCGCCCATCATGCCCTGCCGCCACCAGTTGTCACGAACGCCCTGCGAGACCGTCGCGCCCGGCCGGTTGTACCCGTAGAACGGAATCGTGAGGTCCTGGTAGAACTGCGATCGATGTTTGGCCGTGCCTTCGCGGATCTGATCGAATACCTCGATCGGCAGGCCGCCGGGGTTCTTCTCGGACTTCAGCATGACCGGAGGCACCGCGCCCACCAGCACCGCCTTCGCCACGCGTCCCTTGCCGTGTCGCGCGACGTAGCGCGCGACTTCACCGCCGCCGGTTGAATGGCCGATGTGAACCGCGTCGCGCAGATCGAGATGCTCGACCAGTTCACGCACATCCGCGGCGTAGGTGTCCATCTCGTTGCCCGTCACGGTCTGCGTCGAGCGGCCGTGGCCCCGCCGATCGTGCGCGATGACCCGGAAGCCCTTCTCGAGGAAGAACATCATCTGCGCATCCCAATCGTCGGCCGACAGCGGCCAGCCGTGGTGGAAGAACAGCGGCCGGCCGGTCCCCCAATCCTTGTAGAACAATTGCGTGCTGTCCTTCGTCGTGAACGTCGCCATCGGCCCCTCCTTCATCGCCTGCGCTTGCGGACCCAACCACAGTAGTCCTTGCAGATGGCGGTTTGCCAGCACAACCCGGCGTTGCCCGGGTCATTTTGTCGCCTCGCCTTCGCGAGGCCCAGGATGTTATGGTCACCAGCGAGGATGTTGTTCACCGATCTCTTCCTTCGACGTCTGTGCCACGCACGCGATCTGTTGGCTGAGCTTCACGAGGACGCGCCATCGGTCCGTGAAGTCGCGCTCTCGTGCCAGCTGTCTCCGTTCCAGTTCATTCGCCAGTTCGAGGCCGTCTTTGGAACGACACCGCACAGGTTCCGCACGCAGCTGCGTATCGAGCGCGCCAAGGTTCTCCTCGCCGCCGATCACCATTCGGTGACCGACGTGTGCCTTGACGTGGGCTTCTCGAGCCTCGGCAGCTTCAGCGCGTTGTTCTCTGAGCGCGTCGGTGTCTCTCCGACGTCGTACCGGCGACGGCTGCAACGCGTATACGCCGTACCGGACGCGCGTGCGCGTGCGTTGACGCCGGGTTGTTATGGCTTACTGGCATGTCTCCCTCCCGGCGCGTTCCGCAATTTCCGAGAAGCATCGGGTGCCCCACCGGTGGTACAAGGCTGCGAGCCGCGAGGAGGCGCCGATGAGGATCAAACTGACGAGCGTGATGGTGGACAACCAGGACACAGCGCTGAAGTTCTACACGGACGTGCTGGGTTTCAAGAAGAAGTTCGACATCCCGGCAGGCGAGTACCGGTGGATTACCGTGGTGTCTCCGGAAGGGCCGGACGATCTCGAACTGGCACTCGAGCCGAACGCCAACCCCGCGGCTAAGGCCTTCCAGAAAGCGATGTTCGATCAGAAGATTCCGCTGACGTCATTCGAGTCGATTGACATCAGATCCGAGTGCGCGCGCTTGAAGAAGTCCGGTGTGGCCTTTGTACAGGAGCCGACCGACGTCGGGCCGGTCGTCATCGCCGTGTTCGCTGATACGTGCGGAAACCTGATCCAGCTTCACCAGCCGAAAGCCTAGACGGCCAATCTCCCGTCTTCACAGATCAACACGCCGGACTCGCGGCTGCGACCGCCTACTTTGGACAAACTTTGTCCAAAGCCACGTTTTGTCAGTGCCCTCGACGCCGACGCAATTTGTAAGTCTCGCTATTCATACGGTTTATCAGACGACACCGTCGAAGCGGCCATGGCATTTGGGTTGCTCCAAAGACGACCATACACGTCCATAACGGACTAAACAACAAAGATTGTTTTGCAGCTCAAAAGGAAGAGACGAACATGAAGATGCGTAACGCCAAGGGTTTCACACTGATCGAACTGCTGATCGTCGTCGCCATCATCGGGATCATCGCGGCGATCGCCGTGCCCGGTCTGCTCCGCGCGCGTATGTCGGGCAACGAGGCGTCGGCCATCGGATCGCTCCGCGCGATCAACAGCGGTCAGTCGACGTACTCCTCGAGCTGCGCCAACGGTGGCTATGCCACGACGCTGGCCGACCTCGTGAAGCCGCCGACGGGCAGCACCGCGGGCTTCATCAGCCCTGACCTGAGCGCGAACGGCGTGACCAAGAGCGGCTTCCTCGTCAACATCGGCGCCGGTACGGTCGGGACCACGGTGACGCTGGCGGCCAATACCTGCAACGTGTCGAGCGCCGACTCGGTGGCGTCCTACTTCGGCGAGGCGCATCCGCTGACCCCGGGCTCGACGGGCGGCCGGTCGTTCGGCACCGATCAGCGCGGGACGATTTTCCAGAACACCGCGGGCAGCGGCAACGTGCCCTACACCGCGGCCCTGGTCGCCGCCGCGACGACGCCGCTCCAGTAACACTCGCGCCTGACGCGTTTCTTCTGCACGGGCCGCCGGTTGAATCCGGCGGCCCGTTTTCTTTTTGAGCCGGCGCGCAAGAACGGCCCTGATACTTCCGATCGTTTCAGCAAGGCAGTCGCGCGTTCATCGACCCGGCGAGACAGGCGCGAGCGTTCCACCAGAAAATTCGGAATAGACGATGAACCGGAACGGATTCATCTGCGAATTGATCTGAACCAGCGTGGTGAGCGCCCGCGTGCGGCTGCTTCGCAGCGCGGCACTGTTTGGATATCGGGCAAGGCCGAGTTCGGCAATGCGGAATGCCAGCGCCGCGTCGCCGCGCTCCTCGAGGCGATCGGCGGTTCGCCTGAAAGCGTCCTCGCTCTTGCCGCCGAGCTCGTCGAGCGCGAGCGCCCATTCAGCCCGCGTGAAGCTCTCCACGCCTTCACCATTCGACTGCCAGTATCCGGCGTGCTCGGCGTACAAACGCTGAACGAACGTGTCCCGCGTAATGAGATACGGCAAGACAGCCCTGGGCGTGTCCCGAAGGGACGGTGGAACGAAATTGTCGTGCAGGAGCTCGGCGATCGGGCGAGCCGCCCGCGCCGCATCGACGCTGCGGTCGTAGAGCGCACCAAGCGCGGTGCGGAGTCCCTGCATCGCGTCGATCGTGAACACCGCGGTCAGCGGCGGGTGGCCGTGGACCAGCCGGCGCGGGTGCAGCTCGAGGACTTGCGTGACGGCGCCGAGATAGCCCTCGGCCGAACCCTCGGCCACGAACGGCGCGCCGCTGTAGGGCATGAACGCGTCGCCGACGAACAGGATGTCGTGGTTCACGTCGCGCACAAACAGCGCATCGTCGGTCTCACCGCTCTTGCCCGGGATCAGCTCGAGCTCGATGCCAGCGGCTCGCAGCGTTTCCGGTTTCGAGATCAGATGATCCGGCGTGACGTCGAGCGTCCGCGCCTCCGTGCCGAAGAAATCCTGAAATGGCGGGCGGTACTGTCGGCTGCGCGCGAGCTCGGTGGGGAAGTTGGCCTGGGCGATCACCGTGCTGCCAGGCTCGCGAACGGCCGCAAGGCCGCCCACGTGATCCCAATGACCGTGCGTCAGAATCACGTACTTGATCGGTGCCTGGGTGACGGTGCGTAGAGCGGCCACAGCTTCGCGCGCGCTCGGCTCAGTGGTGCCTGCGTCGATCGCGACGACCGAGTCCTGTCCGACGATGAACGACAGGTTGCCGAAGTCGTAGCCCTCGGCCACGTAGACGCCCTCCGCCTCGCGCACCAGGCGCTTCTCGCTGAAACGGAAGCCGCGCTTCGGATCGACCGAGAAGTCGCTGAGCACGAGCGGCACGTTCTCGCCTTCGAGCGAACTGAAACCGGATCGCGCGAGCATGTCGCGCGAGCGCGCGTCGTCTCCGAGCTTGCGATACGCCACGGCGAGCGCGCGGTAGACGGCCCGATCCAGGTTCACGGGAAACTCGGCGCGATGCGTCACACACGCCTCGAGGTCGTCGACGGCGACGCGTGTCTTCTTGAAACGTTCGGGCAGTTCCGCGAACACCGAGCCTCGCGCGTAGCGGCCGAGCAACGAATCCGCGGCGGCCGCCGCATCGAGCTTTCCGATCGCGTCTTCGACCCAGGCCACGCGCTTCAGCAGAGGAACCTCTTTCGCGACGCGCGCCTGCAGTACTGCCTGCAGGCCGAGGAAGAACGCGCGCCGATCCGGCTGCTCACGCGCCAGGCGGCCGAAGAACTCGTAGCCCCGCCATTCCTGATGGGAGGCCAGCAGCTGTTGCAGGGTCGACATCACGACGAGAGGCTCGGAGTTGGGGTAGGCGGCGACGTCGAGCAGCGCTTCGAGCGGCCGGGGCTGAGCGGCGGGAAGCTCCCTGGCCGACGTCGTACCGCAGGCGGTAAAGGCGAGTGAAGCGAGCAAAAGAGCGAATCGTCTCATGGCTTCTCCTTTGTGTGTATATGCACGTTTTTGGGTAAAACTCTGACTCCGGGTCCTGCAATCATCGGGTTAGTCGTTCTGTGCGGCGATGACGACGAGGCGAAGGATGCGGCGCAGTTCTTCGGCGTCTTCTTTGGACAGCGTACGCAGAATTCGTGCGTGTGCGCTTTTCCACTCGGGCAGCGCGCGTGCGAGGAGCTGTTGACCGCGCGCGGTCAGCGTATACGAGCGCACGCGCTTGTCCCTGGCTCCCGATTCTGCCGCGAGGCCGCGGCGAACCAGGGGCGCAAGATTCCGCGTGAGCGTCGTGCGATCCATGACCAGCGCCTCGGCGAGCCGAGAGAGCGGAACCGAAGGCGCTTGTCCAAGCGCGACGAGCAGGCTGAACTGCGTCGAACGGATGCCGGCGACAGAAAACGCAGAGTCGTAGCGCTGGGTCATCGCGCGCGAGGCCTGCCGCAGCGCCATTCCCAGGCAGGTCTCGTGTACCTCCGCGGTCGCTCGCTTCAGGTGGTCGTCCATATCGTCATTAAGTGTATATGCACTTAATCCGGTTCTGTCAAGCGGCCCGGCTCTCGACCCCGTCCGTCGTGCCTGAGAGAATGACGACTGCAGCGCCGGTCGCACCGATTGGTCCCCGATCGCGCCAGACTTCGGGCTGGAGGACTAGACAATTGAGCGGGCACACACGAGTCGACCACGAGCGTCTGGCAAACCTGCCGCGCCTCCCTCGCGATCAGGACGGACCGGTCTTCGCCGAGCCGTGGCAGGCGCAGGCGTTCGCGCTCGCCGTGAAGCTATCCGAGAAGGGGCACTTTACCTGGAAGGAATGGGCCGCCGCACTGGCGTCCGAGTTGAACGACGCGACGCTGCGCGGCGAACCGGACCTCGACGGCACCAGGTACTACCATCACTGGCTCGCGGCGCTGGAACGTCTCGTGATCGCGAAAGGTCTCGCGGACGCACGCTCGCTCTCTGCGCGAAAGGATGCCTGGGAGGACGCATATCTTCACACGCCGCACGGAAGTCCCGTGGAACTCGGGCCATCCATGTTCCGCCAGCTCGTGGTTCGTCCCGACGGACGCGCGGTCGAAGTCGTGCAGCGCAGAGCGCACCTCTCGTATTGTTTCAACGCGTGCTGCTGCGGCCGGACGGACCGCGGTTTCCCGGCGGTGCCGACCGACACGTACAAGAGCGAGTGGCTGCGGCGCAAGCTGAGAAAAGTCGTCCACCTGACGAAAGCCGGCTGCCTCGGTCCCTGCGCGCTGGCCAATGTCGCGAGCCTGATGTTCGATGGACGGGCGGTCTGGTTCCACTCGGTGAACACGCCCGAACAGGTGATCCTGCTCTTCGACTATGTCGAGATGATGATCGGCGCCGATCGATTTCTGCCTCCGCCCTCCGAGCTGGCGAGCCAGGCGTTCAATTTCTACGACTGGGACACGCGGGACGATCAATCCGGCCGGCGCGCCGCCCGGCCTTCGCAGTAAGCTGAGTGCTCGAGGGAAATGATGGCGGACAACGAGGACAAGACAGTCGATCGGCGCGAGTTCCTGAAGGGGGCTGCGGCCGCCGCCTTCGTCTCAGAATCGGGCGCCACCGGCAGTGCGGGAGGCGCCCAGGATCACGATCACCAGATCGTGCCGTCGGATCCGACGCTCCGCGTCAAGGCCCTCGAATCGCTGCTCGTCGACAAGGGGCTCGTCGACCGCGCGGCCCTCGACGTCATCGTCGACACGTTCGAGACCAAGGTCGGTCCTCGCAACGGCGCACGCGTGGTTGCGCGCGCCTGGGTCGATCCCGCCTACAAGGCCCGCCTGTTGCAGAATGCCACCGCCGCGATTGCCGAAATCGGCTTCGCCAGCTATCAGGGCGAAGACATGGTCGTGCTCGAGAACGGACCCAAGGTGCACAACATGGTCGTCTGCACCTTGTGCTCCTGCTATCCGTGGCCGATGCTCGGTTTGCCGCCGGTCTGGTACAAATCGGCTCCGTATCGGTCCCGTGCCGTCATCGATCCGCGCGGCGTCCTGCGCGAGTTCGGTCTCGAGCTGGCCGACGATGTGGAGATCCGGGTGTGGGACAGCACCGCCGAGATCCGCTATATCGTCCTGCCGGAGCGGCCGGCTGGGAGTGAGCGCATGACCGAAGAGGCGCTGGCCGCCCTGGTCACCCGCGATTCCATGATCGGCACCGCGAAAGTCGATCTGACGCCCGCGGGAGAACGGCCATGAACGGCGTCCACGACATGGGCG
>DASSGK010000083.1:0-16813 GCA_035693505.1 Vicinamibacterales bacterium
CGGAAACTTGCCCGAATTCGGCCCCGGCTGCTGACCCGAGACGTTCAGGGTTGCACCGGCGATGACCGTCGCGATCAACAGGATTCTCATTGGCGTCCCTCGAGACTGCTGTCTGCTGCGGCGAAAGACCGTATGCCGCACCTCCCACGGCATGGCACCGCCACGTATATTAGACGCGATGGCGCAAGTCCCACCGAGCGCGCTGCTGGTGGCAGCGACGACGCTGCTGACGTGCGGCTGCGAACGATCGCCACTGGCGCCCTTCGAACGTGAGATCCGCTGATGCCGAAAATCACCTTCCAAGCCAGATTGACAGTCATCGGCACGCAACCGATTCTCAGACTGCCGGCGGCGGCCAGCAGCAAGCTCGGGTCGCGAGGAATGAACATGGTGGAAGGCACGTTCAACGGCCAGCCTTTTCAGGCACCGCTGGAGCCTGACGGAATGGGAGGCCACTGGTTCAGCGTCGGCAACACGCTACTCAAGGCCGCCAGAACAGCAGTGGGCGAATCTGTATCCGTTGCGCTGGAGCCGCTCGCTGTGTGGCCGGAACCCAAGGTGCCCACGGATTTGGCACGAGCACTCGCGGCCGACCCGCGGACGCGGGAAATGTGGATGGATATCACGCCGCTGGCGCGCTGGGATTGGATTCGCTGGATAGGCTCGACCAGAAACCCCGACACGCGCGCGATTCGGATACAAAAGACGCTTTCGAAACTGCAGTCAGGAAAGCGGGCGGCCTGCTGCTTCAACCGCAGTCAATGCACCGATGTTTCGGTGTCGCACAACGGCGTGCTGCTCGAACCAACGCTCGCAACAGGAAAGCCCGAGAGGCGGCCTGCCTCGGGCCGCTCGAAGTCCAAATGAAGAATACTTCGACGCTTACACGTTGTACTCTGCTATGTGAAGTTATTTGTCACGAATTATTGGACGCTGACGATGCGGATGACCGGCGACATCATGTACTTGGTGTTGCCCTTCGAACCGCCGTTCCCATTCCCGTTCCCGTTGCCGCTCCCGGTCTGACGCACCGACTGATCGCCGTCGAAATCGAGCGTGATCGTCGTGCCCGCGCCGGCGAGCGTGAACTCGTTGTTCAACTTCACCTCGCCCGACGGAATTTCGACCGGCGCCGAGGCGCCCGCCGGAGCGGCGATCGTTGCCGCGCATGGACCTGCCGACGAAGGGTTATCGAAGTAGATCGCAGCGTTCGTGACGTTCAAGCGAATCTGTGTGTACTTCCCCGCCGCGAGCGAACCAATGCCGAGCACGTCGGTCGCACCCTGCAATTTCTTGAGGTCGCACGTGCGAGACGTGCCGGCCGCGAACGGCACCGTCTTCCAGTCGCCGGGATCGGCCATGTGCACGCTCACGTCGGAAAATGTCACGAGCAACGCTTTCGCGTCGCTGAACGGACTGTCGGTCAGTCTGATCGACAGCGTGCCCGTCGTGCTCGACGTGCCGCCGCTCCCGGGTGGAGCGGGAGTGGCGCTGGCGCCTGTCGAATTCGACGTCGGGGCAGTCGGCGTCTTGCTATCGGAACATGCAAATGCGGCAGCGATCGTCGCCGCGACCACGGCCGCCGAGAACGATTTCGTTGAACGCATGGGATAGCTCCTCGCGATACAGAAGAGCAAAGGCCGTACCTGCTATGGCCAATAGTGGAAGCTATTGGCCGGTATCGAGTTGGCCGACGGTCATCGCCGAACGCGCAGCCATGACTGCACAGAAATGGGTGTAACGGTGTCGGTTGCGAACCAGGCCGCTGACGCGGAGAATGCTCCGTGATGGTGGGCCGATTCTTCCTGCGCTCGTTCGTCCTCGTCTCGCTGCTCCTCTGCGGCTGCAGTCGCGAACCGCTGAACGCCGGCAAAGCCGCGATGCCATCGGTCCCGGCGGCCTGGCCTCATCCGCTGACCGCGCATGACGTGGCCGCTCCGCACGGCGTCGTCGTCACCGACTCGGCGCTCGCAAGCCGTGTAGGCGCGGAGGTCCTGCGCGGCGGCGGCACGGCCGTTGATGCCGCCGTCGCGACGGCGTTCGCGCTGGCGGTGACCCTGCCGTCGGCGGGGAATGTCGGAGGCGGCGGGTTCGCGGTCGTGTCGGTCAACGGCAGTGCGGCCGCACTCGACTTCCGAGAAACGGCACCCGCGGCTGCGACGCGAAACATGTATCTCGACGCGCAGGGTGCCGTCACCGATCGATCCGTCACCGGACACCTCGCCGCCGGTGTTCCAGGCAGCGTTGCCGGGCTGTGGACGCTGCACCAGAAGTACGGGACGAAGCCGTGGGCCGAGCTCGTCAACCCGGCGATAGATCTCGCCGAACGCGGTTTCCCCGTCGACGCCGACTTCTCCTCGGCTATCGCCGACGAGGCGAAGCGCCTCTCGAAGTTTCCCGCCTCCGCCGCGCTGTTTCTCCCCGGCGGCGCGAGCCCGGCGGAAGGATCGCGGTGGAGCGACCCGGATCTCGCGCACGTTCTGAAGCGCATCGCGGCCGGCGGCCGGGATGGCTTCTACAAGGGAGCGACCGCAGACCTTATCGCGACCGAGATGAAAAATGGCGGCGGTATCATCACGCGCGAGGACCTCGAACACTACGAACCGAAGTGGCGCGATCCCGTTGCCTTCACCTATCGCGGGCGTCGCGTGGTCAGCATGCCCCCGCCCTCATCCGGCGGCCTCACGCTCGCGATGATCGCGCAGCAGCTCGAAGCGTACGACCTCGCACAACTCGGCTGGCATTCGGCCCCAGCCATCCATGTGCAGGCGGAAGCCATGCGCCGCGCGTTCGCCGTGCGCAACGACGTGCTCGGCGATCCGGATTTCGTCACGCTCGACGCTGGCCGGCTCTCATCGAAAGCATTCGCCCGCGAACTGCAGTCCTCGATTTCGCTCGACCACGCGACGCCATCGACGCAGATTCCGGGCCGCGGCATTTCTCACGACGGTCCGCACACGACCCACTTTTCAGTCGTCGACGCCGACGGAAATGCCGTTGCGCTCACGACGACGATCAACTCAGGGTTCGGATCGGCGGCAACCGTGACCGGCGCCGGGTTCCTGCTGAACAACGAGATGGATGACTTCGCGGCGAAGCCCGGCTCGCCGAATCAGTACGGGCTGGTCCAGGGCGACGCGAACGCCATCGCGCCAGGCAAACGGATGCTGTCGGCAATGACGCCGACGATCGTCTTCGGCATGGACGGCAAGCCGGCGATCGTCACCGGCGCGAGCGGCGGCCCGTTCATCATCACGACCGCCTGGGAGATCGTCTCGAACATCGTCGACTACGGCATGACCGCCGGCGCCGCGATGAGCGCCCCACGCTTCCACCATCAACATCTACCGGATGAAATCGCGCTCGAGCAGGACGGGTTCGAAACGCAGCGGGCGCTCCAGGCGCTCGGCCATCGTCTGACGTTCTTCTCGGTGCCGAAAAGCGGTTGGACGATCGCGGCGACCATCGAACGTCGTGCCGGCGAGTGGCACGGCATGGCCGATCCGCGGCTGCATGGTGAAAGCGCGGGGTTCTGACGTGGGAGTCCCGGTGAATCCGGGCGGCACCATGAAAAACCCGGACCTTTCCAAGGATTCCAGGCGCGTCGATCGAAAACAATTGTTCGCAAGTTATGTCCATCGTGCGAATGAGCGTTGCGCTGCGAATGCTGCCATGGGTCGTCACGAGTGCGGTGCTCGTCGGCGCGTGTTCGGACTCGCCCACCCGACCCAGCCAGGCAGTACCTCCACCGGCAGCACCGGCGGCGCCGGCACCAGCGCCCTCGGCACCTATGAACGTGACCGGACGTGTCGTCGATGAAAACGGCGTGGGACTGGCCGGCGCAACGGTTGCGCTCGCCACGCAGGACTCGTTGCATGTCACGGGACAGACCGACGCGAATGGACACTACGCGATCACGCTGCCTGCGGCCACGTACTTCTGGGGCACAGCCGACAAACCTGGCTACGAAACCACATTCAGAGACTCGTATTTCCTGTCAGCTCCCTCGACGCTGAACTTCCGGCTATTCCAGCCGCTGAGAATCGCCGACGGTACGTCGGCGCATGTGACGGTGGCCTCAGACGGCGCCATCTGTGGATTCGACGACGAATGGTTCTGCCGAACGGTTCATGTTCAGGCGAGCCATGCCGGGATGCTCAGTGTCGACGCCACGTCTGACGATCCATCCATTCGACCCGCAATCGCGATTCGTCCGGCCGCGGGCTGGTGTTGCGAGGCGCCGGCACCTGTGAAAGTTGATACTGGTGAGGACGTGCCCGTCTACGTGTTGCTGTGGTGGAACGGCCCGGTGACCGGCGTCAGGATTCGACCGTCGATTCAATAACTAATGCCGGCCGTCACTTCGCCGCGCTGATCGACTGCACCTGGATGGTCTTGCCTTTCGCGTCAAGCGTCCCGGTGATCGTCACCTTCCGCGCCGCGAATTTCTCGGGCGCCTTCTGGTCGCTCAACGCGTACACATTCTTCCCGTCGACGAGCACGTACGCGCCGCCGTGCTCGCTGATGCAGGCCGTGACGCACTCGGCGTCGGTCGGCCCCATCCGCATGTGTGAGTGATCGGTCGACGAACACTCCGAATCGCTGATGACGCCGGTGAACGTGCGAGCGCCCTGGCCGGCCGCCATCGCGGCCAGGGCGAGCATCACGATCATCGGACGCAGCAGGTATTTCTCCACTTCACCAGACTCCGCGCGTCCGCTGAACAGCCGCCGGTTATTCGCCGGGAACCATGAGATGCGCGGTCGACGTGCCGGCATTCATGATCCAGATGGAATTCTGCGTGCGCTTGTCCGGAAGACCCATCGACTGCGCCGTGGCACCGGGGACGGAGATGGTCATGTGCGCGCGGGCGTGCTCCTTGTCGGGTCCCGCCATGTGATAGAACACCGACCCGAACTCGGGCTTTACGCGGGTCCCGTTCTCTTCCGCCGCCTTGAGCATCGCCTCGGACTTCGCCTTATCGCCGGTGGCTTCTGCCTTCATGTTCTGGGCGACGCGAGGCAGGTTTCCCATGCTGGTGCACTCAATCGAGAACGGCTGCTGCAACGGAAAACCCGATCGGTCGTAGCAGACAAGACCGTTCGTCCCCTTCTGCAGCGTGTCGTACGTCTGGTCCGGCTTCCACTTGATGACCGTCGCTCCTTCGCGCACGTTGGCCGGGAGGCCGAGTAAGGCCGTGGCGATGGCGTCGGCCGGCGCCTGCGCCGACGGGTTGCTCGAGACTGCCAGGACGCTCAGGATGAAAAGTGCGGTGCGCTTCATAACCCGACCTCCAATTGATCGAACTCACCAGCGTTTCCGATTGGCCGCGCAGATCGGCCGAATCCTACAACGGCGGACGCCATCAGATCAGCTTTTTTGGCCGCACAGGCGTCGTGAACCGGCCTGATTCCGCCAGCCGTGGATTCGATTGGGAACTTGGGCGACAATTTCGAGGGAGAATCCGTTGATGACCAACCACACACAGAGCCGTCGTTCGTTCATGTCGCTGTTGACTTCCGTCGCGGGCGTCACCGTGATGGCCGCAGACAACACGCTGGCGGCTCAGCCTCCGGCGGCCTCAGCCCAGAACTGGGACCTTCGGTGGATCGAAGAGTTGAAAGGGGCGCACAAGCAGGTCTTCGATTTCGCGGACGCGAATCCCGCGGCGGAGCCGCCGCCGCTCCGCCTGCCGAGGAACTACCTGGACGCGTTCCGCGACGTGTACCACGTCGAGTTTCCCGAGGTGCGAACGGTCGTGGGGATTTCGGGTCATGCGTTTCCCGTCAACGCTTCGGATCGGCTCTGGGAGAAATACGCGCTCGGGGAGCGCTCGAAGATCATCGACCCGGTGACGAAGAAACCTGCCGTGCGGAACATTTTCATGGACGACGGCACGCTCGGCGTCAAGGCGCTGCAGGCGCGAGGCACAATCTTCTGGCAGTGCAACATCGCGCTCAACGCCGTCGCCGCGCAACTCGCCCAGGCCCGGCAGCTCCCGGTCGCCGACGTACGCGCCGACCTGCTCGCCGGATTGAACAGCGGTGTGCGGCTGGTCCCATCGCATGTCATGGCGATGGGACTCGTTCAGGAGCGCGGTGTCACCTACGTGAAGGTGTAAGTCGGCTACTGCTGTGCGCCTCGGCCGCGCGTCGGAGGCGGCGGCAGCGTGCCGCCTTCGGCGAGTGTCTTCATGTTCTGCAGCGCTCTCGTGAACGTCTGTGCCCGCCGCTCCTTGTCAGCCGCCCGCGCCGCATCGTCTGCCAGCATCGAATTGTCGAAAAAGATCGTGTACACGATCTTCGACGTCGTCGCCGTCAGCGGCCGCGCTTCGAGCGTGCCGTGATAGAGGTTGTACGGGCGGTCGTTTCTCACCGTCTGCGTGTAGGTGTACGAGAGCTCGGTCCTGCCGACCAGGACTTCGCCGGCCACTGAACGGACGGCGCCGAACTCTCCGTCCTTGCCCGACGTGATGGTGCAGGGGATCTGCAGCCACTCGCCGATGTCGCAGAACTTTCCGATGCGTTTCCAGGTGTCAGCCGCGGATCGGTTGACGGTGATCTCGAGCGGAATCGACGTGTAGGTCGGCGAGGCGACCGCGGGCCCAGTCGACGGACCCGGTGCGGGTTGCGCGGCTGGAGCCGGCGCCTGTGCGGCCGCGATGCCCGCGACAGAGAGGATCGCGAACGCGCAGATCGGAAGCGTCTTTCTGAACAGCATGTGCACCTCGGCAGAAAAGCCACGTCAGTATAAGTCACCTGCCCGGGCCGCGCGGACTCACCGACCCCGCGAATCTGGCAGCTAGACAGAACGGGGTGAGAGGGTCAGACTCACCACGTTCACGACATGGAACCCCGGCCCGACCTGCCGCGCGTCGTCCTCTCGGTGCTGTTCATCGGCACGCTGCTCGCGCTCTCGATCTGGATTCTGAGCCCCTTCTTGCCCGCGACGCTGTGGGCCACCACCATCGCCATCGCAACCTGGCCCATGCTGCTGAGGGTGCAGGCCCGCCTCTGGAACCGGCGGCCGCTGGCCGTGGCGGTGATGACGATCGGTTTGCTGATCGTGTTCATCCTCCCCTTCATGCTCGCCATCAGCGCCATCGTGTCCAACGCGGGCGCTCTCACCGAACGTGGGCGGGCGTTGATCGCGCTGGAGCTGCCGCCTGTGCCGGTGTGGGTGGCAAAGCTGCCGTTCGTCGGATCGCGGATCGATGCCGCATGGCGCGATCTCATCGACGCCGGCGGTGCCGGGCTGGCCGAACAGATCCGGCCTTACATCGGCGCGGTGGCGCGATGGTTCGCAGGCTCGGTCGGCAGCGTCGGCGCGTTGTTCGTACAGTTCCTGCTGACGGTCGCCATCACTGCGATTCTCTACGCCTCGGGCGAGGCGGTTGGCACGAGCGTCGTCCGTTTCGGTCTGCGGCTGGCGGGAACACAGGGCGAGAGGGCGGTGCGCCTGGCGGCCCAGGCCATCCGCGCCGTCGCGATGGGCGTCGTGCTCACGGCCCTCGTCCAGTCGGCGTTCGCGGGACTCGGTCTCTTCATCGCGGGCATTCCGTTCGCGGCGGTACTGACCGCCGTCATTTTCATCCTGTCGCTCGCTCAGCTGGGCCCGTTGCCTGTGATGGTGCTTGCCGTCGGATATCTCTATTGGAGCGGAGCGTCGGCGTGGGGCACCTTCATGCTCGTCTGGACGGTGATCGTCATCCCGATGGACAACATCCTCCGTCCGCTTCTCATCCGCAGAGGCGGCGCCGACTTGTCGCTTCTCCTGGTGTTTGCGGGCGTGATCGGCGGCTTGATTGCGTTCGGGCTGGTCGGTATTTTCATCGGCCCTGTTGTGCTTGCCGTGTCGTCCACGCTCCTCTCCGCCTGGATTGACAGCGGTCTCACCGCCGCGTCGACTGCTTCCGACGCATCGGCGGCCGTCCGCCTCGACGCCTAGAATTCAGATTGGTCTATGGCCAGCCTGAACGTGCGTGCATGGCTTGCCCTCGCCATCCTCGCGATCGTCATGGGGCTCCTGGTCTTCGTGCCCGCTGGAACGACTGACTACTGGCAGGCGTGGCTGTACCTCGCGATCTTTTTCGGTGCCGGAGCGCTCCTCACGCTGTACCTGATGAGAAAAGATCCGGCCCTGCTCGAACGTCGCATGAGCGGTGGACCCACTGCGGAGAAGCGCGGCGCGCAGCGGGTGATCATGACCGCGACATCACTCTGCTTCATCGCCCTGCTCGTCGTGCCCGCGTTCGATCGTCGAATCGGATGGTCGTCGATCCCGACCTACGGCGTTCTGGCCGGAGACGCACTCGTCGTCATCGGTTTCTATTTCATCTTCCTCGTCTACAAGGAGAACACGTTCACGGCTGCGACGATTCAGGTCGTGGCCGAACAGACGGTGGTGTCAACGGGCCCGTACGCGATTGTGCGGCATCCGATGTACGCGAGCGGATTGCTGTACCTGCTCGGTACGCCGATTGCCCTCGGGTCGTACCGGGGACTGATTCCGTTCGTCTGCCTGGTGCCGTTCTTGATCTGGCGACTGTTCGACGAGGAGCAGCTCCTACGCGAGACCCTGCCAGGCTACCGCGAGTATCAGCAGAAAGTTCGCCATCGTCTGCTGCCGGGGATCTGGTAAATCACGCGGCGCCGTCTTCGACGTACATCGATTCGAACTTACTGGCTTCGATCGCGTACTGATCGCTGCCGTCGCTGTTGTTCGACACGAGGTAGTCGCCGGCGGCGTAGTGGGTGGCGCCTTCCTTCGTCTTCACGCTGCCGGCGCTTTGCGCCCGCTCCGCCCAGATGGGTGTGGTCTTCACATACGCGCCAGGACCGGTTGACCGGTAGGTTCGCGCAAAGACGTCTGCGTCGACCGTGTAGACATCGCCGTCGTTGTCGACGATCCAGTCACCCGCCTTTGCGCGCTGCTCGCCTCCCCATTTTCTGTACACGAGGCCGTCGGTCTCCAGTGCAAGGCGAACGGCAGACACGGGTCGATCGGGGCGGCGGACGTAGCGCGTTGGGCCTTCATGAGCCATGTTTCACTCCAGATCGTTCTCGGCCGCGATTGTCCTCAATCCCATCGCAGGCCTGAAGGCCTGCACTACACGGATGAAGGGTGCGCTGGTGACGCAACGCTTCAGTCGTGCGACACCTGGTCACTTAGCAGGTCCCGTACCGCTGCGCAGTTAAGCGCGACCGTCTCGCCAGCTCGGCAGCTCCGAGCGCTCTGGCTACGCGGTGATCAGCTCTCGTCCGTCCATGTACGAGCGAAGGGCGGTGGGAACAACCACGCTGCCATCCTTCTGCTGGTAGTTCTCCAGGATCGCGATGAGCGTGCGGCCGACGGCGAGTCCAGATCCGTTGAGGGTGTGGACGAACTCCGCCTTGCCCGTTCCGCCCGCGCGAAACTTGATGTTGGCGCGGCGGGCCTGGAACGCTTCCGTGTTGCTGCAGGATGAGATCTCCCGGTAGCTGTTCTGTCCCGGCAGCCAGACTTCGATGTCGTACGTCTTGGCCGACGCAAAGCCCATGTCTCCCGTGCAGAGCAGCAGCGTGCGGTATGGCAGCTCGAGGAGTTTGAGAATCTTCTCGGCGTTCGCCGTCAGTGTTTCGAGCTCGTCGTAGGACTGTTCCGGAGTCGTCACGGCAACGAGTTCAACCTTGTCGAACTGGTGCTGCCGAATCAGGCCGCGCACGTCTTGTCCGTAAGACCCGGCTTCACTGCGAAAGCAGGGTGTGTACGCCGTCGTTCGAATGGGCAGCTCGCGGCCGTCCAGAATCTCGCCGCGATGCAGGTTCGTCAGCGGCACTTCCGCCGTCGGGATGAGATAGAGATCCCAGTCGCCGGCGATTTTGAAGAGATCCTGTTCGAACTTCGGCAGCTGCCCGGTGCCTTGCAGCGTCGTGCTGTTGGCGAGGAACGGCGGTTCGATCTCGCGGTAACCGTGCTCGCGCGTGTGCACGTCGAGCATGAAGTTGATGAGCGCGCGCGACAGGCGCGCGCCGGCTCCCGAGAGCACGGTGAAACGCGCGCCCGCGAGCTTGGTACCCCGCTCGAAGTCGACGATGCCGAGCGCCGGCCCGAGATCCCAGTGGGCCTGCGGCGTGAAGTCAAAGGTTCGTGGCTCGCCGACGCGCCGCACTTCGACGTTGTCGTCGGCGCTTCTTCCAACCGGCACGCTCGCGTGCGGCAGGTTCGGCAGGTTCATCACCGCGGCCGTACGCTGATATTCGATCGAGTCGAGCTGAATCGTCTTCTGCTTGATCTCCTGCGCGCGCGCGCGATTGGCTTCCTGCACGGGACCGGTGTCCTGTCCCATGCGCTTGGCGCGCGCGATCTCGTCGCCCGACGTGTTCTGCGCGCGCTTCAACGCTTCGAGCTCCGGAATCAGCCGCCGCCGCGCGGTTTCCAACGTGGCGATTTCTTCGAGCGCTTTGTCGGGATCGAGTCCGCGATTGCGAAGGCCGGTGCGGACCTCTTCGATGTGATCGCGGATGTGTGAAGGATCGAGCATGCCTACCTCGGCGGACCATTGTACGTTACGATTTCAACGTGCCTTCAGTCCGAAAAGCTGTCTTCCCCGCCGCTGGTCTCGGCACGCGCTTCCTGCCCGTGACCAAGGCGCAACCCAAGGAAATGCTGCCGCTCGTCGACAAGCCGATCATCCAGTACGGCGTCGAGGAAGCGGTGGCTGCGGGCATCGACAACATCCTGCTCGTCACCGGCCGCGGCAAGAACGCGATCGAGGATCACTTCGACGTGTCGGTCGAGCTCGAGTCGTTTCTCGAGGCGCGCGGCAAGCGCGATCAGCTGGAGGAGGTTCGGAAGATCTCCAACATGATCAACTTCGCGTACGTCCGGCAGGGCGAGCCGCTCGGGCTCGGTCACGCGGTGCTGGTCACGCGCGAGCTGGTCGGCGACGAACCGTTCGCCGTCATCCTCGCCGACGATGTGATCGACGCAGACCCGCCGGCGACGAAACAGCTCGTCGACGTGTTCGACCGGCTCGGCGGGCCCGTTCTCGCGGTCGAACGGGTGCCGCGCGAGGACATCTCGAGCTACGGCGTGATTGCCGTCGAACCGGACGCCGCGCTCGGCGAGGGCGTCTACAGGGTGCGCGATCTGGTGGAGAAGCCGCCGAAGGAAGAGGCGCCGTCCGACCTCGCCATCATCGGCCGCTACGTGCTGACGCCCGACATCTTCCCCGCGCTCGCCGCTACGAAGAGCGATCGCACGGGTGAGATCCAGTTGACGAACGGGCTGAGAGAGCTGCTGAAGAAGCGGCCGATCTATGCGTGCGAGGTCAAGGGCGTGCGACACGACACCGGGAACAAACTGGGTTTCCTCAAGGCCGTGGTCTACTTCGCGCTGCGCCGGCCCGATCTGGCCGGCCATTTCTCGGCGTACCTCACGTCACTCAACCTGCCGCGGCCCTAGTTGCAGGCCTGAAGGCCTGCACTACACCCGACGGTTTCGCACGTAGTGCGGACCTTCAGGTCCGCCGTGAACCGCGGTTCCGGTCATCTAGTCCTTGCTCGTCGAAGTAGTTGTCGAGGGAGACGCCGCTGGTGTGCTGGCGCTCGCCGTCGATGCCGCTGGAGTCGAGGAAGCGGCCTCGGTCCCGGTGCTCTTTTCCGTCTTCGACGTGCCTTCGGTCGAAGCGGCAGGCTTGTCGACCTTCGCTTCGCGATCCGCTTTCCCACCGTCGGATTTCGGCGCGGTTCCCTTGTCGCCCTTGGGATAGTCGGTGATGTAGAAGCCACTCCCCTTGAACTGGATCGCAGGCGACGACATCAGCTTGTGGACGTGGCCCCCGCATTTCGGGCAGGTATCTTCCAACGGATCCGAAAACTTCTGAATCTTTTCGAAGCGGTGACCGCAGGCGTCACATTCGTATTCGTACAACGGCATTTCGTGGTCCTTCGCGCGTCTCCCCGTCCCTTAATCCAGCAGGTCGCCGCCATCGTCCTGCAGCATGAGCTGACGATGGAGCCAGATGGGAGCGGTTCCCTGGCTGAGCAGCGCGTCGTGAAACGATCGGAGTGAGTAGGCTTTTCCCTGCTGCTGTTTGTAGTCCTGTCTCAGTTTCAACAGCATCAGCTTGCCGACGGTGTAAACCAGATAAGTTGGATCGAAGGTGCCGCGCTCCGCTTCGCGCCGGGCGCTGCTCTCCTCCATGAACGCCTCCTCGCGGAAATAGCGGACGCCCTGCTCCACCGACATGTCTTCCGCGTGCAGCTTGATGCAGACGATGAACCGCACCAGGCGGATCAGCGCTTCGGCGAGCTGTCCGAGCTTGATGGTCGGATCCTGGCGGCCGAAACCGGCCTCGATCATCATCTGCTCGCAGTAGTGCGCCCAGCCTTCGACGAAGGAGGCCGGCGCGAACATGATCGACTTGCGGGTCTTCGACTCGACCTTCCGCTGGTGCTGCGCGTGCAGGAAGTGTCCCGGGTAGACCTCGTGAATGGAGATCGACCACAGCGCCGGGAAGTTGTAGTCGCGCAGATGCTCGTCCTGGCGTTCGGCCGTCCATGACGGATCGACGTCGGTCAGGTAGTAGTACGCGCGAGTGGGCTTGCTTTCGAACGGGCCGGCGGTCCACATGCTGGCGAACGACCAGCGGTAGAAGTCCGGCGTCGGCGCCACGGCGATCGATTCGTCCGACGGCAGCGAGATGACGTTCTGCCGCTCGAGAAACGTGGCGAGCTCGTCGAGTTGCTGCCGGCCGGTGGCCACCAGTTTCCCGGGCGCGGGATGCTGCGCCCTGGTTTTGGCCCACGTGGCCATCGCGTCGCCGCCGTTGATTTTTCCGGCCAGCGAGCGGAATTCCTCCTGCGTGGCCACGAGCTCGCGCTCGGCAATCGCCAGGAGCCGATCGATCGGCAGGTTGATCCCTTCCTCGAGGCGCAGCTTCTGCTCGAACTTGTCCCGTCCCAGCCGGAAGGACGAGCGCGCCTTCGGGGCGAGATCGGTTTCGAGGTACTCGACGTACTGGCCGACGGCGTGCGACGCCTCGGCCTGCGCGTCGGCAAGATCGCCGAGGAGATGGAGGTCGTCGACGTCGGCGAACGCGCGCGGCAGATCCGCGTCGATGAACTTCAGGGTGCCGCGCATCGTTTCGATTCCGACCTTGACGAAGATGCCGGGCGGTTCCTTGATGTTGTCGCGCGCGGCCTGAATCAGGCGCGGCGTCTGGCGCAGCTTCGAGAGCACGCGCCGCGCGCGCTCCGCCGCGGGCGCGTGGCTGAAGAGTGTCTGGCCGGCAAGGCTGGAGGCCAGCAGATCGGAGTAGAACTGCGGGTTGCGCTCCCACGGGCGGACGGCTTCGAGATCGAACATGCGCGCCTGCAGATGCGCAGTGAGCATGCGATGCTCGAGACGCTCGACGCTGGTCAGCGCGTCGCGGTTGATCTCGTCGAGGCGGCGCAGGTAGCCCGCGAGGGCGTGCGCTTCGCTGTCGATCCCATGACGGCTGACGTCTTCGAGCAGATCGTCATGCGTATGCATGCCATCGAGTGTGGCGTGCGTGGGATGCGTCTCGTGCAAGTAACCGAGCAGATCGTCGACGAAGTGAGGAAGGGGCTCGGAAGCAATCATCGTTTCGCAAGAAATGTCCGGGCTTTACCGGACGAGCTGGGTCCACCAACACAGATCCGCCAATGGTACAATAAACGCTCGCTTCCTCATGCCCGCCACGCTGTTCGTGGTCGCCACGCCGATCGGAAACCTCGAAGACATCACCGTGCGGGCGCTCCGGGTGCTTCGCGAGGTCTCGGTCATCGCCGCCGAGGACACACGGCGGACCGCACACCTGCTCGCGCGATACGCAATCACCACGCCTACTACAAGTCTGCACGAGCACAACGAAGCCGGGAAATCGGCGTCGCTCGTCGAGCGGCTTCAGCGCGGTGAGAGCGTGGCGCTTGTTTCCGATGCCGGGACGCCAACCGTGTCCGACCCTGGCGGCTTGTTGATTCGGGCGGCCATCGACGCAGGCATCAGGGTGGAGCCAATCCCCGGTCCGAGCGCCGTGCTTACCGCGTTAGCTGCCTCCGGTCTACCGACCGACTCGTTCACGTTTCTGGGCTTCCCTCCGACTAGGTCGAAAGACCGCAAGACCTGGTTCGACAAGGTCCGCGGACTTAGAGGGACTGTCGTACTGTTCGAGTCACCCAATCGAATCCAGTCGACGCTGCGTGATATTCACCACACGCTCGGCGAGTGCCAGGTCGCCGTTGGCCGAGAACTCACCAAGATCCACGAGGAATTTGTCAGAGGACCAATATCTGCGGTAGCTCAACGGGAATTCACGAATCTCGGAGAGTTTACAGTCGTCCTAAATATTGGCCTAATACCAGAAAATGTGGCGTCTCCGGTAACGAGCGAGCAGGACATCGTAACTGAATTTGGCGTTATGACCAAAATAAATGGGCTGACGAGGCGAATGGCTATCAGTTCTATCGGCAGGAAGCATGGGCTGGCGGCAAATCGCGTCTATGAGATTCTGGAAGCGGCCAAGAAATCTGGTTGATGACCAAAAGTCATGACTTAAGGCCGGGTTCGAAGCCGTGGGCCGCTTGACCGGATCATAACGTTCTGTTACTTTACGCCCCTTCCTGCGCGGTGTTTTCAGGTCCGCGCAATTTTTATGGCCAAGCAGCGGCGGCCGGCTTCAAAATCGACGAAATCTCCGGACCACGCCTCTTCCGTACGCCCTTCGCGGCCGGTCGACGGTTCGGCTCTGCCGCAGGCACCTCTCGCTACCTCAGCGGCGTCACTGAGTTCTGAGCCGGGCACGCCAAAGCGACGGGAGACCTATTTCGAGGCGGTCGCGCTGTACGAGCGAGGACTCGAAGCGCTGCAGCGTCACGCGTATCAACAGGCGGCCAGCCTGCTGGAGTCGGTCCTGCGTCAGTATCCGGAGGAACGCGAGCTTCACGAACGCGTTCGTCTTTACCTGAATATCTGTCAGCGCCAGGCGACGCAGAAGGAAGCCGCGCCGCAGACGATCGACGAGCGTCTGTACGCCGCGACGCTTTCCATCAACGGCGGGCAGTACGACCAGGCGATCGCGCACCTGCGTCTCGTCCGCGACGAGGATCCGGATAACGACCACGCCATCTACATGCTCGCCGTCGCGCACGCGCAGCGCGACGAGCACGCGGAGGCCGTCGCGCACCTCGAACGCGCCATCGCACTGAACCCGGAAAACCGCGCTCTCGCGCGAAACGATCCCGATCTGGAACCGCTGCGAGACGACGATGCGTTTCGCGCGGCGCTCGAAGCTCCGCCTGGAGCACGTCAAGCCGCCCGGCGTCCCATCAAAGCGCGATCGGCGCGATAATTGAATTCGGGGTGTTGGCCCCGAATGCGCTCTCACGTCTGATGGACACCCACGTCGTCATTCTCGCCGCCGGCAAGGGCACGCGCATGAAATCGGCGCGGCCAAAAGTGCTGCATCGTGTCGCCGGCCGCCCGCTCATCGAGCGCGTACTGGACTGCGCCGGGGCGGTTCAACCGCGCACGACAACTGTCGTCCTCGGCCACCAGGCCGACGCACTCAGAACTGCTCTCAGCGAGCGCCAGGGTCTCACTTTTGTGGTCCAGGAGCCACAACTTGGCACCGCTCACGCCCTGATGACGGCGGAACCCGCGCTTGCCGGACAGACCGGTCTCCTCGTGCTCCTGTCCGGCGATGTTCCGCTTCTGAGACCTGAAACGCTCTTAAAGCTCGTCGATTGCCACGGGCGAACCGGCGCCGCCGCATCGGTCATCACCGCGATCGTCGACAATCCTCACGGCTACGGCAGGATCGTCCGTACCGGCGAGCAGATTGCACGGATCGTAGAAGAGAAGGACGCCAGCCCGGCCGAGCGGACGATCCGCGAGATCAATTCCGGGATTTATGCGTTCTCGCTCGACGGGCTGTTCGACGCCGTTCGCGGCATCGCGGCTCACAATGCGCAGCGTGAGTATTACCTTCCCGATCTGGTGGGCATCTATCGCCAGCGGGGATCGACCGTGGAGGCCGTCACCGTCTCGAATCCAGATGAAATTCGAGGCATCAACAGCCGCATCGAGCTGGCGGCAGTGAGCCGAATCGTGCGCGAGCGCAAAAACACCGAACTGATGGCGTCCGGCGTCACGATCGAGGATCCGGCGACCGTGTACGTCGACGAAGAGGTCACGATCGGCGCCGACACGATTCTGCATCCGGGAGTCTCGATCGAAGGTCGCACCTCGATCGGCGCCGGCTGCGAAATCCACAGCGGAGCGCGCATCATCGACTCGCGGATCGGGGATCGCGTCACGATTCTCAACCACTGCGTCATCACCGGCTCGACGATCGCGGATGACGCGTCGGTCGGTCCGTTTGCGCACCTGCGTCCCGAGACGGAGCTCAAGGCGAAAACCAAAGTCGGGAATTTCGTCGAATTGAAGAAGACCGTGCTCGGCGCGGGCTCGAAGGCGAATCATCTCACCTACCTGGGCAACGCCACGATTGGGGAAAAGGTGAACATCGGCGCCGGGACGATCACGTGCAACTACGACGGGGTCGTCAAGAGCGAGACGGTTATCGAGGATGGCGCGTTCGTCGGGAGCGACTCACAACTCATCGCCCCGATCACGATCGGCAAGGGCGCGTACATCGGCAGCGGATCCACCATTCGCTCGAATGTGCCCGCCGGTTCACTGGCCGTGAGCGCCGGCAAGCAACGGAATATCGAAGGCTGGGTCCAAGAAAGGGAAAAGGGAAAAGGGAAAAGTCAGAAGTGAAGTCAGAAGTGAAGTCAGAAGCGGC
>DASSGK010000084.1:0-2448 GCA_035693505.1 Vicinamibacterales bacterium
CACAAAGCGGGCAACACGATCGTGCTCGTCACGCACGAGCCCGACGTGGCGGCCTTCGCCTATCGCACGATCCACATCCGCGACGGCAAAGTCGAGAACGACGTTCGACGCGCCGCTTAAGAAGTTAGAAGTTAAAAGTTAGAAGTGAGAAGTGGAAGTTCGCACTTGAACTTCTAACTTCTCTCTTTTCACTTCTAACTTTCCCTGTCAAATAGCAGCGAAGTGTCCGGCTGACACTTCGCGGAGCGCGGCGCTTCGGTTCACCGTCGCCGGATCCATCACGATGCGCTGGCGGGGCGCGTCGGGGTCGGGAACGGGAATCGCGGACAGCAGGGCCCTCGTGTACGGGTGTTGAGGCGAGGCAAACAGCGACGCGGTCGGCCCCATTTCCACAATCCTTCCCAGGAACATGACGGCCACCCGGCTGCAGACGTGCTGCACCAGCCGCAGATCGTGCGCGATGAACAGGTAGGTGAGGTGCAGGCGCTCCTGAAGATCCATCAGGAGGTTGACGACCTGCGCCTGCACCGACACGTCGAGCGCCGTGACCGGCTCGTCGAGGATCACGAACGAGGGATTCAGTGCGAGGGCGCGCGCCAGGCCAATCCGCTGACGCTGGCCGCCACTGAGTTCGTGCGGGTAGCGCTGAAGATGCGCGGTGTTGAGGCCGACCAGGCCAAAAAGCTCCTCGACGCGAGCGCGACGCTCGGGGCGGGCACCAAGTTTGTGGATGATGAGCGGCTCCTCCACGATGTCGACTGCTCGCATCCGCGGGTTGAGCGACGAATAGGGATCCTGAAAGACGATCTGCATGTCGCGCCGGGCCTCGCGGAGCCGCCGCCTGGGAAACTCGAGCACGTTCTCGCCGCGAAAGAATACAGAACCGGACGTTGGCTCGATGAGCCTGAGCAGGCAGCGTCCCGTGGTGGTCTTGCCGCTGCCCGATTCACCGACCAGCCCGAACGTCTCTCCCTCGTCGATGCCGAAGCTGACATCGTCTACGGCCGCGACGCGTGAGCCGGCACTGAACAAGCCCGGGTTCCGCGTGAACGTCTTGACGAGATGAGATACCTCAACGAGGGGCATCGAGCTCTCGAGATCTCAGATTTAAGAGTTCAGGTTTTAGATTGGCATCGTGCAGGTAGCATTTCGCGACCTGGTCGGCGCCCGCCGGGTAATCGGGCGGGGGCGACGTGGTGCATGGATCGAAGCGATCGGAGCAGCGCGGGTTGAACGCGCACCCCGGCGGCAGATCGCCAAGCAGAGGCACCGATCCGTCGATCGCGCGCAAGCGAGCACCAGGGGCTCCACCGGGCATGGAAGCGAGAAGCCCGCGCGTGTAAGGGTGCGCCGGCTTCCGGAAGATCGCTCGCACCGGTCCGGTTTCCACGATTCGACCGGCATACATCACCGCGACGCGGTCCGCGGTTTCGGCGACGACCCCAAGATCGTGCGTGATCAACAGCAGGGAGAGGTTGAGCGCCGACTTCATCTCCCTCAGCAAGTCGAGAATCTCCGCCTGGATGGTAACGTCGAGCGCGGTGGTTGGTTCGTCGGCGATCACGAGCGACGGCTGGCATGACAGCGCCATGGCAATCAGGACCCGTTGCCGCATGCCGCCCGAGAGTTGGTGAGGATAGTCGTCCACGCGAGACTCCGGATTCTCGATGCGAACGGTGCGAAGCAGGTCGATCGCCCTGGCCCTGGCCTCGCGTCTGGAAGTTCGTCCGTGCACCAGGAGCGTCTCGGCGATCTGGTCGCCCACCCGAAACACCGGGTTCAGCGCCGTCATCGGCTCCTGGAAGATCAAGGCAATCCCGGCGCCTCGAACGCGCTGCATCGTCCGGTCGTCGACGGCGAGGAGATTGTCGCCCTTGAACAGGATGCGGCCGCTCGCGATGCGTCCAGGCGGCTGCACCAGCCGCATGATCGACAACGCGGTCACCGACTTTCCGCTGCCGGATTCACCGACGAGCCCGAGCGTTTCTCCGGGATGGATCTCGAAGCTGACCTCGTCCACCGCCGCCACCGGTCCCCTGGCGGTATCGAAGACGGTGGTCAATCCTGAAACCGACAGCAGCGGTTCACCGTTTCGCGTGTCCGGTCCGCGGTTCGGGCTCACAAAGACGAGGACTCTTTGTATTCGCCGAAGACGTCCCGCATGCTGTCCGCGATCTCGCCGACCGTTGCACGCGCCTCGACGGCGGCCACGATCGCCGGCACCAGGTTGTCGCCGTTGCGTGCAGCCGCCGAGACGGCGGCGCGGGCTTCGCGCCAGTCATCATCGCTGCGGCTGGCGCGAACGGCACACACGCGCTCGATCTGCTGCCGCTCGATCTCGGGATCGATCGTCAGCGTCGCCATGGGCGGACCGGTTGTCTCGGCGGCAAAACGGTTGACGCCAACCACCGTCGCGGCGCCGGAGTCGACGTCAAGCTGCGCGCGGTA
>DASSGK010000085.1:0-24298 GCA_035693505.1 Vicinamibacterales bacterium
ACCTCTGTTCCCTCCGGACGGGTTTGCGGCCGAAACGCTTCACCACGCGATCGGTAAGGCCGGGCGCGATCGCGTTGAGGACGACGAGCGCGCGAGACTTGGCGTGCGGGTAGATCTCCGGAACCGGCCGTTCGATTGCCCGCGCAATCGCGTTGGCCACTGCCTCTGGGTTCTGCCGCGGACCCATCGCGCGGGTCACCTCCGTCCCGGTTTCGCGCGACATGACGTCGAAGAACTCGGTCTCTGTCGACACCGGGTAGACGATGCTCACGTGGATGTTCGTGCCGACCAGCTCCGAGCGCAGGCATTCGGCGAGGCCGACCTGCGCGAACTTCGTGGCCGAGTACGCGCCCATGTACGGGACGCCCCGTTTGCCGACGATGGACGAGACGACGATGATGTGGCCGGAACCCTGGCCGCGGAAGAGCGGAAGGGCGGCGCGAGTCGCGTGATAGGTGCCGTTGTAGTTGATGTCGATCAGCTTGTACATCTGCTCCGGCGCGATGTCGTCGATCGCGCCGGCGATGCCGAATCCGGCGTTGCACATCATCACGTCGAGCCGGCCGAAACGCTCGACGGTCCTGGCGACGAACGCGTTCATCGAGTCTGGAGATGTGACGTCGGCGACAATGGGCAGCGCCTGCCCGCCGGCGGCGACGATTTCGGCCGCGACCGCATCCAGGCGATCGACGCGCCTCGCACAGATCGCGACCGCGGCGCCGTCGCGCGCAAGACGAAGGGCTGCTGCACGCCCAATCCCGGCCGACGCGCCGGTGATCGCGATGACACGAGTCATGCCGCGAGGATAGCATTATGGTCCTTGGCCACCGTGGACCCAGCCATCCGACTGCTTCGTGAGCTCGTCGCCGTCAACTCGGTGAACCCGACGCTGGTGCGCGGCGCACCGGGCGAGGCCGAGATCGCCGACCTCATCGCATCCGAGATGCGGCGCGGGGGTCTTGATGTGTCGATCGAAACCGTCGCCGCGGGCCGGCCGAACGTGGTCGGCGTCCTCGAAGGGCGAGCGAAGGGCCGGACGCTGATGTTGTGCGGGCACACCGACACGGTCGGCGTCACCGGCATGAGGGATCCGTTCACGCCGATCGAGCGCGACGGACGGCTGTACGGGCGGGGCGCACAGGACATGAAGGCGGGCGTCGCCGCCATGATCGCCGCGGCGGAGGCGATCGCCGGGCGAGGCGGTCTGCCGTCAGGCCGCCTCGTCGTCGCCTGCGTCGTCGACGAGGAGCATTCGAGTATCGGCGCCGATGCGCTCGTGAAATCCTGGACCGCCGACGCGGCGATTGTGACCGAGCCGACCGATCTCCAGATTGCGGTCGGTCACAAAGGGTTCGCCTGGGTCGAAATCACCGTGGAAGGGAAGGCCGCGCACGGCAGCCGGCCGGCGGACGGACAGGACGCGATCCTCCGGCTGGGCCGCGTCCTGTCGCGGCTGGAGGAGCTCGATCGCGGCCTCCAGGCCCGGCGGCCCCATCCGCTGGTTGGTACCGGCTCGCTCCACGCGTCGATCATTGAAGGCGGGCACGAGCTCAGTAGCTATCCCGATCGGGCGACCTTGCAGATGGAGCGTCGTCTCCTGCCGGCGGAGGCTGAATCGGCGGCCCTTGCAGAAGTGCAGGACATTCTGGATGGATTGAAACGCTCGGACCCAACATTTCACGGGTCGGGGCGGACTATGTTCAGCCGACCGGGCTACGAAATTCTGCCTGATAGCGAACTTCCGCACTTGCTGGGGCGAGCCCTTTCAGCAGTTGGGGGAACGCCAGAGCGGGTGGGCGCCAGCTTCTGGACCGATGCGGCCGTGCTGGGTCATGCCGGCATTCCGTCGGTCTTGTTCGGCCCGGGTGGTGCTGGCCTGCATTCGATCGAAGAATACGTGAATCTGGCGGATGTCACGCGGTGCCGTGACGCCCTGGTCGAAGTGGTGGGGCTGTTTTGCTAGAGGCTGGTCGTTCGCGCCCGGGCAACCGCACCTCCCGATGAGGCGCGAAAGCCCGGCGCGTTATGCTCGATCTATCTAACTATCACTACCGTCCGGAATGACTACGCTATACGACGCTCGCTGACGAGCTGAGGACGGACAATCGCGTGCCGTCGCGCATCGCCCCGGACCGTGACCGTCGGCGGGACCTCGTTGAGCTCCCACCCCGGAGTTTCGTGGCCGCACGACACACATCGGAGGGACATGCGCTCGTCTTCGAAATGCAGCAGCGTGTCGTGTCCGCGGAACCCGCAGAGCATCTGGCTCAGCCGTTGTGAAAACGACTCGAGCCAACCGGTTGTGCTGCCACCTGTTTGCAGCGCTTCCTGCGACGCTAACCGCTGGGGGTAATTCGTAACCATTGCTTCCAGCTCCTCCTCGCCTTTTCGGCTTCCCTTTGTAGGATGCCGCTGGCGGTTCCAGCGGTTCAGTTGATATCAAGAGGCGTGCCGCAAGAGGTACCAATCCCGTAAGTGCTGAGTTGCGCGAGGGTTGTGAAGGAAGGTCGCCGGAGGCCGTCAAACCGGCCTGTCGGGAGCAGCAACAGTCGTCTTAAATGCGGAGGCCGAATGATGCACGTTGGCCGATTCGAGGAACCGATTTACCCACGATCGCCAAGAATGCCGCGCAGCACGAACAGGACATTCGCGGGACGTTCTCCGAGCCGGCGCATGAAATAGGGAAACCATTCCCGGCCGAAGGGAATGTACACACGGACGCGGTAGCCCGCCTTCACCAGCATGTTCTGCAGGTCCCGCCGGACGCCGTACAACATTTGAAATTCGAATCGATCCGGAGTGATGCCGTGCTCGCGCGCGATCGTTCGCGCCAGCTCGATCATGGCGGGGTCGTGCGTGGCGATCGCGGGATCGTTCCCGCCGGTGAGCAGCGTTTTCAGCATGCGTCCGTACGCGGCGTCGACGTCGGCTTTCTTCGGGTACGCGACGGTCTTTGATTCCTTGTACGCCCCCTTCACCAGGCGTACGCGTCCGCCGAACGCGTTGATCGCGGCGAGATCTTTTTCGCTGCGATAGAGCGCCGACTGCAGCACCACGCCGAGGTGGTGATAGCCGTGCCGCCACAGCGTCTCGTAGATCTCGAGCGTCACTTCGGTATACGGCGAGTTCTCCATGTCGACGCGCACGAAAAACCCCGCCGGCTCGGCGCGCTCGAGGATCTTTCTCAGGTTGTCGATCGCGCTCGCCTTGTCGACGTCGAGACCGAGCTGCGTCAGTTTCAGCGAGATGTTGCGCCCGACGCCCGACGCGACCATCGCCTCGATGACGTCGATGTAGTCGCGCGTCGCCGCATCCGCGGTGGCGAGGCTCGAGACGCTCTCGCCGAGCAGGTCCATCGTGACGGTCAGCCCGCGGCCTTCGACGGCTCGCGCGGCCTCGATGGCTTCCGCGACGGTTTCGCCGGCGATGAAGCGGCGCGCGAAGCTCGAAGGCTCGCGCATCCCGTAGCGCGAGGCGACTTTCTTCAGGGTCTTGCTTTGAGCGATGAGGTGGAAGAAGGCTTTCGACGCGCTGTCGAGCATCAGTGGGTCCGGCCGGTGGTGACGAGCAGGTGCTCGATCGTACGCGCGTAGTACTTCAGCACCGTACGTTCGCGCACGCGGAAGCGTCCGCGTTCGGCGACGACGATTCCGCGCGTTTCGAGCGGTTCGGCTGCTTCCTCGACCGCCTGCCGGCCGCTCGTCACGCCCAGGTTGGCGTGCCGCGCGGACAATTCTTCGATGAGTCGATCGATGCGCGATTCGAGATCGCGCCGCGTGATGGAGGGGCGCATGGCTGCGGCGAAGACCGCCGTCGGCAGCACCTTGTAGAGCGCTCCCGTGCGCGCGCGAACCAGGCGCGCGAGCTCGAGGACGTCGCTGCGTGAATGCACGTCGCGGTCGCCCGCGGTGATCGGCGCGCCGAAGGTGACGAACGCGCGCGATCGGTAGCCGACGGCGTACCGCACCATCTCCGCCACTTCGCGACCGAACGGACGCTGCCGCTTTTTCACGCTCTGGTGCGCGAGGATGTGGTCCTCGAGCACGAGATCGTAGGCCACCGCCACCGGAATGATGACCAGATTGGTTCGCTCGGCGCTGAGCGCCGCATTGAACAAGCCGGTCTTCGACGGCTTCAGCTCGCCGCTGTAGCTGCGGCCCCCTTCCGGGTAGAAGAAGAGATCGTGGCGCTTCAGGACCTCGGCGACGTACGCCTTGAAGATGATCAGGTACGCCGCGTCCTTCGTGGCGCGCCGGATCGGGATCGCCCCGGTGACGTGCTTGTGGATCAGGCCGAGCGGACCGCCGAACAGGTTGATGCCCGCGACGATGAGCGGCGGACGGATGCCGTTATCGTCGAGCACGAGCGGCTCGACGAGATAGTCGCAATGGCTCTTGTGGTTCGATGCGTAAACGATGCGGTGCTTGCCGACGGCGTTGGCGACGTAGTGAAGGTTCTCGTGCCGGCGTTCGATCTTCCGAAGGATGGGATAGAGCGGATGCTGAAGCGCGCGATAGAACTTGTGGCGCTGGGTGGTGCGCAGCTCGTCGAGATACTCGTTGATCTTCTCTCGTGCCTGCTCACCGCTGTCGCCATAACCGCCGCGCAGGTACTTGAGGACATCCTGGTTCGCGAGCACCGCTTCGGAGATTTCATCCTGCATGGAGACAACCGCTCCGGACTATAGCACGACACGTGAAGGCGAAGCGGGCGGATCTCCCCGATGTCAGGCGGTTACATCTGTCGGCAGACCGCATCCGCGAACTCCAGTGTGGACGCGGTGCCGCCCAGATCCCGAGTCCGTACGGTCTTGGCCGTGAGTACCGCCCCGAGCGATTGCATGATGCGATCCGCCGCCGCGCCTTCGTCGATGTGGCGCAGCATCAGCACCGCGGACAGCAGCAGCGCAGTGGGGTTCGCCAGATGTTTGCCGGCGATGTCGGGCGCGCTGCCGTGCACCGCCTCGAATACGCCGATGTCGGTGCCAAGATTCGCGGCGCCGACCACTCCGAGACCGCCCACGAGACCCGCGCACAGATCCGAGATGATGTCGCCGTACAGGTTTGGCAGCACAAGCACGTCGAACTGATCGGGGCGCATCACCAGGTGCATGCAGGCCGCGTCGACAATCCGCTCCTCGTACGCGATCCCGATGTAGTCGCGCGCGGCCCGGCGGACGCTGTCGATGAACAGCCCGTCGCTCAGCTTCATGATGTTCGCTTTGTGGATCGCGGTGACCTTCTTCCGTCCGTGCTTCTTCGCATGCTGAAACGCGAAGTGCGCGATGCGCGTCGACGCTTTCTCCGTGATGATCTTCAGGCTCTCCACCACGCCGGGCACCACTTCGTGCTCGAGTCCGGCATAGAGGTCTTCGGTGTTCTCGCGGACGATCACCAGATCGATGCCGTTGAAGCGCGCATCCACGCCCGGCAGGTTCCAGACGGGCCGCAGGTTGGCGTACAGGTCCAGCGCTTTGCGCAGCCCGACGTTCACGCTCGTGAACCCCTCGCCAATCGGCGTGGTGACAGGGCCTTTGAGCGCGATCTTGTTCCGGCGGATCGAGTCGATGAGCTCGATCGGCAGCGCGTGGCCGGTCCGCTCGAACGCCACGACGCCGGCGATGTGCGGTTCCCAGTCGATGGAGACGCCGGATGCTTTCAGAATGCGGACGACCGCCTCGGTGACTTCGGGTCCGATGCCGTCGCCGGGAATCAGCGTGATCGTATGGGTCATTCGCGCACGTACCAGATGAGGAGGACCAGGCCGAGACCGATGTTGACGATCATCAACAGGTTGGATGAATCTCGCGGCGCGATGAACGCCGAGGCGATGCCAATCGCCAGCATCAGGACCGCGATGCCGGCGCGCATGACGAACGCGATGGGTGGGGGTCCCAGGAACTTGAGCATGAACAGCCCCACGACAGTTGCGGCCCCGCACACGTATGTCATCGGCAGCGTCCGGTGCAGCACGTCGGGAAAACGCTCGTCGACCATAGCCGCAATCCAGATCACCAGCGCCACAAGCGTGGCATATCTGACGACGATCATCTCCTCATTATAATTGCGGGCTTGCAGGATTCCCGGATCGCCGAACTGGAGGAGGTGACGGCGCTCGTCACAGCCGCGGTCGTTGCCGGTGAACCGGCCGACGCCGCCGCGGCGACGCTGGTCCTGCGCCGCTATCTCGATGCCGACGCTGACGCCGCGCCGCTGCAAGACGTGCTCGGTCTGGCACTGGCTCAAGCGCTGGCACTGGCCGATGACGACGCGACTGCTTGTGGACGCGCGGCGTGGCTGACCTTGTTTGTCGAAGCCACCGCGGTTGCCGACGACGAGCGGATCCATCCCGCGATCGACCGGCTCACGGGCGCGCTGCGTGCGGAATGGTCCGATCACGCGCGAATCGATGAACTGTCGGCCTCGCTCGAAGCGTGCTTTCGTGCCGCGCTGGTGCTCGACTCGCGCGATCTGGTGCAGGACGCCGTCGATCAACTCGAGCGAATGATTGGCGGCGCCTACCGTCCCGGGGAGGGGCTTGCTCGCGATCGAGGCGGCGTCCGCCAGCGCTGTGACGCTGCCGATCACGTGCGCGCCGCGTCCGCGCTCCTTACGGCCTTCGAACTGACGGGACGTCTCCCGTACTCCATGCTGGCTGAAGAGCTGATCGCGATCGCTGTCCGCGAGCCGTTCGCGGACGCCGACCTCGTGATCCACTGCGAAGCCGCGCGCACGCTCTGCCGTCTCGCACGACTGCACGACGATCCCGACTATCGCGGCGCGGCCGTCATTGCGACGGGCGCCGACTACCGCGCGCACGCCGCGCGCATTCTTTCGGCTCAGTCGGCGCGCGCGCGCGCTGGCTCAACATCATTAGCCGCCGCTTACGGCCTCGCCCTGCGCGATCTGCTGCGGGACGTACGATAGAATCTCGACACTGTGATGAATATGGATCGCGCGTCGCTTGTTCCCGCTCTGAAAAACATCGCCACACGACTCCGGATCGATTCCGTGCGGTCCACGTCGGAGGCCGGCAGCGGTCACCCGACCAGCTGCATGTCGATGGCCGACGTGACGGCCGCGCTCTTCTTTGCGGAAATGCGCTTCGATCCCAAAGATCCAAAGAATCCCGAGAGCGATCGCTTCGTTCTGTCGAAAGGGCACGCGGCGCCGATTCTCTACTCGGCGTGGGCGGAAGCGGGCGCGTTCGATCGCGCCGAGCTGATGAAGCTCCGCGAGATCGGATCGGATCTCGAAGGCCACCCGACGCCGCGGCTCCCGTTCGTTGACGTGGCCACCGGTTCTCTCGGCCAGGGCATCTGCGCGGCGATTGGCACCGCGCTGAACGCACGCCGCATCAAATCCGATTACCGGACGTACGTGCTGCTCGGCGACGGCGAATCGGCCGAGGGCTCGGTCTGGGAAGCCGCCGACGTCGCGGCGCTCGACAAACTCGACAACCTGTGCGGAATCACCGACGTCAACGCGCTCGGCCAGAGCCGTCCCACGATGTGGGAGCACGACATGGGGCAGTTCGAACGCCGCTGGAAGGCGTTCGGCTGGCACGCCATCGTCATCGACGGCCATGACATGGCGCAGATCCTGGATGCGTTCGCCGAGGCGAAGGCCACCAAGGGTCAGCCGACGATGATCCTGGCGCGCACGATCAAAGGTAAGGGCGTTTCGTTCGTCGAAGGAAAGAATGGCTGGCACGGCAAGCCGTTCAAGAAAGGCGAGGAGCTCGATCGTGCGATCGCGGAGCTGGAAAAACAGTTCGTTCCAGCGGAAGGCGATTCTGGCGCGGAGCTCGCCGCACGGATCCCGAAGCCTGCCTCGAAACCGCGCGGTGTCGACACCCCGAAGCCGGTCGCCGCGCCGGCCTACAAGAAGGGCGACCTGGTCGCCACGCGCGAAGCGTTCGGCACCGCGCTGGCGAAGCTCGGCGAAGCCGATCTGCGCGTCGTCGCGCTCGACGCCGACGTGAAGAACTCCACGTTCAGCGATCGCTTCGAGGCGATCGCGCCCGATCGTTTCTTCCAGAATTTCATCGCCGAGCAGGTCATGGTTGGCGCCGCGATGGGACTGGCCGCCCGTGGCGCGATTCCCTTCCCGTCCACGTTCGCGTGCTTCCTGACGCGCGCGGCCGACTTCGTCCGTATGGCGGCGATCAGCAACGTCGGCATCAAGCTCACCGGCTCGCACGCCGGCGTGTCGATCGGCGAGGATGGACCTTCGCAGATGGCGCTCGAAGACTTGGCGATGTATCGCGCCGAGCCGAACTACACGGTGCTGTACCCGTCGGACGCCGTCTGCGCCGAACGGCTCCTCGTCGAGATGGCGTACCACGCCGGTCCGGCGTACATGCGTACGAGCCGGCCGAAGACTCCGGTGATCTACGACAACGAGGAGAAGTTTCCGATCGGCGGCTTGAAGGTGCTGCGTCAGAGCGCCGGCGATGCGGTCACGGTGATCGGCGCCGGCGTGACGCTATTCGAAGCATTGAAGGCGTACGATCGGTTGAAGGCCGCCGGCACTTCGATTCGCGTCATCGATCTCTACTCGGTTCAGCCGGTCGACAAGGCGGCGCTCATCGCGGCGGGCAAGGCGACGGGCGGACACCTGATCACCGTCGAGGATCACTACGCGGCCGGCGGCATCGGCGACAGCGTCGCGGAGGCCGTGGCCGACGCGGGGCTTACCGTTCATCGTCTCGCGGTCCGCGAGATTCCGCGAAGCGGCAAACCCGAGGAGCTCGTCGAGCGTTTCGGGATTTCAGCGGCGCACATTGCCGAAGCTGTCGAAGCCGTGATGGCGGGCAAGTAACGATCGAACGAGAGAGAATCTCTACCGAGGCACAGGGGGAGGGAAGTAAGTGTTCCCCGCTGTGCCTCTTCGCGTTTGGCGGGTGCGTGCTCTTACAATCCGCTCTTGCCGCCCTGCCGGCCTGACATCCGCTTCTGCATCTCGGCCTGCATCGTCTTCAGCTGCGCCTTCTGATCGGCCGTCAGGATCTGCATCACTTCGGCACGGGCGTGCGCGCGCGCCACGGCGACATCAGCATCGACGGCCGCGAAGTCGGCGCTCTTCTGGCGAATCGTCGCTTCGTCGATCGTGTCGGCGGAGATGGCGGCGTCGACCGCCATACGTGCCGCGTGTTCCCGATCGGCGAGCGCCTTCCAGTCGACCTTATGCGAGTCGGCGATCGCCTTGATCTGATCCTTCTGCGCGTCGGTCAATGCGAGGCGTGGCCCGAGCATGGGCAGCATGCCCATCGGTCCGCCCGCCCCTCGGCCCGGTCCCATCCCGCGGCCGCGAAACGGCGGCGGCTGTGGATTCGTATTCTGATCCTGAGCGTGCACGTAGGCCCCGGCGCTGAAGCCCAGGGCGATGAGGCCGGCACCGACAGTGAGGGCCATGCGTTTAACGGATGCAGTCATTTCGCGTCTCCTTCTAGTAGATTGGACTGTGGCCCAGTGAACCCGACATGGACAAACGGTGAAAAAACTGTGACCGACGCTCTTCGCGTGCTCGTCGTGGAAGACGAGCCGAACATCCGCGAGCTCGTGTGCCTCCATCTCGGTCTCGAAGGCTATGCCTGCGAAGGCACGCCCGACGGCCAGGACGCGCTCGCGCGCACCGAGTCCGAGCGCTTCGATCTGCTCGTCCTCGACGTGATGCTTCCGGGCCTCGATGGCGTCTCGCTGTGCCGCGCCGTGCGCCGCGGCCGCATGAACCAGGATGTCCCGATTCTGATGCTCACCGCGCGGAATCAGGAGTCGGACAAAGTGATCGGACTCGAGAGCGGCGCCGACGATTACCTCACCAAGCCGTTCGGCGTGCGCGAACTGGTCGCCCGGGCGCGCGCGCTGCTGCGGCGGCCGCGCAAGAGCGTCCCGGTGCCCACCCTCGATGGCGACGATGACGCAGCGGGACCGCCGGTGCATATTCATGGCATCGACATCGACATGGCCCGCCGCCGGGTGCGGATCAACGGCCGCGACGTCGAGCTCACCGATCAGGAGTTCCGCCTGCTTCACCTGCTCGCGACGCACGCCGGCATCGTGTTCAGCCGCGAGGCGCTGCTGACCAGGATCTGGCGCGGCGATACCTACGTCACGGTCCGCAGCGTCGATACGCTCGTCAAGCGTCTCAGGCGGCGGATCGAGAGCGATCCGTCGAATCCGCGATTTCTTCTGACTGTGTGGGGCGTGGGCTACAAGTTCGCTGACGTATAAGAAGAAACCGCAGGTTCCTTCTTCTTCGTTTATTCGTCGTCCGGCATCGGCGGGAGCGCGCGTTTGTGTTCGTTCGATCGGATCAGTCGCTCGATCTTCATCGCGAGCGCCGGTGAAACGCCCTGCGGACCTTCTTCCAGGTAGCGCTCGAGATCCGAGTAGGTGAAACCCATTTCTTCTTCGTCGCTCTGGCCAAGCCACAGCCCTGCGCTCGGCGTTCGCTCGGTGATTGACGCGGGCACGTTGAGGGCCCTCGCAAGCGCGCGCACTTCGCTCTTCACGAGACGGCCGATTGGCAGCAGGTCGGATCCTCCGTCGCCGTGCTTCGTGAAATAGCCGATCGACAATTCCGCTCGATTGCCGGTCCCCGCCACTAGATAGTCCAGGCGGTTCGCGAGAAAGTAGAGCGCCGTCATGCGCAGGCGCGGCTTGATGTTCGCGAGCGGCCGCCTCACCTGGACTGGATCGTCGGCCACCGGGCGGGTGGCGGCGGGCAGTTCCTGGATCGCAGGCAGTAGTGCGCCGATCACGGCGTCGTATGTGGCGGAGAGATCTACGCGCACTGTGGTCATCGAGAAATGCTTCGCGACCAGCGCCGCGTCCTGCTCGTCCCTGGGATCGCTGTGCGTGGGAAGGATCGCCGCGACCACGTGCCCGGGCGCCGCGAGTTGCGCGAGTCTGGCGACCACGGCGGAATCGACTCCACCGCTCAATCCGACCACGAATCCACGTCCGCCCGCTGCGGTCAGCTGACGCCGCATCCACGCCGCGATTCGTTCAGCTGCTGGCACGTGGACTGAATTCTAACGCGCCCGCTTCACGCGGCGTTAAATTGCTGAGTACTCACAGTTTACATTCCAGCCCGTCTCGGTTAAGATCAGTCCAGGTTCCGCGCCCCCCAACGTGGACCATCCTTCTTCCAACTGATAGGCAAACGGGTTCGGCCAGAGCCGGACAACGGAGTTCTAGGTGTTTTCCCGCTGGTCCCAGCGTCGCACGCTTGTCGTCGCGGCCATACTCCTTGTCGCCGCCGTGTCGGGCGGTCTCTTCTTCCTGCGTCAACGCCACACGCCTCCGGTCGTCCAGGCGCCGTTCTCCGATTTGCTACGGCACCTCGAGAGCGGCACGGTGTCGGCCATTCTCGTCGCGGGCGACAGCCTCGACGTCAGCCTTTCGAACGGCCAGACGTTCCGCACGACCGCGCCGGGCAACTACGTGACGGCCAACCCCACCTTCGTCGCTGATCTTGCGAAGAAGAACGTGCGGATCGAAGTGCAGCCGCTGTCCGAGCCGTCCGCCTACAACTTCATCGCGCCCGTCCTCGGCGTCGCCTTCATCATCGGTCTCGGGTTCATGATGTATCGCGTCACGTCGGGCCGGATTCCCGCCCTCGAGAGCAAGATGCGCGAGGCCGATGCGGAGACGATGACCATCACCTTCGAGGATGTGGCGGGCGTCGACGAAGCCAAGGAAGAAGTGAAAGAGCTCGTCGACTTCCTTCGTGACCCCGGGCGGTTCAAGGCGATCGGAGGCCGGATCCCGAAAGGCGTGCTGTTGGTCGGGCCTCCAGGCACCGGCAAGACGCTGCTCGCCAGATCGATTGCGGGCGAAGCGAAGGTCCCCTTCCTCTTTGCGAGCGGATCGGACTTCGTCGAGATGTACGCCGGGGTCGGCGCGTCGCGCATCCGCAAGATGTTCAAGGATGCTCGCCGCCATCCATCGTGCATCGTCTTCATCGACGAGCTGGACGCGGTCGGTCGCAGCCGCGGCGGCAGCTCGTTGAGCCACGAAGAGCGCGAGCAGACCCTGAACCAGCTCCTGGTGGAGATGGACGGGTTCGCGCCAAATGCCGGCATCGTCGTGATCGCCGCGACCAATCGCCCCGATATCCTTGATCCTGCGCTGCTGCGGCCAGGCCGCTTCGATCGTCACGTGACGGTCGGCGCGCCGGACGTGAAAGGCCGCGAGCAGATTCTCCGCATCCACGCGCGCAAGGTTGCCGTCGGCGTCGGCGTGGATCTTCGGCAGGTCGCGCGGGGAACGCCCGGCTTCTCCGGAGCGGAGCTGGCCAATCTGGTCAACGAGGCGGCGCTGTTCGCCGTTCGCAGCGGACGCGAGCTGGTCACCAACGACGATTTCGATCAGGCGCGTGACAAAGTCCTGATGGGCGCCGAGCGCAAGTCGCTGACCATGACCGAGCACGAGCGCATTACGTGCGCCTACCACGAGTCGGGTCACGCGGTGGTCGCCGCGCTGCTGCCCGCCGCCGATCCACTGCACAAGGTGACGATCATCCCGCGCGGCCGCGCACTCGGGGTGACGATGCAGCTGCCTGAGGGCGATCGGCACACGCACACGCGCGAGTTTCTCGAGGCGCAGATCGCGATTCTGATGGGCGGCCGCGTCGCCGAGGAGCTGTTCCTGCGCCAGATGACAAGCGGCGCCGGTAACGACATCGAGCGCGCTACAGACATCGCACGACGCATGGTCTGCGAGTTCGGCATGTCGGCCGCGCTGGGCCCGCTGGCCTATCGCACACCCGGAAATCCGTGGGAGACCGATAAGGGAGTCGGCATCAGCGAGGCCACCGCGCAGCGCGTGGACGATGAAGTCCACGAGCTCGTGATGCGGGGTTACGAGACTGCGCGCCTGATCATCGGGAAGAACCGCAACGCCGTGCGTGCGATGGCCGAGGAACTGCTGGTGGTCGAGTCGCTCGACGCGCAAGGCATCAAGGCCGTCATCGCCGCGACGGTGTGAATCCAGAATTCAGATTGAGTCCGCGGCCGGCGATTCGGGCCACGTCGGCTGCGGCCTGACCACGTAGCCCGCGTGACCGAGCCGACCCTGGAACAGCGCGGTCTCGGACGCCCAGAACGTGAGCTTCACCCAGAGCCTGGCCAGCACGTAGACCTGTCCAACCGCGGCGCCGAGCCACATCATCAGCCCTGCGCCTCCTGCTCCTGGCGCAACCAGAGCGAACACTCCGATCGCCGTCATGAAGGCCGCGAAGTTCAGCAGAAACAATGTGACGGCCGCTCCGGCGTTGCGGCGGATGAATGCGCCCGCGGCGCCGATCGCGCTCAGCATGCTGCGGCGGTCCTCCACTACGGCCCTGACCTTCGCGTAGTCGAAGATCATCGTGCACAGGGCGACGGCCGCGCCGAACACGAGGTAGAGCAGGACTCGCACCTCGAACGCCGTTCGTTCGACGGTCATCTCGCGCGTGAGGCGCGGATAGAGGACATCGAACAGCCACCGGTGCACGCCGCCGAACAGCGCCGAGTACACGATTCCCTGGACGACGGCCAACCGCAGGAATCGAAAGAAGAATTCTCCCGCACCGGCGAAGAACCCGAAGGCATGAGTCGAGCGGTCGCGCGCGTAGCGATCGATGATGCCGCCCGCCACGAAAACCCAGAGGACGACGTAGACCAGCGCCGCACCAGCGATGACCACGGGGCGCGGCGCGGCGTCGAGAAACGCGCTCGTGTTGTCGAGCACCGCGGCAAAGCCGATGATCGTCGGCTTGAACGTCGTGCCGAGCCCGGCCGCCTGCTCGCTGAATTCCTGCATCCAGTCGTAGTTCACGCCGCTTGCCGCCGTGTCCGCCGCGAGGCTCGAGCCAAGATGCTGTGCGAGCATCCCCCGCAAGGCGAGCGTGAGCGGCACGCTGACCAGGAGCGTGAGCGCCCACACACCAATCAGGATCGATGGCGCGCGGTTGACGCGCCGGGCGCCGTCCAGCCAGGCGGAAAACGCGCTCATGCGAGCGCCGCCCACGACAGCAGACAGTCCTGGAGCCAGACCATCCAGGCCGTCGACCACTTCGCAGCCGCGGCCGCGCCTTTGGGCTCGAGCGTTCTCGAATTGTTCGTGTAGTCGACGTCGAGCAGGAGCACGTGATTCGGATCGACCTGGGCGGAGCGGATCGCTTCCGGCCGCTCGTACGTATACAGCTTCCACCGGTCTTTGCCGTCCCAGCGCTCGGTCACTTTTTCGCCATTGGCGAACGTGACGAGCACGTCGACCGGAAAAATGGCCTCGCCGAAGCGGCGCACGACCACGCTCGCGCGATAGTGGTCGCCTTCACGCTGGCTCCTCAGCTCCTGGACGCCGTAGTCGAACGCGTTCGAGCTGCGGTACACCTGATCGAAGTACCAATTGAGATCCTCGCCGCTGACCTTGCTGGCGATCGCGAAAAAATCGGCGGGCGCCGGGTGCTTGAACTTCCAGGCGTCGAAATGTGCCGACAGGATTCGCTGCACCATCGTCCAGCCGAGCATGCGCTCCATCGTGTTCAGCCAGAGCGCGGTCTTGTTATACGTGATGCTTCCGCCGGTCGACGGAAAGTACCGGAATGACGGCGTCGCCTGAACGTCGCTCTTCGCATCGCGCCGGTACCCGCTCAGGCGGTTGCCTTCGGTCTCGCGGCTCAGCGCGATGTCCCGCACCACCCACGGCACGAAGCCGCCGAAGTAGCGAAGCGCGAGGAAATTCGGATCGTAGACCTGCGCCACTGCGCGCGCCGTCGAGAACGTGTTGAACCCTTCGTCCATCCAGGCGTCCTCGAACTCGTTGTTCCCGACGATGCCGTACCAGAACTGGTGACCGGCTTCGTGGACCGTGACGCCTTCAGGCGTCGTCACGCCGGCGGGAGCGATCCAGCGCGTGCCCGCGGTGAAGAGCGTCGGATACTCCATGCCGCCGGCGCCGCTCTGGAACGCGGGATCGACGATCGTGATGTGCCCGTACGGATACGGGCCGAACCACTCGCCATAGTACTTCAGCGTGGTGCGCGTGGCGTCGAAGTGGCGGTCGGCTTGCGCCGCGTGTTCGGGCTGCAGCAGCAGCCGCATCTCGACTGCTGGCAGCCGGGGATGATCGAAGCGCGCTGTGCGCACGAGATAGTCGGGGCTCGTCGTCCAGACGAAGTCGTGGACGTCTTCCTGGTAATACCGGTGCGTCGCGGTGCCGTCACCGTTGTCGCGGAGCTCGCGTTGAACGCCGGTCGCGCCCAAAGGCCAGCCGGCCGGAACCGTCAGCGACACATCGTAGACGCCGTAGTCAGAGAAGAACTCCGTGCCTGCGTGGAACTGATGGCAGTTCCAGCCGGCGTCCTGGAGCACTCCGAGCTTGGGAAACCACTGCGCGATGAAGAAAAAGTTGCCGATGGCGCCGGTGCGCGCGAACGGCCGCGGCACATGCGCGTTCCACGAGACGACGATCTCGACGCTGCCGCCTGGGTCGACAGGCTGAGTGAGCGGGACAGACATCGCGGTCTCGTCGTCCGGGTTCTCGTCGTCCGGCGCGATGAAGCGCCTGGATGCGGTGCGTTCGAGGCCGCCCACGGTCATCGACGTGATGTCGATGTGCGCCCACTCGTCAGGCCGGCGGTGATCGTCTCCGCCGCCGCTGAGCGCGCGCTCCCGCATGAACGTCGAACGCGTATTTTTCCAGGCGTTCCAGTACAGGTGGAACTGCAGATCCGCGGCCGGCCGGTTCGTGATGTTTCGCCACCGGATGGTCTCGGTGCCCGTGATCGTACGAGTCGCGGGATCGAGCCGCGCCGCGATCGTGTAGCTGGCATTCCGCGGAGAGAGCGGCGGTGAAATGATTCCGGAGGTGGCCGGCGATTCGCTGCCGCGGACGTCGGCGTTCTGAGCCGCCGGCGCAGCCATCGCAGCCGCGACAATCAGCAAAGCGGTCAGCAGGCGGCGGCGCATCCGACGCATGCTATCACCGCGATCAGCGCGGCGACCAGACGGTGAGACCCGCCCCGCGTGCCGCGTCGGCGAGCCGCCGGTCGTAGACGACCATGCCGCCGAGGTCGTGGCCGAGCGACAGCGCCGTGGCCAGGTGAATGGCGTCGAGCGCTCGAAGCAGTGGCGGTTCGATTCGGGCCGCGATGGCCAGCAGTCCGTCGTCGGGACGGACGAGGTGCAGGTGGGTGAGGATCGCGCGCGCGTGACGAGTGACGAGATCGTCGCCAACGAGTGTTGTGGCGCGAAGAACCTCCACGCTGGCGACGGTGCTCGACGCGCGGGTCGGCCAATCCTGCAGGAAGTCTGAAAGACTCGAAGTTTCGAGCTCCTCGAACACCAGCTTGATGATGGCCGACGAGTCCAGATAGAGGACGGCCTCGCTCACAAGCGGCGATCCGCGCGGACCTTTTGAAGCGCCTCGGTCCCTCGGCGCGACACGGTTCTCCGGGGCCGTTTGAGCGTGAGCAGGTCGCCGGTTGCCGGAATCAGACGGCCTTCAGCCTTCAGCCGATCGAGGATGCCCACCGCCGGCGGCAGGGGCGCGAGGATCGCGACGGCCCGGCCGCGATCGGTGACCTCGAGCGTTTCGCCTTGCGCGATGCGCGCCAGATACACGCTCAGATTCTGCCGCAGCTCACGCACGCCGACCTGGTCCATCTCGATCATTATGTAGCACATTGTAGCACATCTGACGCACGATGCACTGTCATCATGCCGGCATCAGCGCGATGGAGACGAGTGCGTCGCTCGGCGCATGGTCGATCGGAGCCCCGACCGTCGAATGCTCAAGGCGGTGCGCCCGATACCCGAGCGCCGCGACCTGCGCGAGAAACTGATCGCCGCTGACGCCGGATGCGCGCTCGAGTTGCGTCGGATGCAGCTCCGACAGGATGACCGGGCGGTCGTCTCTGAGGATCTGGTGTGCGCCGCGCAGGACTTGCGGCTCGGCGCCTTCGACATCCATCTTGATGAACCGAATCGGGCGGCGAAGGTTCATCGCGTCCAGTGCGACGAGTGGCACCTGTCTCTTGAGGTTGCCCGCAAGCGGTGCGCCGCCGTCAGGGAGGAGGTACGCGCCGCCGGAGTTGAGCGTTTCCACTGGAAAGGTGAGTGTGGCCATTCCGTTGGCCGCGCCGACCGCGGCACGCTGAAAAATCACGCGATCGCCGAAGCCGTTCTCGGCGATCGATCGCTCCAGCAGATCGGCGTTGGCATCGAACGGTTCGAATGCGTAGATCCAGCCTTCGGGCCCGACAGCCTCCGCCATCTGCATCGTGAAGAACCCGATGTGTCCGCCGACGTCGACGGCGGAGTCGCCGGGCTTCAACAGCGTGCGAACGAAGCCGATCTCGTCCTGCTCGTAGTGGCCGCGAAGAATGTTCAGGCCGATGGTGTGGTCGGACAGATCGATGAAGAGCCGGACGCCAGGCGCGATCTCTTTGATCACGACGGTCGAATCGTTCGTCTGGGCGAAGTCGGGATTCTTCTCCCGAAACTCGGCCGAGGTGATGAGGTGGTGGCGGAGCTCCGCGGTATTTCTCGAACCGGCGAGCTTGGGACCGATGACGTCCTCGCTCTCGGGATCGCGATCCAGCAGCAGCCGATAGGCCCAGACGACATGATCGCGGGTCAATCCGCCGGGATGTTCTGGCGACATGGCCGGCATCGTACCATCGGCCGAGTGGCGCGCCGCAGCTGGGGTTGCGTATAATCCGAAGGTTATGCCCAACATCAAGGTCATGCACTTCGGGCTCGGCCCGATTGGCGCCGCCATCGTCAAACAAGTCGCGGCGCGCCCCGGATTCAAGATCGTCGGTGCGATCGACATCGATCCCGCGAAGGTCGGCCGCGATCTTGGCGACGTCGTCGGCCTGCCCAAGCGCCTTGGCGCGAAGGTGTCGGGCGACGCGGCGAAGGCGCTCAAATCGGCGAAGCCCGACGTCGTCATCCTGTGCACCAGCTCGTCGCTGAAGAGCGTGATGCCGCAGATCGATACGATCCTCAAATCGAAGACGGCGATCGTCTCGACGACCGAGGAATTGTCGTACCCCGGCTACACGCATATCCGGCTGGCCCGGCAGGTTCACGCGCTCGCGAAGAAGGCGAAGGTGGCGGTGCTCGGCACCGGCGTCAACCCCGGCTTCGCCATGGACGCGCTGCCGATTGCATTGACTGCGGTCTGCGAGCGCGTCGATCGCATCGCCGTCCACCGGGTCCAGGACGCCAGGATTCGCCGTCTGCCGTTCCAGCAGAAGATCGGCGCCGGCCTGACCACCGAACAGTTTCAGAAGAAGGTTGACGATGGCAGCGTGCGGCACGTGGGGCTGACCGAGTCGATCGCGATGATCGCGGACGCGATGGGATGGACGCTCGATCGCATCACCGACGACATCCAGCCCAAGATTGCCGCGGTCACGATTTCCAGCGAATTTCTCGCGGTCGATCCCGGCTATGTCTGCGGGATCATCCAGGATGGTGTGGGGTACCGGAAGAACGAGCCCGTCATCCGCCTTCACATGGAGGCGTACCTCGGCGCGCCGGAGTCGTACGACTCGGTCGAGATCGACGGATCGCCGTCCATCTCGTCCAAGATTGCCGGCGGCATTCACGGCGACGTGGCCACGGCGTCGATCGTCGTCAATTCCATCCCGAAGGTCCTGCAGGCAACTCCCGGCCTGCATACGATGCGCGATCTCGCCCTGCCGTCGTTCTTCCCGGGGCGCTAGGCCGTTTCCGTATAGTCGGTAGTGTCCGGCTTCAGCCGGACTTTCGGCGGTCCGCCTAAAGGCGGACACTACACAGTTCTGGAAAAAAACGCCGTAGGCCTGCCGTCGCATCAGGGCGGACCTGAAGGTCCGCACTAGGTGCTACGTGCGAAAAGGCTGAGCAGGCGCCCGAGCCTGCAAACCCGCGGGCACTGAATTCCGTCCAATCCTTCCGGTAGATGATCTATGGGAGTATCATCGTCACATCATGCCGAAACGCGGAAATGTGCCTATTCAAGGGGAATTGCTCCAAGGGACGCTCGACCTGTTGATTCTGCAGACCCTCGTGCTCGGCGCGGCTCACGGTCATTCGATCGCCTATGCCATCGAGCACCGATCGGAAGACGTGCTCCAGGTCGAGCACGGCTCGCTGTATCCCGCGCTGCACCGGTTGGAAAACCGTGGATGGATCTCGTCGTTCTGGGGGACGTCGGAAAACAACCGCCGAGCCAGATATTACCGGCTCACGCCGGCGGGAAAAAAGCAGCTCGCCGCGCAGACGAGCCGCTGGGATGAGATCGTGCGGGCCGTGAACAGGATTCTCAGGCCCGCTTAGAAAGTTAGAAGTTAGAAGTTAGAAGTTAGAAGTGGAAATCAGAAATCTGAACTCCGAAATCTGAAATGTCTTGGTCGCGTTTTTTTCGACGTAGCCGCTGGGACGACGAGCGTGCACGTGAGCTCGAGGCGCACCTCGCCATCGAGATCGACGAAAACGTTGCGCGCGGCATGAACCCGCGCGACGCACGCGACGCCGCGCGGCGGAAGCTGGGGAACACGACGCAGATCCGCGAGGAGATCTATCGCATGAACACCCTCGGCATCCTCGACACCATCTGGCAGGATCTGCGCTACGGCGTCCGGCTGCTGCGGCTCAATCCCGGCTTCGCCGCCGTCGCCATCCTCTCGCTGGCGCTCGGCGTCGGCGCCAACACCGCGATCTTCCAGCTGCTCAACGCGCTGAGGCTGCGCACGCTGCCGGTCTCTCATCCCGAGCAGCTCGTCGAGATCCGCTTCCAGGGCGGCGGCCGCGGACGCGAGGGCGCGTTCATGGGCAATCGTTCGATCCTGACCAACGCGCAATGGGAGCGCATCCGCGATCGGCAGGAGGCCTTCTCGAGCGTGTTCGCCTGGGATGCACCGGCCTTCGAATTGAGCGAAGGCGGCGAGAGCCGCACCGCGCAGGGGCTGTGGGTGACCGGCGACTTCTTCCGCACCCTCGACGTCCGGCCCGTGATCGGACGAGTGCTGACGGCGGATGACGATCGCCGCGGCTGCGCGTCGCCGCCCGCGGTGATCAGCTACGGTTTCTGGCAGCGGGCATACGGCGGCAGCCCGTCGGCGCTCGGCCGGTCCCTGACGCTCGACGGTCACGCCTACGACATCGTCGGCGTCACGCCGGCACCGTTTTTCGGCGTCGAGGTCGGCAGCAGCTACGACGTCGCGGTGCCTCTCTGTGCCGAACCGCTGACGCGCGGCGCGCAGAGTGTGCTCGATCGGCGAGACGGCTGGTTCCTCGCCGCAATCGGCCGGCTCAAGCCGGGCTGGTCGATCGCACGCGCGACGGCGCATCTCGACGCGCTGTCGCCGGCGATCTTCCGCGAGACGCTCCCGACCTACCGCCCCGAGGACGAGCGGACTTACCTCAACTTCCGGCTGGAAGCGGTCCCGGCGGGCACCGGCGTGTCGCAGTTGCGCAGCCGGTATGAATCGCCGCTCTGGTTGTTGATGGCGACGACCGGGCTCGTGTTGCTCATCGCATGCGCGAACCTGGCGAACCTGATGCTGGCGCGCGCGAGCGCGCGGGAGCGTGAGATCGCCGTGCGCCTGGCCCTCGGCGCGTCCCGTCCGCGCATCGTCCGCCAGCTGCTCGCCGAGAGCGCGCTGATTGCCGTGGCGGGCGCCGGCGTGGGAGCGGTGCTGGCCCAGTGGCTCTCGGAGATGCTGGTCGCATCGCTGGCGACCGGGCGCCAGCGCGTGTTTGTCGAAGTGTCCGCCGACTGGCGCGTGTTCGCGTTCATCGCGCTCGTCGCGGCGGCCACCTGCATGATCTTCGGGCTGCTGCCTGCGGTCCGCGCGACGGCGATGAGTCCCGGCGCCGCGATGAAGGCCGGCAGCCGCGGATCCACCGACTCGCGCGAGCGCTTCGGCCTTCGCCGCGCGCTGGTCGTCGTCCAGGTCGCGCTGTCGCTCGTCCTGGTTGTCGGCGCGCTCCTCTTCGTCCGCAGCCTCCGCAATCTCCTCACCCTCGACGCCGGCTTCAAGCAGGAACGCCTGGTCGCGGCCACGCTCGACTTCCGCCGATCCGGCGAGTCCGACGAGCGCCTGCGTTCGCGATTCGGCGACCTCCTGGATCGCCTGCGACACATTCCCGGCGTGCAGGACGCGGCCCAGGTCCGCAACGTCCCGATCGGCGGCTCGTTTTCCAATCGGAACGTGGTCATCGACGGCGTCAAGCGGACAGAGAACGTCAACTACAACTCCGTCAGCAATCGCTACTTTTCGACCATGGGGACGGCGCTGCTCGCCGGGCGCGACTTCGAGCGGCAGGACAGCGTCACCGCGCCGCGAGTGGCGATCGTGACCGAGTCGTTCGCGCGGGTCTTCTTCAATGGCGCGAACCCGATTGGGAGGACGTTTCAGATCGATCAGCCGCCGGGCACGCCAATGCCGGCGTACGAGATCATCGGGCTCGCCCGCGACTCGACTTACGAGGACCTGCGCGATCCGTTCGAGCCGTTGATCTACGTGCCGGTGGCGCAGGACAACCTGATCGCGACGATCGCGCGCGTCGTCATCCGGTCGACCGTGCCGGTGGGCGACGTGACGGCTGCGGTCACGGCGCTCGCGCGCGATCTGCACCCGTCGAGCGTGGCGATCTTCCGGACGATGGAGTCGCAGGTCAGGGATTCGCTGCTGCGCGAGCGGCTGATGGCGACACTGTCAGGACTCTTCGGCGGCCTGGCGGCGCTGCTGGCGATGATCGGTCTGTACGGTGTGATGTCCTACATGGTGGCGCGCCGCCGCAACGAGATCGGCATTCGCATGGCGCTCGGTGCCGATCGGCGCGAGATCGTCGCGATGGTGATGCGCGAGGCGGGTCGGCTGCTCACCGCCGGTCTCGTCATCGGCACGCTGTCGGCACTCGCTGCCGCCCGGTCGGCGCAGGCCCTGCTGTTCGGTCTCTCGCCGTACGATCCCTCGACGCTCGTCGCCTCGGCGGCGCTGCTTGCGGCGGTTGCGGCGCTGGCGAGCTGCGTGCCGGCGGTCCGCGCTTCGAGGCTGTCTCCGATCGAAGCGCTGCGCGAAGAGTAGGAATGAGCCTGACCCGCTTTCTCCGCCGGGGCCGATGGGACGACGAGCGCGCGCGTGAGCTCGAGGCGCACCTGGCGATTGAGGTGGACGACAACATCGCCCGGGGAATGAGTCCGCGCGACGCACGGGACGCGGCGCGGCGAAAGCTGGGCAACACGACTCTGGTCCGCGAGGAGATCTATCAGATGAACACCGTGAAGCTCGTGGAGAGCGCCTGGCGCGATCTGAAATTCGGCGCGCGCCTGCTGCGGTTGAACCCCGCCTTTGCGATCGTCGCCATCCTGTCGCTGGCGCTCGGCGTCGGCGCGAACACCGCGATCTTTCAACTGCTCGACGCCGTCCGCATTCGAACGCTTCCGGTCCGCGATGCCGAGGAGTTGGCCGAGGTGCGCATCGCGGACCCCGTCGGTGGACGCACGGGGCAGTTCACGGGCCGGCGCCCGAGTCTCACGAATCCGCTCTGGGAGCAGGTGCGCGATCGCCAGCAGGTGTTCAGCGACATTTTCGTGTGGAGCGCGCCGAGCTTCAATCTCACCACTGGCGGCGAGGCGCGGTCTGCCCAGGGCCTGTGGGTGAGCGGTGGTTTTTTCAAAGGTCTTGGCGTCTCCGCGTTGATTGGCCGAACCCTGACCGCAGACGACGATCGACGCGGGTGCGCGGCGCCGCCGGCAGTGCTCGGCTACGGATTCTGGCAGCGCGAGTACGCGGGCAGCCCTTCGGTGATTGGCCGCTCGATCATGCTCGACGGTCACTCGTACGACATCGTCGGCGTGACGCCGGCAAGCTTCTTCGGCGTCGAGGTGGGCCGGTCGTTCGACGTCGCGGTGCCGCTCTGCGCGGAGCCGTTCACGCGCGGTGCGCGAACGTATCTGGACCAGCGAGACGTCTGGTTCCTTGGCGCGATGGGGCGCCTGAAGCCGGGTGTGACCATCGATCAGGCGCGCAGCCAGCTCGCGTCGATTTCATCGGGAATCTTCCGGGCGACGCTCCCGACTTACCGGCCCGAAGACGAGCAGCACTACCTGCAGTTCAGGCTGGGTGCGTATCCGGCGGGAACCGGGATTTCTCAGCTGCGGCGCCAGTATGAATCGCCGCTCTGGCTGCTGCTGGCGACGACAGGGCTCGTGCTGTTGATCGCGTGCGCGAACCTCGCGAACCTGATGCTCGCGCGCGCGACGGCGCGAGAGCGCGAACTGGCCGTCCGGCTCGCGATTGGCGCCTCTCGCGGCCGGATCGTCCGCCAGCTGCTCGCCGAGAGTTTGTTGATCGCGGCGATCGGATCGGTCGCGGGGGCCGTGCTTGCACAGTGGCTCAGCCGCTTCATGGTGGGGTTTCTCACCACGGAGAACAACAGGATCTTCGTCGAGCTCTCGGTCGACTGGCGCATCTTTGCGTTTACCGCGGCGCTCGGCGTCCTGACCTGTCTGATCTTCGGCCTCGTGCCGGCGGTGCGCGCGACAGGCATGGCGCCTGGCATCGCGATGAAGGCCGGCAGCCGGGGATCGACCGACACGCGGGAACGGTTCGGCATGCGCCGCGCGCTGGTGGTGGCACAGGTGGCGCTTTCGCTGGTGCTGGTCGTTGGCGCGCTGCTGTTCGTCCGCAGCCTCCGCAACCTGATGACGCTCGACGCCGGATTCCGACAGGACGGCATTCTCGTCGTGAACATGGATATGCGCCGTGCCGGCGTGGCCGAAGCGCGGCGGCCCGCGCTCTACGAGCAGATTACGGAGCGGCTCGCCTCGCTGCCAGGCGTCGAGTCCGCGGCTCAGGCGTTCATCGTGCCGGTCAGCGGCAGCGGATGGAACGAGACGATCATCGTCGATGGCGTGAAGTACAAGCAGAACGTCAATTTCAATCGCGTGAGCGCCGGATATTTCCGGACGATGGGGACGCCGCTGCTCGCCGGCAGGGACTTCGACGGCCGCGATCGCCCGGGCGCCGAGCAATCAGCCATCGTGACCGAGTTGTTCACGCGGACGTTCTTTCCCCGGCAGGATCCGATCGGCAGGACTTTTCAGCTCGACGAGCCTCCCGATCAGCCGCATTTCATCCATCGCATCATCGGCGTCGTGAAGGACACGAAGTACACCGACCTGAGGGAGGAGTTCACGCCGCTGGTCTTCCTTGCCGCCGCGCAGGAGGAGAAGCCTTTTCCGCTGCTGCAGGTCGTGATGCGATCGTCGGCACCGCTTGGCGCCATCACACCGCAGGTGACGTCG
>DASSGK010000086.1:0-19600 GCA_035693505.1 Vicinamibacterales bacterium
CAGCGTCTCGTCGAACGCGCGCGAGCTCGCAAGGACGCGTACGAGATCGCGACGCTTCGCGAGGCCGCGAGAAGACTGTCGGAGGTGGCCGCAGCCGTACCGGCGGACGTGATTCGAGGGCTCCGCGAGCGCGACGTGGCGCTGGCCATCGACCGACGAGTTCGCCTGGCCGGGTTCGAACGTCCCGCCTTTGATACCATTGTGGCCAGCGGGCCCAACGCCGCCCTGCCTCACGCGCGTCCCGGAGAGCGAACAATTACCGAAGGTGACCTCGTAGTGCTGGACTTCGGCGGCGTCTACGACTCATACTGCGTCGACCTGACCCGGACGGTTTCGGTCGGTCCGGCCAGCTCGAAGGCCCGGAGCGTCTACGCCGCGGTCCGTGAGGCGCACGATTCGGCGATCGCGGCGGTGGTTCCTGGTCGATCGCGATTCGAGATCGACGCGGCCGCCAGGGAAGTGCTCGGCAGCCATGGGCTGGCCGAAGCCTTCGGACACGGGACCGGGCATGGCCTGGGGATCGAAGTGCACGAGGATCCCCGGATTTCGAGGAAAGGTCCCGGCGTGGACACCGATGATCTTGCGGTGACGCCGGGGATGGTTTTCACAATCGAGCCCGGGGCATACCTGCCAGGATGGGGCGGCGTTCGGATCGAGGATGATGTGCTGGTGACCGACATCGGTGTGGAAGTGCTCACAGACGTGACGACGGAGCTCATAGAGATTTGAGGATGTGAGGACACCTCCTCAAATTCCTGCGATTCCCCGAGATGGACCTACACCAAATCAGACAGATCCTCGACCTCGTGCGTGAGCACGAGCTGTCGGAATTCGAAATCGAACACGAAGGGCTGCGGCTCAAGATCCGCAAAGACACCAACGGCGCTCACGTCGTCACGCACGCCGCGCCTGTTCCACAAGCGACGATTGCCGCTCCGCCGCCGGCATCGCCTGCGCCGGTCGCCGGGACCGTGCCGCAGGCGGACGATCTGGGCGAAGCCGAGATCGAGCTGGCCGTGGTCAAATCGCCGATCGTCGGCACCTTCTATCGCTCGTCGGAGCCAGGCTCGCCGGCCTTCACTGAAATTGGCGCGTCGGTGAAGAAGGGCGACGTCCTTTGCATCATCGAAGCGATGAAGCTCATGAATGAGATCGACTCCGAATATGACGGAGAGATCGTCAACATCTACGTGGAGAACGGACAGCCCGTCCAGTACGGCGAGCGGCTGTTCGCGATTCGCACCAGGTAGCGCGAAGGCTTCAGCCGAGCGATATGTTCAAGAAGATCCTGATCGCCAACCGCGGCGAGGTCGCCCTGCGCATCATCTATGCGTGCCGGGAACTTGGCATCAAGACGGTGGCCGTCTACTCCGAAGCAGACGAGAACCAGCTCCACGTCAAGTTCGCCGACGAAGACGTGTGCATCGGTCCAGCTCGTAGCGCGGACAGCTATCTCAACGTGCCGGCCGTGATCAGCGCGGCCGAGATCACCGGCGCCGACGCCATTCACCCCGGATACGGATTCCTGTCCGAGAGCGCTTACCTGGCCGAGGTGTGCGAGGCGTGCCACATCAAGTTCATCGGGCCCGACCCGCAGGTCATCAGGCTGATGGGCGACAAGGCGCGCGCGCGCCGCGTGATGAAGAAGGCCGGCGTTCCCATCCTTCCCGGCAGCGACGGCCCGATCGACAACGAAGACAAGGCGCTGAAGCTCGCCAAGGAGATCGGGTACCCGGTCATCGTCAAGGCCACCGCCGGCGGCGGCGGGCGCGGCATGCGTGTGGTGCGCGCCCCGGCGGAGTTGTCGCATGCCGTCAAGACGGCACAGCGCGAGGCCGAGGCCGCGTTCGGCGTCGCTGACGTGTACATCGAGAAGTACGTCGAGTCGCCGCGTCACATCGAATTCCAGATTCTCGGCGATCACTTCGGCCAGGTCGTTCACCTGGGCGAACGCGAGTGTTCGATCCAGCGGCGGCACCAGAAGCTGATCGAGGAATCACCGTCCCCGGCGCTCAGCGAGAAGATGCGGCGCCGGATGGGCGGGATCGTCATCGACGCCGCCAAGGCCGTGCAGTACACGAACGCCGGCACCTTCGTGTTCCTCATGGATCCCGAGGGACGGTTCTATTTCATGGAGGCGAACACGCGCCTTCAGGTCGAGCATCCGGTGACCGAAATGGTGACCGGCATCGACATCGTCAAGGCGCAGATTCGCATTGCGGCAGGCGAGCGGCTCGGTTTCAAGCAGTCAGACGTCGTCTTCACGGGGCATTCGATCGAGTGCCGGATCAACGCGGAGGATCCGGAAACGTTCGTGCCGTCGCCCGGCCTGATCCACGTGTTCAGCGTTCCGGGCGGCCCCGGCGTGCGTATCGAAACGTTCGCGCACTCCGACTGCACCATCTCGCCGTACTACGACTCGATGATCGCAAAGCTCATCGTCCACGGCCGCGACCGCCAGGAGGCGATCGCGCGCATGAAGCGGACGCTCGAGATGACGACCATCGAAGGAATCAAGACAACGATTCCGCTGCATCTCCGCATCCTCTCCGACCCCGAGTTCGTGGCCGGGAAACTGAGCACCTCTTTCATGGAGCGTTTCCTCGCGCGCCCGAATCCGGCCGGCGGCCGTCTTGCGGAGGCGGTCTGATTCGGGGGCAGATCTCGATTTTCTCGCTCGGAGCGCCGAGAGGCGAGAAAATCGAGATCTGACCCCGAGCCTCCCGGTCCTACAGGCGATTCTCGACGCTGACGTTGCTGCGCGCGCGGGCTGGCCAATCCTCGATCTGGCGGCAGCCTATCTGCGCGGCGGGGCGCGATTCCTTCAACTGCGCGCGAAGTCGATGGCCGGCGATCGATTCCTGGCGACGGCGGCCGCCGTCGTGCAGCTCGCGCATCGCCACCACGCGTCGGTGGTGATCAACGATCGCGCCGATCTCGCCCGCCTGTCTGCGGCCGACGGCGTGCACGTCGGACAGGAGGATCTGACCCCGTCCGCCGTCCGATCTCTGGTCGGAGAGGCCGCGATCGTGGGACTTTCCACCCACACTCCTGAGCAGGTTGATCGAGCGGTGCTCGAGCCCGTGAGTTATGTGGCGGTCGGGCCCGTCTTTGGCACCTCGACGAAGGCCACCGGTTTCGATCCGATCGGCCTCGACATGGTGAGCGCCTCGGCGCGCGTCGCGCGGTCCCACGGGCTGCCGCTGGTTGCGATCGGCGGCGTGACAATCGAAAATGCGCAATCGGTGCTCGACGCGGGCGCCGCATCGGTGGCGGTGATCAGCGACCTCCTCGCCGAGGGCGACCCCGAGGCGCGGGTGCGGGCCTATATCGAACGGCTCACGCGTTCCGACGCCCCCCGCGTATAATCGCCGGGACTTCACAACAGGCCATCTTCGACTGAGAGGGTAAATAGTGGCTGGAGCATTGTCTCGAACCAAGTCAATCGATCGGCTCATGGCCGACGTCGCGGCGACCGGGGAGTCGACTCTCAAGCGGACGCTCGGTCCGTTCTCGTTGGTGACCCTGGGCATCGGCGCCATCATCGGCGCGGGTCTCTTCGTGCGCACGGCCGCCGCTATCGCCGAGCGGTCCGGGCCCTCGGTCACGGTGGCGTTCCTCGTCGCCGGCCTCGGCTGCGCCTTTGCGGGACTGTGCTACGCGGAATTCGCGTCGATGATTCCGATCGCGGGCAGCGCCTATACCTACTCGTACGCCACGATGGGCGAGCTCGTCGCGTGGATCATCGGCTGGGACCTGTGTCTCGAGTACGCGGTTGGCGCTGCCACCGTGGCCATTGCCTGGAGCGAGTACTTCAACAAGGTGCTCGAGTACGTCGGCATGCACGTGCCGTATGAGTGGTGCCACTCGCCGCTCGAGCACCTGACGGATGCCAGCGGCGCAGTGACCGCCACCGGCATCGTCAACATTCCGGCGATCGTCATTCTGCTCGTGCTGTCGGCGCTGCTCATTCGCGGCATGCAGGAGTCGGCGACGGTGAACAGCATCATCGTCGTCACCAAGGTGTCGATCGTGCTGATGGTGATCGTGATCGGCTGGGGATTCATGAACCCCGCGAATCACACGCCTTACATCCCGGTGGCGACGACGTATACAACGCCACAGGGCATCACGCACCCGTACGGCGGCATCATGGGCATTCTCGGCGCCGCGGGCGTGGTGTTCTTCGCGTTCATCGGCTTCGACGCGGTGTCCACGGCGGCGCAGGAAGCCAAGAACCCGAAGCGCGACATGCCAATCGGCATCCTGGGTTCGCTGGTCGTCTGCACGATTCTCTACGTGCTCTTCTCGCACGTGCTCAGCGGCGTCGCCACCGTCGAGGATTTCCGGACCGCGGGCAAGGAAGCCTCGGTCGCCTTCGCGATCTCCAAGTACATGACGGGCTACGAGTGGCTGTCGAAATTCGTGACCATCGCCATTCTGGCCGGCTTCTCGTCGGTCATCCTCGTCATGCTGATGGGGCAGTCGCGCGTGTTCTTCTCGATGAGCCACGACGGTCTTGTCCCGAAGATTTTTTCCGAGGTTCACCCGGTCTACAAGACGCCGTGGAAGGCGAACATGCTGTTCTTCCTGTTCACCTCGGCGTTTGCCGGGTTCCTGCCGGAGAGCATCGTCGGCGAGATGACCAGTATCGGCACGCTGTTCGCCTTCATCCTGGTCTGCGCGGGCGTCTGGATCATGCGCGTGAAGCGGCCGGAGATACCGAGGGCTTTCGTGGTTCCTGCGCTGCCGCTTGTGGCGATCCTGGGCATTCTGGTGTGCGGTGCGATGATCTTCGGGCTGGGCTGGACCAACTGGCTGCGGCTGGCGGTCTGGCTCGTGATCGGCCTGGTGTTCTACTTCGGCTACGGCATGAAGCACAGCCGATTGGAATCGCACCCCGCAGAAGCCGGGCGCTGAAGCGTCTTTCGTGGCGCTCTTCAAGGGCGACGGCGGGTTCCGGGCTCAAGGCCCGGCGTTCGCCGTCGCCCTTCTTCTTTTGATCATCGCCGGCGGGACCGTCGGCTACATGGCGATCGAAGGGTGGGACGCGTGGGACGCGTTCTACATGACCATCATCACCGTGACGACGGTCGGCTACGAGGAAGTCCATCGGCTGACGCGACCCGGCCAGGCGTTCACCATCGTGCTGCTGCTGAGCGGTGTCGGCGCAGCGCTGTACACATTCACCCTGCTCGCGACGGTTGTCGTGGAGGGCGGCCTTCCCAAGCGCCTGCAGCGCCGCCGCAACGAACGTATGCTGGATACGATCAAGGATCATTTCATCATCTGCGGATACGGCCGCATCGGGAGCATCGTTGCCGGCCAATTCCGGCATCAGCGGATCCCGTACGTGGTGATCGAACACAGCGCCGAACGCGTGCAGATTGCCATTGAAGAAGGTGCGCTCGGCGTCGAAGGAGACGCGAGCCGCGAAGATGTGTTGAAGCGGGTCGGGATCGAGCGCGCGCGCGGTCTGATCGCGGCCGTCGGCACCGACGCGGAGAACGTCTACGCCGTGATGAGCGCGCGCGTGATGCGGCCCGATCTGTTCATCGTCGGCCGCGCGGAAACCGAGGACGCCAGACTGAAGTTGAAGCGCGCGGGGGCCAATCGCGTCCTGTCACCGTACCAGATTGGCGCAGTTCAGATTGCGCAGACCGCGCTCCGGCCGGCGGTGGTGGACTTCATGGAGCTGGCCACGAGCTCCGACAACCTCGAGCTCGCGATGGAACAGATCACGATCGGTCCCGATTCGCCGCTGTCGAACCGGTCGATCATCGAGGCGAGCCTGCGGCAGCGCTACGGCGTCATCGTCGTCGGGATTCAACGAGAGGACAGCCGGATGGAGTTCAACCCCGAGCCGGATACAGCGATCCGGTCCGGCGACAAGCTCGTCGTGCTCGGCCGTCCAGAATCGCTGAAGCAACTCGATACCGACGCCTCCGGAGGGTCGCGTTGATGGCAGCTCGCCTCCTGGATGGAGCTGCGGTTGCCGGTGAAATCCGCGCGGAAGTCGCTCCCGGCGTGGCCGCGTTCACCGCTCGCACAGGGCGGCCGCCCGGTCTCGGAATCGTCCTTGTCGGAGACGATCCGGCGTCGGCGATTTACGTTCGGAATAAGCTGAAGTCGGGTGGGGACGCCGGCCTGCGGACGGATCTGGAAAGGATGCCGGCGACGGCGACGCTGGCCGAACTGCTCGCGACCGTCGATCGCCTGAATCGCAGCGACGTGCACGACGGGATCCTGGTGCAATCGCCTTTGCCCGCCGCGATGGGCGAGGACGCCGAGCGCCAGGTATTCGATGCGATCCTTCCCGAGAAAGACGTCGACGGGCTCCACCCCGTGAATGTGGGACGTCTGGTTCAGAACCGGGCAACGCTTGTCTCGTGCACGCCGGCCGGAATCATCGAATTGCTCGATCGCTCGAACATCACCATCGCCGGAGCGCGAGCCGTCGTCATCGGCCGCAGCGACATCGTCGGCAAGCCGATGGCGCTGCTGTTGCTGCACCGGCATGCGACGGTGACGATCTGCCACTCACGCACTCGGGATCTTCCGGCGATTGCCGCGGAGGCGGACATCCTCGTCGCGGCGATCGGACGGCCTGGCTTCGTGACTTCGTCATTCGTGAAGCCAGGCGCGACCGTTGTCGACGTCGGAACCACCCAGGTATCCGACCGTGCGCTGGTGGAGCGGTTATTTCCTCCGGACTCCAGCCGGAGGGCGGCGTTCGCGAAACGAGGATCGATTGTGGTCGGCGACGTGCATCCGGAGGTGGCGGGCGTCGCGGGAGCGTTGACGCCGGTTCCCGGAGGCGTTGGTCCCTTGACGATTGCGATGCTGCTCAAGAACACGCTCGCTGCTGCGCTGCTTCGCGCTGCGGGGGCGGGATAGGCAGGAAGGGCTGGATGGGCAGGAGCGGCAGGAAGGGCGAAATGGGAAGCCATGTCGGAGCGCGAAGGCTTTAGCCGAGCGATATGCTGAAAGTTGGACTGACGGGCGGCATCGCGACCGGAAAGAGCTACGTGCTGGGTCAATTCCGTCAGCGCGGCGTGCCGTGCCTCGACGCCGATCAACTCGCGCATGGCGTAACTTCCGCTGGCACAGAGGCGACCGCGGCAATCGCAGCGCGGTTCGGGCCGGAGATCCTTGCAGCGGACGGGTCCGTCAATCGCAAGAAGCTGGGGCCCGTCGTGTTCGCCGATCCCTCCGCGCGACGCGAGCTCGAGGCAATCGTGCACCCTGCCGTCCATCGGGCGATCGCCGCCGGCATTCGGGGATTCGAGCTGCTGGGCGACCCGTTGGTGATCGTGGACGTTCCGCTGTTATACGAGACTGGCGCCGAGAAAGGATTCGATCGGGTGATCGTCACGGCGTGTGCGACGGATCGCCAGCTGGCGCGCCTGGTCGACCGCGGACTCACTGTCGACGCCGCGCGTCAGCGGATCGGGGCTCAGTGGCCGACCGAGAAAAAAGCCGCGAGAGCCGATTTCGTGATTGCCACCGATGGCACATTCGAAGAGACCAACGCTCAGATCGACCGGATCCATCGCGCGTTGATCTCCTGAAACCGCGCGAAGCGCCTAGACCTCTACTTCCGCCGCGTCCTGCGCCGGCGCGATACGTTCTTCGACGAACGTGTTCCAGTCGTGGCAGTGCGGACATTGCCAGAGCAGCTCGGTGCTGCGATAGCGGCACCGCATACAGACGTGCGGATCGAGATAGAAGACCGCATGCTGCGTCAGCTCGCCGTAACGGTCGACGAGCGTCGCCGGATGATGCAGCTGACCCAGGGCCCGCCAGATCGCCTGGTGGATTCCGAGCGCGTGCGGGTTCTGCACGAGCGCGGCGAAGAGAAGGTCCAGCGCTTCGCGCGGCTGGCCTCCGGCCGCGAGATGCCGCGACAGCGCGAGCCGGGCGCGCCAGTCCTGCGGGTTCTCCTCGATCAGGCGGCGGCACAAACGCGGGAATCTGTCGGGATTCCCGGTGCGAATCGCCAGCGCTTCCAGACGATCGAATGCGAGGTAGGCGCGGTCCGGCGCAACCTCGATAAGGCGTTCCCAGACGGCGGCGGCTTCGCGTTCGTTGCCCTGAGCCACGCGCACGTCGCCAAGGTTCAGGTACGCCGGCACCGCGCGCGCGTCGAGATCGATGGCGGCCTCGAATCTTTTGATCGCGTCCGCGTATTCCTTGCGGCGGACGGCTTCGAGTCCGATCTCGTTTTCGAGGAACGCGAGAATGGCCTGGCTCTGCGGCCGCGCGTCGATGTCGGCCAGCTTTGACAGCCTTCGGCGCGTGTCGTAAGCCTCGGTCCACTGATGCTGCTCTTCGTGCAGCTTCTGAAGGTTGAGCAGGGCGTACTCATTCCTCGGATCGAGGCGCAGCACCTCGTTGAACGCTTCGAGCGCGCGATCCACGAATCCTCCGCGCTTGTAATCAAGGCCGAGGCACAGCAGGACGTACGCGTGTTCGAGCTTGCTGAGATTCGGCCGCTGCAGCAGGTTCTGGTGAAGGGTAATGGCCTTGCCGACCTGTCCCTTCTCGCGGTACAGGTTGCCGAGGATCATGTGTACCTCGAGGGCATCGCCGTCGAGGCTTGCGGCCTTGCTCAGCTCCTCGATGGCCAGATCGATCTGGTTCGCCACCAGGAAATTCAACCCGAGGATGTAGTGGGGAGACTCGCGCGCGCGCCGTCGGTCGATCCAACGTCCATCGCGAAGCTTGTAGCGCTCCCAGGCCTTCCCGATCGTCAGACCGGCGAGCAGTGCGACGAGCGCAGTCAGCAAGAGAGAGTACGAGCTCATGAGCGCTGACCCTGGGGCGCGGTGAGATAGGAGGAGAGCAGCGCATCCCATCGCCCTTGCGCGCGAACGATCAGCTCGATGAGCTCGCGCGCAGCTCCCGCGCCGCCGTTCGCCGTGGCAACCCAATGCACGCGGCTGCGGACGTCCGCGGCGGCGTCGGCCGGTGCCGCCGCCAGCCCGACACGAAGCAGCACGGGCAGGTCGAGGATGTCGTCCCCCATATACGCCACTTCGTCTTCCTCGAGCATCAGGCTGTCGGCGATCTGCTCGAAGGTCTCGAGCTTGCTGTGAACGCCCTGGTGCACGAGCGTGATTCCGAGCTGGGCCGCGCGCTGCGCGGTCGCCGCCGACGAACGGGCGGACAGGAGACCGACGGTCAGGCCCAGCTTCAGAGCCCACACGATCCCGGTGCCGTCCTTGATGTCGAACACCTTGCTCTCGCTCCCGTCAGCGTGCAGCAGCACCTTGCCGTCGGTCAGGACGCCATCGACGTCGAACAGGATCAACCGTACGCGAGATGCTCGTTCGGCGAGCGCCTGTTCAGGGTTCATCGTTCCACGTTTGCTAAAACATCTCCATGCGCCACAGGTCGTGGAGGTGGACCACGCCAGCGACGCGTGCCGGCGTGCCGTTCTCCGCGACGACGATCGACGTAATCTTGCGCTGTTCCATGATGTTCAGCGCTTCGGCCGCGAGCGTCGTGCGCGCGACCGACACGGGCGAATGCGACATGACATCGCCGGCCGTCAGCCCCAGAATCTCGCCGCCTCGCTCCATCCGCCGGCGCAGGTCGCCGTCAGTGATGATGCCGAGCAGGGTCTTGTCGTCACGATCGACGACGCACGTCATCCCGAGCTTCTTGCTCGACATCTCGTAGATCACGTCACGCATTCGGGCGTCGGTGCGGACGACGGGGCAGTCCTTGCCGGCGTGCATCAGCATCTCGACGCGCATCAGCCGCTTGCCGAGTTTCCCCCCGGGATGGAGGTTGGCAAAATCCTCCTGGCGGAATCCTTTTTCGACCAGCAGCGTCATCGCCAGCGCGTCGCCGATCGCCAGGGCCGCGGTCGTGCTCGCGGTCGGCGCCAGGTTCATCGGGCACGCCTCTTCGGCCACGCTGCAGTCGAGCGCGACGTCGGCCGCCTGCGCGAGCGACGAGCGCGGATCGCCCGTGATGGCGACGAGCCTGGCGCCGAGACGCCGAATCGTTTCGAGCAGGTGCACGAGCTCCACGGTCTCGCCGCTGTACGACAGCGCGACGACCACATCGTCGGTCTGAATGACGCCGAGGTCTCCGTGAATCGCTTCGGCCGGGTGAAGAAAGAACGCCGCGGTGCCGGTACTGGTCAGCGTGGCCGCGATCTTTCGGCAAATCAGGCCCGACTTGCCCATCCCGGTGACGATGACCCGTCCCTTGCACTGCCGCAGCAGCTGCACGGCGGCGTCGAATCGATCGTCGAGCCGATCGACGAGCGCGAGGATTGCGGCGGCTTCGGTTTCGAGGACCTTCCGCGCCAGCGCCCGGTCAGCCATGCAGGCGCGCCTCGGCTTGCTTGGCGATGGCGTCGATCGCGGTGAGGCGCTGCAACAGCGGCTCGAGCGCATCCAGTCGCAAGGCGTTCTGCGCGTCGCTCCGCGCGCGGGACGGTTCCTCGTGCACTTCGAGAAAGACGCCGTCGACACCGGCAGCGACGCCGGCGGATGCCAGCGGCACGATGTATTCGGCCTGGCCCGCCGTGACGCCGTCGCCGCCGCCGGGGAGCTGCAGGCTGTGCGTCACGTCGAAGACGACGGGCAGGCCCAGCGCGCGCAACATCGGAAAAGCGCGCATGTCGACGACGAGGTTGTGATACCCGAAGCTCGTTCCGCGCTCGGTCAGGAGGACGCGCGAATTGCCGGCGTCGACGATCTTCGCGGCAGCGTGCTTCATGTCGTCCGGCGCCAGGAACTGACCTTTCTTGATGTTGACGATGCGGCCGGTTTTGGCGGCGGCCACGAGGAGATCGGTCTGGCGGCAGAGAAACGCCGGAATCTGGAGCACGTCGGCGACGAGCGCGGCCGGCGCCGCCTGCGCGGCCTCGTGGATGTCCGTCAGGATCGGCACGTGGTATTTCGATTTGATCGACGAAAGGATCCGCAGCCCTTCGTCCAGACCGGGGCCGCGGAACGATCGTCCCGACGTCCGGTTCGCCTTGTCGAAGGACGCCTTGAAAATGAACGGCACGCGCGTACGCCGCGCGATATCGGCGAGAACACCGGCGATTTCGGTGGCGTGCGCTTCGCTTTCGAGGACGCAGGGCCCTGCGATGAGCACGAATGGGCTGCCATCGCCGATCGTGATGTCGCCCAGTTTCAGTGGGGTCACAGGGGGATTATACCGGCCGGGTGGGTCGAGTAGGTCGCGTGGGTCAGGTGGGTCGCCCTGACTAACCTACCCGACTTACCTGGCCGACGTGACCGACGAGCCCGTGCTCCACCTTGTGTTGATACGACGCTGCGACGAACGCGGAAAAGAGCGGATGCGGCAGCGTCGGCTTCGACTTGAACTCGGGATGGAACTGGACGGCCAGATACCAGGGATGGCCGGGCAGTTCCGCGATCTCCACGAACTTGCCGTCGGGCGAGCGGCCCGAAATCTTCAAACCATGTTCGGTGAGCGTGCGCTCGTACAGGCAGTTGAACTCGTAACGATGCCGGTGGCGTTCGTGAATCAGGTTCGAGCCGTACACCTTTTGGGCCAATGAACCGGGGGCGAGCTCGCAGGCGTAACTGCCCAGCCGCATGGTCCCGCCGAGGTCGTCCACGCCGAGCAGGTCACGGAGCTTGTAGATCACCTTCGCCGGCGTATCCGGGTTGCACTCCGTCGAATCGGCTTCGGGGAGCCCCGCGACGTTGCGCGCGTACTCGACGGTCGCCCACTGGAAACCGTAGCAGATGCCGAAGTACGGAATCCGGCGCTCCCGCGCGACTCTCGCGGCGATCATCATGCCGCGCGTGCCGCGGTTGCCGAACCCGCCCGGCACGAGGATGCCGTCGGCTCCGTCGAGCAGCGCCGGTCCGTCCGGCTCCTCGAGCGCCTCGGCTTCGATCCACTTGATGTTGACTTTCAAGCGGTGCGGAAAACCGCCGTGATAGAGCGCTTCGTTGAGGCTCTTGTAGGAGTCTTCGTAGCCGACGTACTTGCCGACGACATGGATCGTGATTTCGTCCGCGGGGTTCTTGATCCGGCTGACGAGATCCTCCCACGGCTGCATCTGGCGCTCGGTCGCCGGCAGGTGCAGATATTTCAGGACGATCGTGTCGAGTCCTTCCGCCGCGAGCACGACGGGAACCTCGTAGATCGTCGACACATCCTTGGCCGTGATGACCGCTTCTTCGGCAACGTCGCAGAACAGCGCGATCTTCCGCTTGATGTCCAGATCGAGGAAGCGGTCGGTGCGGCAGAGCAGGATATCGGGCTGAATGCCGATGGATCGAAGGTCGCGCACGCTGTGCTGGGTCGGCTTGGTCTTCAGCTCGCCGGCGGCGCCGATGAACGGCACCAGGGTGAGGTGTACGTACAAGGAGTTGTCGCGTCCGACGTCCTGACGGAACTGGCGGATCGCCTCGAGGAACGGCAAGCTCTCGATGTCGCCGACCGTGCCGCCGATTTCCACGAGCACGACGTCGACGTTCTTCGCCACCGCGCGAATCGCGTCCTTGATCTCGTTGGTGATGTGCGGGATGACCTGGACCGTGCGCCCGAGGTATTCGCCGCGCCGCTCTTTCGAGATGACGGTTGAATAAATCTTGCCGGTCGTCCAGTTCGAATTCTTCGTGGTGACCGTATTCGTGAATCGCTCGTAGTGTCCCAGGTCCAGATCGGTCTCGCCGCCATCGTCGGTGACGAAGACCTCGCCGTGCTGATACGGGCTCATCGTGCCCGGATCGACGTTGATATACGGGTCGAACTTCTGCATCGTCACGGTGTAGCCGTGACTTTCGAGAAGGCACCCGATGCTCGCCGCCGCCAGCCCCTTGCCGAGCGAGGAGACCACGCCGCCCGTGATGAAGATGTATTTCGTCGTCCGTCCGTCCGGTTTTGTCATGGTTTTCAGCTCGAAGTCGGCGCCGTCAGCAGTCGACGCACCTGTTCCAGGTCCTCCGGCGTATCGACGCCGAACGATTCGTACAGCGTTTCCACGGCCTTGATCCGAATGCCGTGCTCCAGTGCGCGCAACTGCTCGAGCGATTCAGCCCGCTCGAGCGGCGTCGGATCGAGCGACGCCAGGACGAGCAAGGTGCTGCGGCGATAGGCGTAGAGACCGATATGTCTATAGAAGGGGGGCCATCCGCCGCGGGGATCCCGCACGAACGGGATCGGCGCCCGTGAAAAATAGAGCGCGAAGCCTCCGCGGTCGACGACGACCTTGGTGACGTTCGGATTGTTGAGTTCTGAAATGTCCTGGATGCGCCGGAACAACGTCGTCATCTGCACGGTCGGACTCGCCGCGAACGGGGCGATCAGTTCGTCGATGGCGCGCGGGTCGATGAGCGGCTCGTCGCCCTGCACGTTGACGACGACGTCGCAGTCCATCGTCGCGACGACCTCGGCCAGCCGATCGGTGCCGGTCGCATGCGACGCTTTCGTCAGCCGCACCTTGCCGCCGAAATCGTGGACGCGCGTGGCGATGCGCAAATCGTCAGTCGCGACGATGACTTCCGACAGGCCGCGCGCGGAGGACACCCGACGGTACACGTGTTCGATCATCGGCCGGCCGTCGAGATCGGCGAGAGCCTTGCCAGGGAGCCGGGTCGAAGCGTATCGGGCGGGGATGATGGCGACGACGGTAAGCGGAGGAACCGAATCGACTCTTGAGCCAGTCGATGCAGGGTGCACGACGAATAATAGCACAACGCTAAACAGCGCGTGCTACGATCGGCGCAGTTACGTATGAATCTCAAGCGGACGACGACGATTGCGGTCGTTGGCGCGGCGCTCATCGCGTGGCTCGCGGGCGCCGCGACGTCGAATCGTCCGATTCCGACGGTCCCGGTCATCCAGCAGACGAACATCGAGAAGCGCGGCGCCGAGCTCGCCGTCGAAATCGAGCGGCTTCACGAGCGACTCGCGCCAGCCGTTGCGCCGAGCGCGCCGGGCCGCAATCTGTTCACGTTCCGCTCGCCGGCTGCTCGCCCCGCACCGCCGGTTCCCGAAGCGCCCCGCGCGGCGATTTCCGAGATCGCGCCAGTCCCGATCGCGTTGCCGCCGCTCAAGCTCGCGGGCATCGCGGAGGACGAAGGCGCGGATGGCCCCGTGCGGATGGCGTTCATCTCCGGAGGCGGGCAATTGTTCATGGTGAAGGAAGGCGACGCCGTGACCGCGCGCTACCGCGTCGCGAAAATTTCGGCCGACGTCGTCGAGTTGACCGACGCGATCGATAACAGCGTCCGGCGACTACCGCTTCGCTGAATTTCACTTCTCACTTTCAAGTTCTCACTTCTAACTTTCCAAGTCTCTACCCGTGTCCACCGTCATCATCATCAACCCGATTTCCGGCGGCGCGAGCCCTCGCGAGGCGCGCGCACGCGCGCAGCTGGCGCTCGCCGTGGTCGACAGCCACGGGGATCCGGTGGAGGTGCTGCTCACCGAGGCCGTTGGACACGCGCGCGAACTGGCGAAGTCGGCCGTCCGTCGCGGCGCGCGGTTGGTGCTGGCCTGGGGCGGAGACGGTACGATCAACGAAGTTGCCTCGGCGCTGGCTTTCGACGACGTGCCGCTGGGCATCGTCCCCGCCGGATCGGGCAACGGCCTGGCCCGCGAACTCGGAGTCCATCCGCGCGCCGAGCGTGCGATTGCCGACGCGCTTCAGGCCGTCCCTCGTCCGATGGATCTCGGCGAAATCGACGGACGGCTGTTCGCGAACGTCGCGGGTATCGGGTTCGACGCGCACATCGCGTCACGATTTGCCACCGCCACGCGCCGCGGTTTTGTCGGCTACGCGGGAATCACCGTGCGGGCCCTTCGAAACTACGCGCCGCAGCACTACAGGGTCAGCGTCGACGGCGTCGAAACCCAGCATCGCGCGATCCTCGTCACGATCGCCAACTCCGCCCAGTTCGGGAACAACGCGCGCATCGCACCCGGCGCGCGAGTCGACGATGGCGAACTGGATCTCGTGGTTGTGGAGGAGCGTTCGCGCATCGCGACCATCTGCCAGGTGCCGCGGCTCTTCAACGGCACAGCCAATCGCATCCGCGGCTGCACGATCCGGCGGATCCGGGGGGTGACGATCGAGTCCGATCAGCCGATGGCCTACCATGTCGACGGCGAACCGATTGAAGGGGGAACGCGGCTGAAGGCACGCATTCATCCAGGCGCGCTGATGATCGCCGTCAAGTAGTCGCGCGTGGCTGCGCCGTCAAAACCTCTGAGACGAAACCTCTGAGACGAAACCTCTGAGACGAAACCTCTGAGACGAAACCTCTGAGACCCTCTACAGCCGAACGATCCAGGCCTCGCGGATCGCCGGGACCTTTCGCAATTCGTCGATTGCCCGTTCGAGCGTGCCGGTGGCGGCTTCCTCGTCGACGTTGACGACGCCGATGGCACCGGCGGTTCCGCGGCCCAGGGCGAAGTTCGCGATGTTCACGCCGTGGCGGCCCAGGATGGTGCCCACTTCGCCGATGACACCCGGCTGATCTTCGTTGGCAATCATGACCATCGTCCCACCGAGCGGCGCCTCGACGTCGACGCCGTGAACGGACACGAGGCGAGGGCTGTTCGGTTCGAACACCGTGCCTTCGACCAGCCGGTCGCCCGCGTCGGTCGTGAGTTTGATCGAGACCAGGCTGGTGAAGTGCCGCGGCCGCGAGCTTCGCGATTCGACAATGTCGATCCCGCGGGCCACCGCCGCGCTTCTGGCATTCACGATGGAGACGCCGCTGGACAGAATCGGCCGGAGCACACCAGCCGCGGCGCTGGCCGCCAGCACGTCGACGCCGCGGATCTCGGCCAAGGCGCCGTAATAGCGCACGCCGAGCGCTTCGATGCGCGCCGTCCCCAGCTGCGAGACCAGTGCACCGAGCTGATCCGACAGTCGGATCCAAGGTTGCAGGCGCTGAAGTTCGTCGGGGTGGATCGATGGGAAGTTCACGGCGTTCCTCACCATGCCGTCGCGGAGGAAATCGCGGACGGTCTCGGCCGTCTCGATGCCGACCAGTTCCTGTGCCTCTTCGGTCGATGCGGCAATGTGAGGCGTCGCGATCACTTGCGGCAGCCCTGCGAGCGACCAGTCCGACGGAGGCTCGACTTCGAACACGTCGAGACCCGCCCCGCCGACATGACCGCTCTCGATCGCGCGCCGAAGCGCTGCCTCGTCGATGAGCTCACCGCGCGCCGTGTTGATCAGGCGAATGCCCGGCTTGCAACGCGCCAGCCGATCGTCGTTGAACAGGTGCTTCGTCTCCGGCGTCGACGGAAGGTGCAGCGTCAAGTAGTCGGCGCAGGCGCACACCTCGTCCAGCGTCATCAGCACGACGCCCAGACCTGATGCGATCTCCTTGGATATGTACGGATCGTGGGCGACGATGTGCATGCCGAAGCCGCGCGCACGCAGCGCGACTTCCTGGCCGATTCGCCCGAGCCCGGCGACGCCGAGCGTCTTTCCGCGGACTTCGGTGCCGAGAAACCGTTTTTTTTCCCACTTTCCGGCTTTCATCGCGCCATCGGCTGCGGGAATCATCCGCGACAAGGAGAGAATCAGCGCCCATGCGTGCTCGGCGACGCTGATACTGTTCGCGCCGGGCGCGTTGACGACGAGGATGCCGCGGCTGCTGGCGGCGGCGACGTCGACGTTGTCGACGCCCGTTCCCGCCCGGGCGATGATGCGAAGCCCGGGCGCGGCGTCCATCAGCGCGGCCGTCACCTTGGTGGCGCTGCGAACGAGAATGGCGTCCGCGTCGGCCATGTCCGCCGCGAGCACGTCGGGCTTCCGGCCGGAGCGCGCATCAACGACCCAGGTTTCGTCGGCTCGGAGGATGGCAAGGGCAGAGGGAGGCAGATCGTCGGCGATGATGATTTTCAATGCGATCCCGTCTTGGGTCCGATGCTCCTGAGGTAGTTGACGACGTCCCAGAGCTGGCGGGTCGTCATCTTGCGTCCATACGCCTTCATGCCGGTGGATCGAATGCCGTTGCGGATCGCGGTGAAGATCTCGCCGTCAGTCGATCCGTGCTTCCACTGGCCGTCGGTGAGGTCGGCCGGCTTCGGGTTCAGCTCGTCGCCGAGGGCCCCGTCTCCTTTGCCAGTATCACCGTGACATCCCACGCAGAGTTTTTGATACAGCGCGAGACCGGCCGCGATTGATCCGGCATCGGCGGCCACGGGGTTCTTGATCCGCGCGGCTTCTGGTTGATGATGCGCGGAGCCCGCCGACTGGTTCGGGCGATCCTGCGGCGTCCACGCACCGAGCGCCGCCGTTGCCCACGCGCCGAGCGCCACGAGAAACGCGCCGTTGCGAATTGATCGACGCATCGGTTCGACTCTCCTGCCGGGGAGTAAGTATAATCCGTAGGTTTTGGTGGAGCCGCCGGTCGCGGCCGACGGCTCGCCCTGACGTGGTGCAAACCGCTAAATCATTCGAAAGTCCTCATCACAACGATGTAACACGATGCCTTTTCCACAGAGTTTTCCACAGCATTCGCGGAAATCTCGTCGTGGACCACAGGTGACCTGACCTAAAAAAACTATGCCGAACTTCACCTCGCTCAAACCTCCGACGACTGGCGCATCGATCTCGAGAAAGAACGGTCAACTCGTCGTGCCCGACAATCCGATCATCCCGTTCATCGAAGGCGACGGGACGGGCCCGGACATCTGGCGCGCGAGCGTTCGCGTGTTCGACGCGGCCGTCAAGCAGGCATACGGCGGAAAGAAGGCCATTGCGTGGATGGAAGTCTACGCAGGCGAGAAGAGCTTCAAGCAGTTCAGCAACTGGCTGCCGGACGACACGGTCGAAGCCTTTCGAGAGTACTTCGTCGGCATCAAGGGTCCGCTGACCACGCCGGTCGGCGGCGGCATCCGATCGCTGAACGTGGCGTTGAGGCAGTTGCTCGACCTCTATGTCTGCCTGCGGCCGGTGCGTTGGTACAAGGGCGTCCCTTCACCGGTGAAGCACCCGGAGAAGGTCGACATGGTGATCTTCCGCGAAAACACCGAGGACATCTACGCGGGCATCGAGTATGTCGCGGGATCCCCGGAAGCGCAGCGGATGCTCGACTTTCTCGCGAAGGAATTTCCGAAGGAATACCGCAAGATTCGTTTCGGATCGGACTCGGCGGTGCGGACGTGGCAGGCGCAGCTCGAGTCGATCGGCGCTCCCAATCGCGAGCTCGGCATCGAGGTGGGTCTCGGTCTGAAGGCGATCAGCCGGCTGGGCACCGAACGGCTGGTGCACAGCGCGATTGAATACGCCATTCGCAACAACCGGAAGAGCCTGACGCTGGTGCACAAGGGCAACATCATGAAGTACACCGAGGGCGCCTTCCGCGACTGGGGATATCAGGTTGCGAAGGACTTTTTCGGTGCCGTAGAGATTGAGGGCGGCCCGTGGTGCAAGATCCCGGCGGGGAAGCCGGGCGGCGGTCTCGTCATCAAGGATGCCATCGCCGACATCACGTTGCAGCAGGTGCTGACGCGGCCGGACGAATTCGATGTCATCGCGACGCCGAACCTGAACGGCGACTATCTGTCGGACGCGCTCGCGGCGCAGGTGGGCGGCATCGGGATCGCGCCGGGCGGCAACATCAACTATGTCACGGGACACGCCGTCTTCGAGGCCACGCACGGCACGGCGCCGAAGTACGCCGACCAGGACAAGGTGAATCCGGGCTCCGTGATTCTGTCCGGCGAGATGATGCTGCGGCACCTGGGCTGGGGCGAGGCTGCCGATCTGATTGTCAAAGGCATGGACGGCGCGATCGCCGCCAAGCGCGTGACGTATGACTTTGCGCGCCTGATGGACGGCGCCACGGAACTGAAGACGTCGGAGTTCGCCGACGCCATCATCAACAATATGTAGCGCGAAGGCTTTAGCCGAGCGTTTGCGACACCTCTGAATCAACACATGTAGCGCGACGGCTTCAGCCGAGCGTTTGGGAGACAGCGGAATGAATCGTAAAGTGACAGTCGTTGGGGGAGCGGGGAACGTCGGGGCCACGGTGGCGCGCGGCGTCGCCGAGAAGCAGCTGGCCGATGTCGTCGTGATCGACATCGCCGACAAGAAGGCCGCCGGCGTGGCGCTCGACATCCTCGAAGCGTGCCCGGTCTATGGGTCGGACGCGCGCGTGATGGGCTCCGGCGACTACGCCGACAGCGCCAACTCGGACATCGTGGTCGTGACCTCCGGCGTGCCGCGCAAGCCCGGCATGAGCCGTGACGACCTGCTGAACGTGAACTACAAGATCATGCAGCAGGTCACCGAGCAGGTCGTGAAGTACTCGCCGAACTGCATCATCATCCCGGTCTCGAACCCGCTCGACGCGATGGCGCAGGCGGTGTTGAAGCTCTCGAAGTTCCCGCGCGAGCGCGTCATCGGCATGGCCGGCGTGCTCGACTCCGCCCGGATGCGGTCGTTCATCGCGATGGAGCTCAACGTCTCGACGGAAAACATCCACGCGTTCGTGCTCGGTGGCCACGGGGACACGATGGTGCCGCTGCCGCGCTACTCGACGGTCGCGGGGATCCCGATCACCGATCTGATGGACAAGGCCACGATCGACAGGATTTCCGCCAGGACCGCGCGCGGCGGCCT
>DASSGK010000087.1:0-18730 GCA_035693505.1 Vicinamibacterales bacterium
GATCGCGTTCGGCACCTCGCAGCCGGCGCCGGCGTCGCAGCGCGATGCCGACCACGATGCGCTTCGAGCGTTGGAGCGCTGGGTCGAGAGCGGCACCGCACCCGCGCAGATTATCGGCACCAAGTACGTCGATGGCGATCCCGCCAAGGGCGTGGCGTTCCAGCGCCCGCTCTGTCCATATCCTCAAGTCGCCAAGTACAAGGGATCGGGCGAAATGAACGACGCGGGAAATTTCGCCTGTGTGGCGGGGAAGTGATCATGCGATCCAGAACGATCCGATCGGGTGCGGCGCTGGCCGCCGCGGTGATGCTGACGCTCGGCACGACCGGTGCCGCCGCCGGCACGTCGGTCCTCTTCATCGGCAACAGCTTCCTCTTCGCGTCGGGATCGGCCGCGCGCTTCTATCGCGCCGGCACCGTCACCGACCTGAACAACGAGGGGACCGGCGGTGTGCCGGCGCTCTTCAAATCGTTCACGCAGCAGGCGGGGATCGACTACGACGTGTCGCTCGAGACGCGCGGCGGTGTCGGCCTCGATTTTCATCTCGCGAACAAGCTCGGCGTGATTGAGAAGCGCGGCTGGGACAAGGTCGTGATGCACGGCTACAGCACGCTCGACGCGGACAAGCCCCGCGATCCGGCGAAGCTCGTCGCGACGAGCAAGCAGATGGCCGACGTGCTTCGCTCGCACAATCCCAACGTCGAGATCTATTTGATGGCGACCTGGTCGCGAGCGGACCAGACCTATCCGGCCAAGGGCGCGTGGGCGGGGCAGCCGATCGAGGCGATGGCCCGCGACGTGCGCGCGGCATACGACAAGGCGGCGTCCGGGGCCGGAATCAAGTTCGTGATTCCGGTCGGCGAGGCCTGGACGCGCGCGATTCAGACGGGCGTCGCGGATCCGAATCCGTACGACGGGATCGAAGCCGGGAAGATCAATCTGTGGACGTTCGACAACTACCACGCCAGCACGTACGGCTACTATCTCGAGGCGCTCGTCATCTTCGGCAGCGTGACGGGACGCGACCCGCGGTCGCTCGGCCAGAACGAGTGCTCGGCGTTCGAACTGGGCCTGTCGCGTCCGGAGGCGAAGGCGCTTCAGCAGGTGGCGTACGATCAGGTGGCCGCTACGCGAGCCATCACCGCCGCGCCGGAGGTGCCCTCAAAAGGTGGTGGTCCCGAACGGTGCGTGGCGCCTTAGCGAAACCTCTGAGACGAAACCTCTGAGACGAAACCTCTGAGACGAAACCTCTGAGACGTTCTCGAAGGAGGCATCGATGCCGGGACGCATGGAGTTCGACCTGGGGTTCGGCCGCGCCGGTCGGCGGCGCGACGACGAAGAACCGATGCGCCTTCTGGTGCTGGGTGACTTCAGCGGGAGTCCGGCGTCCGAGCGACCGCCGCTGGCGAGCCGGCCGACCCGCCAAGTGGACATGGACACTGTCGAAGACGTCCTGCGTCGGTACCACCCGCGCGTCAGCGTCCAGGCCGGTGAGATCCACTTCGAGCGGATCGACGATTTTCATCCCGATCGACTGTATGCCCGGCTCGATCTGTTTCGGGCGCTGCGGCAGGCGCGATCGAAACCACCAGCGGAAAGCGCCGATCTATTGGGCCGCCTGCTGGGCAAGCCGACCGAATCGGGTCCCGCGCCTGCGGCGACCGGACTCGACGCGCTGATCCGCGACGTCGTCGCGCCCCACATCGTCAAGGACACCTCGGCGCAGGCGAGCGCCTATGTCGCGGGCGTGGACGCGGCGATTGCGGAGCAGATGCGATCGCTCCTCCACGATCCGGCGTTCCAGGCGCTCGAAGCAGCCTGGCGCGGCGTCCACTGGGCCATTTCGAGTCTGGAACTCGACGAACACCTGCAGCTGCATCTTCTCGACGTGACGCGCGACGAGCTCCTCGCCGACATCGTCGGCGCCCAGGGACAGCTCGCGCAGACCGGGCTCTATCGCGCGGTGGTCGATCGGTGGCGGAATGTTCCGGGCAGCCCGGGCTGGTCCGCCTTCATCGTCGCAACGGAGTTCGGCCCGTCGGATTCCCACGTCGGCTTGCTCGCGGCGCTGGGCCTCATCGCGTCGAACGCCGGTGCTCCGTTGATCGCGGGTGCGGACCTGACACTCGCCGGCGACGGGGCAGCGGCCTCCGGATGGCCGGCGTTGCGCCGCAGTGAGGCTGGGCAGTGGATCGCGCTGGCGGCGCCGCGGGTGCTGCTGCGTCGTCCGTACGGCGCGAAGAGCGATCCGGTCGAGGCCTTCGCGTTCGAGGAGCTCACCGGACCGCCGGAACCGCGGGAATTGCTGTGGGGGAGCTCGTCGCTCGCGCTGGCGATCCTCATCGGCCGTGCATTCACGGCCAGCGGTTGGGATATGACCCCCGGCGACGAACGCGAGCTCGGCGATCTTCCAGCCTACTCGTTCGTCCGCGACGGCGAGCGCGAGATGCAGCCGTGCGGAGAGCGTTTCCTCACGGAACGCGACATCGACACGCTGGTAAAGTCCGGGCTCGTGCCGATCGCCAGCCGCCGCGATCGCAACGGCGTGGTGGCCGTCCGGTTTCAGTCGGTCGCCGATCCGCCGGCGCCTCTCGCCTGGTAAGCGCCGCCGCGCCGCGCGATCTCTGACTTTATTGTCGGAGTTCCCGTTTCCGAACATCCCAACGGCTGGGCTTGATCCATTCAGCCAGAGTTATTGAAAACTTTTTCAGCATGCAGTTCCACCGAGTCAGCCAACGGTCGTTGACTCGGACAAAGAGCAGCCATAAGCTCGCGCCACCTTATGGAGGCACGCATGAACTCTGGTAGGTTTCGCAGTCATCTCGTACTCATCGCGGCGCTGTTCTCGATCGTCATCGTCCCCTCGGCCTACGCGCAGAGCGCGATCGCCGGTGTCGTGAAAGACAGTTCGGGCGCCGTATTACCCGGGGTCAGCGTCGAGGCGTCGAGCGCCGCGCTCATCGAAGGCGTGCGCACCGCCGTGACGGACAACGCGGGCAGTTACAGGATCGAGAATCTGCGCCCGGGCGTCTACGCGGTGACGTTCACGCTCACGGGATTCCGTACGGTCAAGCGCGACGAGATCACGTTGCCGACCTCGTTCACCGCGACCATCAACGCCGAGATGGCGGTGGGCGCGCTGCAGGAATCGGTCACCGTTTCGGGCGAGTCGCCGCTCGTCGACGTCCGCGGATCGGTGTCGCAATCGGTCATGAGCCGCGAGCGCCTCGACCTGATTCCAACCGGCAAGGATCCGTTCGCCGTGGGCCAGCTGATCGCGGGCGTCACGGCCTCGACGCCTGACGTGGGCGGCACGCAGGTGATGCAGCAGCCGACCCTCCAGGTGCACGGCTCGTCGAACAACGACAACGTCTTCATGGTCGACGGCGTCCAGATTCAGCACATCGGCTTCGGCGGGAACCAGACCGGCTTCTACTTCAACGACGGGTTGATGGAGGAAATCAACTACCAGACGAGCTCGCTGACCGCCGAGGCGCCGGTTGGCGGCGTCCAGATCAACATGATCCCGCGCGATGGCGGCAATACCTATCGCGGTACCGTCTTCATCACCGGCGCGAACGGCGACATGCAGTCGAACAACCTGTCGCAGGATCTCGTCGACCTCGGCTTCAAGGCTCAGAACAAGGTGCAGAGCGTCTACGACGCCAACTTCACCTTCGGCGGCCCGGTCATGCGCGATCGCCTCTGGTTCTTCGGGACGTACCGCCGGTGGAGCGCCAACAACTACCTCGGGAACACGTTCACGTCGACCGGGGAACAAGCCGTCGACGATCAGCACATCAGCGACTACACGGTCCGCCTGACGTGGCAGGCGAACCGGAACAACAAGTTCTCGTTTCACTTCGATCGCAGCGTCAAGTGGCGCGGCCATCGGCCGAACAACTGGCTGACCGCGAGCATCAACGATCCGATTTCGGACGTGGTGCAGACGACGCAACTCAACTACATCGGCGAGATCAAGTGGTCGTCGACCATCGGGAGCAAGCTGCTCGCCGAAGCGGCGATGTTCACGATGCCGGTCAACTACACGCTGGGATTCGAGCCCGACGCGGCGCCGGACGCCATCGCCACGTTCGATCAGATCCGCTCGGTGATCAGCGGCGTCTCGCCGCGCATGGACACCAACAGCGCGCGCATGTTCACGTACGCCGGCAACCTCTCGTACGTCACCGGTGAACACAGCATCAAGATGGGCGCGCAGGTGCGGACCGGCTGGTCGCAGGAACTGTTCACGATGCGGGGCGACATCCTGCAGATCACGAACAACGGCGTCGCCAATTCCGTCCGGCTGGTGAACACGCCCAGCGGTCACCGGGAAGAAGGCGTGAACTCGGCGTTGTTCGTGCAGGATTCATGGCGTCTCGGGCGCTGGACGCTGAACCCCGGCCTCCGGTACGAACGGTTCGTCATGTCGATTCCGGCGCAGGGCGCGGGCGCCGGCACGTGGATCGGCGCGCGCGATTTCCCCGCGCAGGACGGCATCGTCAACTGGAACACCGTGTCGCCGCGGTTGGGCTTTTCGTGGGACGTGTTCGGCGACGGCAGAACCGCGTTGAAGGGCGGCGTCAGCCGCTACGATCGTCTCGAGGGCGTGACGATCATCCAGCCGCTCAACCAGCTGAACATCTCGTTCCGGACCTGCCCCTGGACCGACACCAACAACGACAAGAATGCGCAGAACAGCGAGATCGCGTTCAACAGCTGCAGCGGCTCGCTGCAGCCGGCTCTTGGCAACGTCGATTCAGGACTGAAGCGGCCCCATCAGTGGGAATACACGGCGATGGTGCAGCGGCAGATCGGCAGCGTGACGTCCGTGAGCATCGGCTACTACGGACGGCGTTTCGGCGATCTGTATACGACGGTGAACGCGGCGGTGCCGCCGACCTCGTACACCCCGGTCACGGTCACCAACCCGGTGACGAATCAGCCGATGACGGTGTACAACCAGGATCCGGCGACGCGCGGCGCGGTTCGCAACGTGCTGACCACGCTGCCCGAACTGGAGCAGCACTACAACGGCGTCGAGTTCCAGGTGAACAGCCGCCTGCCGCGGGCGACCGTCTTCGGCGGTTTGACGATCGGCCGCGACTACGGCGACCAGGACGCCAACGATCTGAACAACCCGAATTTCCGCATCAACAACGCCGGAGCCATCGGGTTCGATTCGACGTATCAGATCCGTGGAGGATTCAGCTATCGCCTGCCGGCGGAGTTTCAGCTGTCCGGCTCCATCCGCGAGGCCACTGGACTCCCGCAGCAGCGCATCTTCGTCGTCACCACGACAACGGTGCCGGGGCTCACGCAGGTGACGCAGAACGTGCAGGCGGTCGAGCGCGGCGTGTATCGGTATCCGTGGCAGAACCTCGTCGATCTCCGGATCATGAAGGTGTTCACGTACGGAACGACGAGGTTCGAGCCGTCAGTGGATATCTTCAACCTGTTCAACAACGACGCCGTGACCAATGCCGTGACGACCGTCGGCTCATCGCTCGGCCGCCCGTCGAGCATCGTGATGGGGAGACTGTTCCGCGTCGGCGGACGGATCGCGTTCTAAAGTCGATCTCGCACGTTCGATGGTTCGCAATGCCACGAAAGCGCGAAACCACGAAACGATGGGGTTTCGTGCGTTTCGTGTTTTTCGTGGCGATCACGGATGCTTCGGCATCGTCCGCTTGCCGTCGACGATCGGCGGGAAGTCCTTCACCTCGTCGTACACTTCGGTGATGAATCGGTCCTTGCTCTGCTGCGTATCGCCCTGCGTCGTCTTGTCGTAAGGCGCCGTCAGGTTCGCCGCGAGAACTTCCTTCAACGACTTCCCCTGATCGCGTAAGGCCGTCACCTTTGCCAGAACGGCTACCAGCATCGAGCGATATGGCGTGAGATCGCCCTTCTTGATCAGCGTGCCATGACCGGGGACGAGCGTCGTCTCTGGACCGGCGATCTTCTGGATGAGATCGACCGCGTCGAGCATGCCCTTGATCGATCCGCCGTTGGCCTGATCGGCGAACGGGTAGCCGAAGTTCCGGTAGAAGTCCTCGATGTAAATCACGTTGGCGTTGCGGAAGCGCACGATGGTGTCGCCCGCGGTGTGCGAGGGCATCATCGGGATGAAGTCCACCGTCTCGCCGTTCATGTTGAACGTGACCGCAGGCTGACCTGCCGTCGCCGCGTTAAATCGATACGTGACGGTCGGCACGCTGGCAGGCTCGGGTGCCGGCGCCGGTTGGCCGTTGGCCCGAAGCGGTGGCCGCAGCAGCTCGTTCCGCAAATCCTCCTGGGCGAAGAGCAGCGCGCCCTGGTTCACGAAGAAGGCGTTCGCGCCCGTGTGGTCCGGATGCACATGGGTGTTGACCAGCACTTTGATCGGCGCGCTGGTGAACGACCGGATCGCCTGCAAGGTCTTATCGGCAACCTGTCGGTTTTCGGTGTCGACCAACAGCACGCCGTCGGCGCCAAAGAGCGCCATCGCCCGGCCGCCTGACGCGTCCGGGTGTGCCGGATCGAGGCCTTCCGATCCATGCAGCACGAACAGGTTCGGCGACATCTTCGCCGTCACCATGATTTGAATCTTGTCCCATGGCGTCTGATAGCCCTCGGGAAACGTGTAGGGCCCTTTGCCTGGCGGGACGATGGTGACGGGATATTCGGGCCGTTGGGCCCGCACCAACCCTGGAATGATGGCGATCGCCGCCGCGCCGAGTAACAGCCATGCGCGTCTTCTCACGGTTCGCTCCTGTCGTGACGGTTCAGTGCTCTGCGTCGAAGCCGGGTGTAGGATTCGGACTATACGCTATGTCAAAACAGTCTCCGCGGCGTGTCTCGAATTCCCCGGCATCCGCCGGCCGCTCCCGCAATCTCAGCCGGCGTCAGCTGCTCGCGAGCGCGGGCGCCGGAGCCGCCGCACTCGTTCTCGAGCAGAGCGGACTCCGCGCGCAACCGCAGCCGCCCTCCGGCCGCGTCGTCGTGTTCACGCACACGACAATCGTGAATGCCGACGCCGTGCAGCGCGACGTCGCGCTCGCGGTCCAGGGCGACCGGATCGTGGCCATCGGCCCGACCGACACCGTTCTCGCGTCGTATCGCGGTCCCGAGGTGTACGACGGCCGGGGCAAAGCGCTGCTGCCGGGGCTGATCAACTGCCACATGCATCTGTCGGCGACGCTTCAGCGCGGATTCAACGAGGACTTCGGATTTCCGAACTCCGCGCGCCTGGCGATCCAGCCGGCTCGTCTGCTGCAAGGCGACGAGGCGACGCTCATGGTCACCATCGGTGCGCTCGAAGCGTTGCGAACCGGCACGACGACGATTGTGGAGAATGCCGACGGCATCGGCCGCGACGCCGCGGCCCTGGCGCAGACCGGCCTGCGCTGCGTCTTCGCCGAGTCGATTCGCGACAGCGAAAACGTGGCCGGGCCGATGTCCCGGGAGGGCCTCGCCCGGAGCGAGACGCCACGGTTCTCGCCTCGACTGCGGGACGAGGGGATGAAGCGCGTGAACGACCTGTTCGCATCGTGGCACGGCGCAAAGCAGGGACGCATCAGCGTGTTCCCGGCTGCAGCGCTCGCTGAAACTTCTTCACCGGAACTGCTGCGGGCCGTGCGGGACTTTGCCGAGAAGCACGATCTCGGATACACCATCCATCTGTCTCAGAGCGTGGCGGAAGTCGACTTCATGGTCCGGCACCATGGCCTGCGTCCGCCGGCGTTTCTCGATAAGGCCGGCTTCCTCGGTCCGCGCCTGTTCGCGGCGCACTGCCGCTATGTCGACGAATCCGACATCGCGCTGCTTGGTCGGACGGGCACCATCATTTCGCATCAGGCGGCGATGGCCGCGAATCGGGGTGTCATCCCGCCGATCGCGAAGCTCAGGGCCGCCGGATGTCCGATCGCGCTGGGCACCGACAACAACACCAACGACGTGTTCGAGGTGATGCGAGTGGCGCTGATGACCGAGCGCATTTCCCGCAACGATCCGAACCCCGGCCTTCGCCCCCAGCCGGAAGACATGCTCGAAGACAATACGAAGGGCGGCGCCCGCGCGGTCCGTCAGTCGGATCAAGTCGGCTCGCTGGAAGTGGGGAAGAAGGCCGATCTCATCGTGCTCGACACGCTTCGCGCGCACCTGGTTCCCGCCGGCCGCATCCTGTCCGCCTGGATCCACAACGGTCAGGCCTCGGACATCGAGTCGTCGATGGTCGACGGCCAGTTCCTCATGCGCAACCGCAAGGTGCTCACGATGGACGAGGACGCGATCGTCGCCGAAGCGGACAAGGTTGGCCGGCGTGTCTGGGATAAGGTGCTCGAAGCAGGACCGCTCGCGATACCAGGCCGGCCACGTTCATAGCCGCCGTCTCAAGCTTCTCTTCCACGGTCCGATGAAACGTCGTCGGACCACCCATCACCATCTCTCGGAAAACGGAGGTCCGCCTGAAGGCGGGCGCTACCGTGATTCGGCAACCGCGGCATCGCCGCCCGGGAGATGATCTACATGGAAGACAAGTTCAAGGTGTGGACGACGGTCGGTTCGGCAGGCACCCTCGATCACACCGACCTCGCCAAGGTGAGCCTGCACCAATCCGTCGTTCAACTCGGCGTGGAACTCCTGCCGCCGCCTCCGGTCGCACACAACGCGGCGACCGCCGGCCTGTTCAGCGCGGCGGTGCCCACACAACAGGCGGTGGTGCGATACAACGTCACGCCGGTTGACGGGATGTTTCCGTCCGTGACGCCGGCGTTCGCGTGGGCGTTGAGGCTTCGCTACCGCGGCCGCGTCACCGCGCGCTGGATCGAAGTGGACCTGGCGACGGGAACGGAGACGCAACTGGTGCAGTTCGACAGCAACGCCTTTCCGGCGTCGCAGTCGTTTCAGGTGCAGGCGGCGTTCACGGCGTTTCGTCCGGTGGATTTCGTGAAGAAAGCGTATTACGTCGAGGCGACGCTCGTCGCGCCGCTGTTGATCGTCGGCCACCCGGCCGCGATCTCGATTCTCAAGCTGAGCGTCGAGCCGCCCATCGTTTCCTGATGGGGAGCCGGGGTCAGATCTCGCATTTCGCGGCAGCAGCGGCCAGCCGCGAGAAACGCGAGATCTGACCCCGATTGGTGGGACACTAGCTCGTGCCTCGCGGCATCTTTCAGCAGCCTGCCGCCTCGGTGCGCGTCCGCATCGAGGCGGGTCGACGTCTCCGCGCGCGCATGCCGCGGCTGCAGCAAGCGCGTGTGCCTTCGCTGAACGGCCGCGATCCGCTCCGGATTCTCGCGGCGGCGAACACACACCGGGTCGCCAGCCTGCTGCCCGAGAAATTCCGGCGGATGCGCCGGACGCCATTCACGTTCTTTCGAGGCTCCGCGGCTCTCATGGCCTGGGACCTCGCGCGACTCCCGCACTGCGGCCTCACGGTTCAACTCTGTGGCGATCTGCACGTCCGCAATCTCGGCGCGTACGCCGCGTCGGACGGCCGGCTCGTATTCGACATCAACGATTTCGACGAGACGATGCCGGGACCGTGGGAGTGGGACGTGAAGCGGTTCGCCACGAGTCTCGTGCTGGCCGGCGAGGAGGCGGGGCAGTCGGAGGAACGTCAACGCGAGGCCGTGCGCGCGTTCGTGTCATCCTATCGCGCGCATCTGCGGGAATTCGCCGAGATGCCGGTGGCCCGGCTCGCGCGCCACCTGATTACGCGAGGCCGGAACGAGCCCGTGCTCGATCGGATCCTCCAGAGCGCCCGCCGGGTGACGCCGGAGAGCAATCTGAGGAAACTCGTCGTCGTGCGAGGCGGCAGCTATCGCTTTCACGATCGCCAGCCGGTGCTCGAGCACGTTCCACGCACCCTCGCGCGGACGGTCGTCCTCGCGCTGGACAGCTATCGCGAGACGCTCAACGCCAGCCGGCGGCGCACGTTCGACACCTACCGCGCGGCGGACGTCTCGTTCAAGCTGGTTGGAACCGGGAGCGTCGGCACGCGCGACTACGTCGTGCTGCTCTTCGGCAACGACGCGCAGGATCCGCTGTTCCTGCAGGTGAAGCAGGAACTGCCGTCATGCTACACGCCGTACCTGAGGGAGGCGCGGCGCTTCACGCACCAGGGGAAGCGCGTGGCCGAGGGGCAGCAGATGATGCAGACGGCGTCCGATCCGTTTCTCGGCTACACGCGCTTTGGCGGAAACGACTACCTTGTCCGGCAGCTGGCCGACCACAAGGCCGGACTCGACCCGTCAGAATTGACGGGTGGGACGTTTCCGGCCTACGCCTCGTTGTGTGGCGAGGTGCTGGCCAAAGGTCACGCGCGCACCGGCGATGCGGCCATGCTCGCGGGATACGTGGGATCGTCGCCCCGCCTGGACAAGGCGATTGCGCGATTCGCCGTGGCGTACGCGGCACAAACGAGAGCGGATCACAAGCGCTTCGTCGCCGGCCTGAGAGGGACCTCAGCGCGGCGTTGATCACGGGTTCCTATTCCAACGGCTATGGCCAGTCCGCTACGATTGGGAACATATGACCGTTCGCTTCCGCGTCGCCCTCTGCGTTGCGCTTGTCACCGTCGCCGTCTCCGGTCCGAGCCCTTCGGCGCAGAACCCTCCGCCCGGCCAGGAAACATCCGCGGCGTCGGTTGCCTCTTACTCGCTCACGCAGGGGATGCCGGTCGATCCCGAAGTGGTTGTCGGCACGCTCCCCAACGGTCTGCGCTACTACGTCCGGCCTAACGGGCGACCCGGCAAGCGTGCCGAGTTGCGGCTCGTCGTGAAGGCGGGCTCTGTGCTGGAAGACGCGGATCAGCAGGGGCTCGCGCACTTCGTCGAGCACATGGAGTTCGAAGGCTCGCGGCACTTTCCGGGGCAGAGCATCTCGGATTTTCTGTCGTCGCTCGGCTTGAGCATCGGCCCGGACGCCAACGCCGCGACCAGCTACGACGACACACAGTACACGCTGCGCGTGCCGACCGACGTGCCCGGCGTGCTGGACAAGGCGCTGCTGGTGCTCGAGGACTGGGCCCACGGCGCGACGTTCGATCAGACCGGCATCGAGCACGAGCGCGGCATCGTTCTCTCCGAGTGGCGCATGCACCTCGGCGCAGGCGAGCGCACGCAGGACAAGATCCGCCGCGCGCAGCTCGAGGGATCGCGGTACGCGGATCGGCCGCCGATCGGCAAGCCGGAGATCATCGAGCACGCCGAGCGCGAGCCGCTCATGCGCTTCTATCGCGACTGGTACCGTCCCAACCTGATGGCCGTGATTGTCGTCGGCGACATCGATCGCGATGCGGTCGTCGCGATGATCAAGGATCATTTCTCGTCGCTGACATCGCCATCGCCTGAGCGGCCGAGGCCGATCTTCGATATCCCGGACCATCCCGGCACGCGGTACACGATCGTCAGCGACCAGGAGACGACCGCGACGTCCGTTCTGGTCAGCAACCTGCGGCCGGCGCGCAACCAGGAGTCGGTCGGCGGCTATCGCGAGATCATGCTCGACCAGTTGTTCGCGAGCATGCTCGACGACAGGCTGGGGGAGCTGACGCAGACGGCGACCCCTCCGTTTCTGAGGGCTGCCGCCGATCGGCGTTTGTTCCAGACGGCCCGGACCCGGGACGAGGCCATCCTGCAGGCGCTCGTGTCGAACGATGGCGTCTCGAAGGGTCTCGACGCGCTGGTTTCTGAGCTTCAGCGGGTCGCCCGTTTCGGCTTCACCGCCACGGAGCTTGCGCGCGCGAAGCAGGCGGCGATGCGCGGCTTCGAGCGCGCGGTCACCGAGAGTCCCGACCGCGAATCGGAGAGCCGCGCCGACGAGTACACGCGCAACTTTCTCGAGGGCGAGGCGCTGCCCACGATCTGGCAGGAGCTTGCGTTCCACCGCCGGTTCTTCCCTGCGATCACGCTGGCTGAGGTGAACGCGCTCACGCGCGACTGGTTCCCGGAGCGCAACCGCCTGGTGGTCGTGTCTGCGCCGGAAGCGGCGGGTGTTGTCCTTCCCGATCAGGCGCAGCTGGCGGCCGTCGTGAAGACGGCGACGGCGAAGCGGCTGGAGGCGTACATTGACGCGTCGGCAGGCCAGGCGCTGATGGACAAGCCGCCGACACCCGGATCGATCGTCAACACGACGGTCCGCCGGGAAGCCGGCGTCACCGAATGGAAGCTCTCGAACGGCGCGACCGTCGTCCTCAAGCCGACTGTGCTGAAGGCCGATCAGATCCTCTTCCGCGCCGCGGCGCCTGGCGGCACGTCGCTCGCCAGCGACGCCGATTTCATCTCGGCGCGCGTCGCGGACAACGTCATCCGCGCCGGCGGCGTCGGAAAATTCAACGCGGTGGCGCTCGACAAGATCCTCGCCGACAAGACCATTGCCGTGACGCCGTTCATCGACGAGGTCGATCAGGGCATGCGAGGCGGAAGCACGCCCGAGGATCTCGAGACGATGTTCCAGATGCTGTATCTGCGGTTCACGCAGCCGCGGGCCGATCCGGTGGCGTTTGCGGCGATGGCGTCGCAGGCCCGGGGATTGCTCGCGAACCAGATGGCCAGCCCGGATGTCGTCTTCGACCAGACCATCGACTCGGCGCTCAGCGGGAACAATCCACGGCGGCAGCCGGAGACGTCCGCGACGGTGGACCAGTGGAATCTCGCAAAGGCGCTCGATTTCTACAAGGCGCGCTTCGCGGACGCAAGTAACTTCACGTTTGTGTTCGTCGGCAGCTTCACGCCGGAGACCATCAAGCCGCTGGTGGAGACCTACATCGCGAGCCTTCCGGCCACGCATTCGAAGGAAACCTGGCGCGACCTTGGCCTCGTGCCGCCGTCCGACATCGTCGTCAGGACCGTCCAGAAGGGCATCGCGCCGAAGAGCAACGTCGCGATCATCTTCTCAGGACCGATCGAGTACGACGATGCGCACAAGCTGGCGTTTCGAACGATGACGCTGCTGCTGCAGTCCCGTTTGCTCGACTCGATCCGCCAGGAGCTGGGTGGCACGTACAGCATCACCGCCACGCCGCGGACGGCGAAATATCCCAAGCCCGAATACCGGATCCGGATCGATTGGACGTGCGACCCCGCGCGTGCGGCTACCCTCATCCAGCGCGTGTTCGAAGAGATCAACGCGGTGAAGGCCGCAGCCTATTCGCCAAATCAGATGAGCCTGATCCGGCAGGGGCTGCTGCGTGAGTTCGAGCAGGACAGTCAGGACAACGGGTATCTGCTCAACGAAATCGCGCGCCGCTACGAGAATGGCGACGCGGCGGACGTCGCGGCGGTCGAGGACATGCCGCGCCGGATTGCGGCGTTGACGGGCGATCAGATTCAGCGGGCGGCGCAGACATACCTCGACACGACCAAGTACGTGCAGGTGATGCTCATGCCCGAGACGAAGTAGGGGGCCGATCAGGCCAGCGAATAGAACAGGTCGACGAACGATCGAACCGCGCCGTCCATTCCCGCCACCTTGGGATTGGCGGATTCGATGAGCCAGTACTCGTCGGGCGCGTGCGCCCCGTCGCCGTGGCCGAGTCCGAACTGGCCCGCCGGCAGCTTGAGCGGCGCACCCGTGAAGGTGACCCCGGGCCACGAACCCGCGAGCCGCGGCCAGAGCAGCGGATCGATGCCGGCCTTGTGATACGTCGCCACCATCGCCTTCACGAGACGCGAGTCGGCCGGCGTTTCGGTCGGGTCGTATCCGCCGGTCATGTTCACTTCCACATCGCCGAAGCCGTGCTTCGCCAGGTGATCCTTGATCAACTGCAGCGTGCCTTTCGCCGTCATGTCCGGGACCAGGCGCACGTCGATCTTGGCGACCGCCCGGTTTGGCAGGATCGTTTTGCCGCCGGGCCCGGTATAGCCGCCGACCAGTCCTTCGATGTTGATCGTCGGTTGTGAGACGAGGCGGACCAGCGAATCTCTCCACGACTCGTCGCCGAACCAGCGCGAGACACTCAACGCTTTCTTGGCGGCCGCTTCATCACGGCGTGGAATCGCCTGGTTCAGAATCTCCTGGAGCTGCGGGCTGAGCGGACGCACCTTGTCGAAGAACCCTTCGACCGCGGGCGTGTGGCCGTCAGCCTTCACCAGCGTATTGAGCGCCTGGACGAGATGCCACGCCGGGCTGTCGAGCTGGGCCTCGTAACTCGAGTGCACGTCCTTCGCCGGTCCGCGTCCCCACTTCGCGCCCGACGAGACGATCTCGAGCTCGACGATCCCTTTCGATCCCAGGTTGACCTGCACCGAGCCATCGAGCTCCTGGTTGCCGAGGGGGATGATGATGCCGATGCTCTTCTTCAGCGCCGCTTCGACCTCCGGCTTGAACACAATCTCTGAAAAGTTCGGCGACCCGATCTCCTCCTCGCCTTCGCAGACCAGGACGAGGTTCACCGGCAGTGTGCGGCCGGCTGCCTTGAAGGCGCGCAGCGCCGCCAGCAGCGCCATCTGCGGGCCCTTGGTGTTGGTCGCTCCGCGCCCGACCATGATTTTTCCGACACCTGGACGATCGACGATCCGTCCCTCGAGCGGCGGCGAGCTCCACTCTGACGGATCGAACTGCTTGACGTCGTACATGAAATACAGCGCGAGCGTCGTGGCCGCGCCCGTGTCCAGCGTCGCGAAGACGCCGGGCTTGCCCTTCGTCGGAATCAGGTCGACGCGGCCGAAGCCTGATTCTTTCGCGAGGCGCGCCATGTACTCGGCGCCCTGTGGATAGTTGAGGTTCTCTGCCGCGATGGACGGCAGGGCGATCCAGTCACGAAGCGCCTTCACGGTCGCGTCGTGCTGTTTGGCGATCTCCGCGACGACGGCTTCCTGGTCGGAGGGAGCGGCGAGCAGGCCGTCGGCTCCGCCGATGGCGACCGCCGCGGCGCCTGCCGCGGTCGTCTGAAGAAAATCACGGCGCGTCACTTCGGAGATTTTTTCGAAAGACATGTGAATCCTCTTCGAGTGCCCGGAATCTTCGCCAACTATAATCCTGCGCGTCCAGCCTGTCCTGCCCATCCAGCCCTTCCTGCCTATCGAGCCGTTCCTGCCTATCCCGCCCCTCCTGCCCATCCCGCCTATCCTGCCTGTCCGCCCTCTTGAGTTACGATTCGGCCATGAAGACACTCACCCAGAGCCGTCGAGAATTCGTGGGGTTGACCGGATCCGGCATCGCCGGTCTGGCCGGGATACCGTGGCTGCAGGGCGCCGCGGCAGCGGCGCAGACGCCGGGGCCCGGCGCGAATTCGACGGATCCCGATCTTGTGGTCCTCAACGCCAGGGTCTACACGGTTGACGCCGCCCGGCCGCGTGCCGAGGCGTTCGCAGTGAGAGGCGGCAGGTTCCTCGCCGTCGGCACGACGGATGAGATGAAGGCGCTGGCGGGGAAGAACACCCAGACCTTCGATGCGAAGCAGATGACCATCGTGCCCGGGTTCATCGATTGCCACAATCACGCGCCGGGCAACACCTTGCTCTACGAAGTGATCGTCGGCAATCCGTTCGAGGTCGAATTCGTCACCATCCGCAGCATTGTCGAGAAGCTGCGGGCCAAGGCGAAGGAGACGCCGCCGGGAACGTGGGTCGAGGGGTACTTCTTCGACGATACCAAGGTGCAGGACAAGCGCGAGCTGAACGTTCACGATCTCGACGAGGTGTCGAAGGACCACCCGGTGGCCGTCGAGCATCGCGGCGGCCACACGTCGTTCTACAACACCAAGGCGCTCGAGATGGCGGGCATCAACAAGAACACGCCGAACCCGCCCGGTGGAACGTTCGACAAGGACGAAAACGGCGATCTCAACGGCCGCGTCACCGATCGGGCACGCGGCGCGATCAATCGAGTGGGCCAGCGAACGTCCGTGGCGGACGTTCAGCGGGCGCAGCGCGACCGCGACGGCATCGCCTACATCTCGAAGCAGTTCGTTCGCTACGGTCTCACCAGCGTGCATCATGAAGGCGGCGACCTGGCCGCGATTCAGGATGTGCGCGCGAAAGGCGATTTGCTGCACCGCGTCAGCTATGAGGCCAGCGGCAGGGTCCTCGAGTCGATGATCACCACCGGTCTCAAAACCGGTTTCGGCGACGAGTGGATCCGGCTGGGCGCCACCTCCGAGCACACCGTCGATGGCTCGTTTTCCGAGCGGACGATGGCGCTGAGCGTGCCGTATGCGGGCGTCACTCCGCCGTACAAGGGCAACGTCACCGAGACGCAGGACGATCTGAACGCGTGGATCGAACGTGTGCACCGGGCGGGCATCCAGACGAACTGCCACGCCAACGGCGACGTCGCGATCGACATGGTGCTGACGGCGGTCGAGCGGGCGCAGAAACAGTTCCCGCGCGCCGATTCGCGTCCGAAGATCACGCACTGCACGCTGATCAACGACGATCTCCTGCGGCGGATGAAGGCGACGGGCACTGTGCCGGCCGTGTTCACCACGTACGCGTTCTACAACACCGACAAGTTCCACTTCTACGGTGAGGATCTGATGAAGCGATCGATGGCGTTTCGATCGTTCCTCGACGCCGGCATCCCGGCTGCCGCCGGATCGGATTTCAGCCCCGGGCCGTTCGCGCCGCTGATGGGCGTTCAGGGCATGGTGACGCGCAAGGGATGGGACGGAGGGACGTGGGGCCTCAACCAGCGGATCACCGTCGACGAGGCGCTGCGGATCAACACCCTGAACGGCGCCTTTGCCTCGATGGAGGAATCGATCAAGGGGTCGATCAGCCCTGGCAAACTCGCGGACTTCGTCGTTCTTGCCGACGATCTGCACACGGTGGATCAGGAGAAGATCAAGGACATTCAGATCGTCCGAACCGTGGTTGGCGGGAAGACCGTATATCAGGCGTAGCGACGAACACACGAACACCACGAAACCTGAAGGCCTGCACAGACATCGAAGTCGATACAGTGGAGTGTGGGCCGATGAGTATCTGGGACGACGTCAGCCACGAGATTCAGCAGTTCACCGCGGAGATTCGAGATCTCCCGGTGAGCACTCCGGCGCATCCGGCGTCGGTTCGTCGTGACATCGAGTCGGCGTTCGACCTTGCGACTCCGATTCCGCTGCCGGAGCTGACTCAGAAAGTCGTCGGGCTGCTGCGTGCGTACACCGTGCAGGTCACGCATCCCCGGTACTTCGGCCTGTTCAATCCCAGCGTGTCGGAAGCGGGGATCGTCGCGGACACGCTGGCGGCGCTCTACAACCTGCAGCTGGCTGCATGGTCGCATGCGCCTGCCGCCAGTGAGCTGGAGCGCCTGACGCTCGCGCACCTGGGAAAGGCGCTGGGCTTCGATCCCGATAAGACATTCGCCAACTTCACAACCGGCGGCCTCGAATCGAATCTCTCGGCAGTCTTGACGGCGTTGGCGCATCGGTTCCCGGACATCGCGGTGAAGGGGACAGCCTCGCTGCCCGCCAGGCCGGTGATCTACATCACGAGCGAGAGCCACCACTCGTTCCTGAAAGTCGCGCGCATGAGCGGGCTCGGCACCGATGTCTTGTGTGAGGTTCCGACCACGAGCCGCTTCGCGCTCGACGTTGCGATGCTGAAGGGTCAGGTGAGCCGCGATATCGCGGCCGGCCGCTGTCCGTTCATGATCGTCGGTACCGCCGGCACGACCGGCGGGGGCATCGTCGATCCATTGCCTGCGCTCGCTGACGTCGCCGCCGAGTGCGGCGCCTGGTTTCACGTGGACGCGTCATGGGGAGGCGCCGCCGCGCTGGTGCCTCGCCTTCGTGCGGCGCTCGACGGAATCGAGCGAGCCGACTCGGTGACCTGGGACGCGCACAAGTGGCTCTCGGTGCCGATGGGGGCCGGCATGTTCTTCTGCCGTCATCCCGCCGCGATTCGCGCGGCGTTCGACGTGTCCACGTCGTATATGCCGTCTGCCACCGGCGTTGAAACTATCGATCCCTACATGACGACCGTGCAGTGGTCGAGACGCGCGATTGGTTTGAAGGTCTTCATGTCGCTCGCGGAACGTGGGCGCGACGGCTTTGCGGCGCAGATCGATCACCAGGCCAGGATGGGCGACCTCTTGCGCTCAAAATTGTCGGACGCCGGATGGGTGATCACCAACGACACGCCGCTCCCGCTGATCTGCTTTACGCACGAGGACATCCGATCGAAGCGGCGGAGCACCGGCGACATCCTGAACGCGATTTATTCAAGAGGGAACGTCTGGATCTCGGACGTCGTGCTCGGCCGGCAGGAGCGAGTGCTGCGCGCCTGCATCACGAGCTTTCGGACCGAAGAAGCTGACCTCGACTATCTGATCCGGGAACTCGAGTTCGCCAGACTCGCGAGATAGACCTACCCGCACGGCGTGCCATCGGAGCGTCAAGCGCGTTCTCCATGGACGAGTCGGTGAGACCCGTCCGGATAATGAAACCATCAATGGTTCGATCCACATCCGCACGTGGCCAGGATGTTGTCGGCCATTGCCGCGGCGGAGCGTCTGACCGACAATTTGCCGATGAACGATCACCCCGAGCCGTTTCCCGCCGAGACGTTGCCGGAGAACCGCGCGGGGCATCTGACCAGCGAGCAGGCACTCCGATTCCAGCGTATGGCCGCCGGCCGTCGTCAAGGTGCGCGGAGCCTTGCCGTGCCGGTCGGTGCGATTGGGGCGCTGCTGCTCATCCTGAACGGCCCTCCAGCGTCCGCGACCACGCGGCTTCTCTTCGGATGGGGATTCCTCGTAGCGGCGGCCGCGATTCTGGCGGCGCCCGCGTTCGACCCGATCGCCGCTG
>DASSGK010000088.1:0-15952 GCA_035693505.1 Vicinamibacterales bacterium
ACGCGCGCGACGACGCGGCTGTCGTTGACTTCGACGTATGCGGCGTCCAGCACTTCGGCCGACAGCTTCACGGCTTCGCCAGGCTCGACGCGATCCGCGGTGGTCGTCACGTTGACTTGTTCAGGCACGCCGTCGACGAGCCAGCGGATCAACCGCCGCCAGAACATCGCGTGCGTCGAATCGGTCACCGGCGTCTTCGGGTCCATCTGCCAGAGCCACGTGTCCTGAACCGGCAGGGCGATCGCCTTGCCGCGTCCGTAGCGCTGATAGGCGAGGACGATCTGTTCCTGCTTGCGGCTGTCGATCCCGCTCAGCAGCACCGTGGCGCCTGGCTTCGCCAACCGCACCGGGTTGACGCTCGAAATCGGCGCCATCTCGTTCCATTTCGCGCTCGACGATTTCTCGTCGGCGCCGACCTGCGTGACCGGGAACGTTGCGCCGTCGCGCGTGGGCCGCGCCTGGAACAGCTCGGAGAAGTATTTCGGGTTCGCGTTCTCGAGCACGACCGGCAGCACGTCGCCAACCGGTGTGCCGCCCCAGCCGCCTTCGGCAAACGACCGCCGGCCGCCCAGCATCAGCAGGCCGCCGCCGCGCTTGTTGACGAAGTCCGCGATCATGCGCAGCTGTTCGGGCGTGAAGGAGGCCGCCTCCACGCTGCCGAGAATCAACCCGCGATACTCGAAGAGCTCTTCGCGCGTCTTCGGGAAACCGCCGGCCAGCTCGTCGCGATTGTTGAGCGACTGGCGGTAGTACTTGTTCTCCGCGGTCCGGTCGATCGAGAACACCTGCAGGTTCGAATCGCCGGCGACGCCAGAGCGCAGGAACTTGTACTCGAACCGCGGCTCGCCTTCGTAGTACAGCACCTTCTCCGCGCGGTCGTTCACCTGGATGAGCGCGTCCCGCGCGTTGTTCTGCGTGACCTGCTCGCCCGCTTGGGTCGGGACCTTGAACTTGAACGTGCGCGCGCCCGCCTCGCTGGCGGTGAAGCGCACCTTCACCGTCGCCGATTCGCCGTCGGGCGGGAGCGTCACTTCCTGCGTGTTCACGATCCGGCCATCGTCTTCCACGCTGAGCGGCACGGTCTTGCCGGCGTAGCCGGTCTGCGACAGCACGACGTCGACGACCAGAGCCGTGCCTTTGAGCACGCTGCGCGGCGTCTCGACGCGTGTCACCTGCACGTCGTGCGCGAAGTGTTCCTCGCCGACGCCGACGGTGAAGACCGGAATCGATCGAGCCTTCAGGCTCGCCAGCGTTTCGTCGATGGCCGCGTCGGACGTGTCGGCGCCGTCGGTCACCATCACCAGACCGGCGAGCGGCAGGCCGGCGAGCTCGTCGCGGGCACGGTCGAGCGCTGTCGCGAGACGCGTCGCCGTGCCGCCGAATTTCAGGTCGGCCGCCGACGCAACGCGATCGGAGGAGGATGAAAAACTGAAGAAGCGGACCACGAAGCGCTGCGACAGCGCGTCGAGCAATCTGGCGTTCGCGCCGGAGAACTGCTGCTGGATGAACGTGCTGCGGGTCTGGCCGTTCAGATCCGCGATCGACATGCTCCGCGAGTCGTCGACGAGCACGCCCAGGAAGTTCTGCTGAGGGACAGCGGCCTTGAGGATGAGCGCCGGTCGGAACAGGCAGAAGATGAGGACGGCGAGCGCCGCGAGGCGCAGGCAGACCAGTACCACGCGGTCCCGCGGACGTTCGGCCGCCGATACGCCGCGGTACGTCAGCAGCGCGAGCAGCGCAATGGCCGCCGCGGCCGCAACGACCAGCAGAACGGGACGCGACAGGCCCCAGGCGAAGTCGCCCTGCTGGAACATGAGCGGCGGATACTTGAACAGGAGCCGAAAGAGCTTGTCCACCACCAGGCGCTCATTCTAATACTGGAGCGTCGACGAACGTGTGGAACGTCTATGACGGGATTTTTCTGTCGAGTCTCAATGGGGCGCAGCCCGGGGCTCGCGCGGAAGCTCCGCGTCGATGTCGCAGTTCCCCGGCATGCCGACTGGTGCGAGCACGGCCGTGGCCTCGCCTGTGCGCCGGTTCTGCTCGGCCACGGCGCCGATCATCTTCTTCTCTCCGGCCACCTTCTCGCCGGGGTCCTTCCCATACGGAGACGCGTGTTCGATTTCGGAATTGAGCTCGGCGCCCACCAGCACCGCGAACGCCGACAGGTAGAACCACAACATCAGCACGATGACCCCGCCGATCGCACCGTAGGTGGCGTTATAGGTGGCGAAGTGAGAGACGTAGAACTTGAACGCCAGCGAAACCAGCATCCAGAGCGCCGTCGCCAGCAAAGACCCCGGCGTAATCCAGACCCATTCCTGCACCGCGTCGGGCGCGTAGTAGTAGATGATCGCGATTCCCAGCGCGACGAGTGCGAAGATGACGGGCCATTGGAGGATCGCCCATCCCCACGCGAAGGCCGGACCGAGGTGGGCCCACTGCGCGATTTTGTCCGCGAGCGTCGGACCGATGAGCACCAGGCCGAAGGACGCGACGACGAAGACGGCGAGCGCGCACGTGAGGCCGAGCGCCAGCAGCTTCACCCGCCACCACGAACGGCCCTCCTGGATGTCGTAGGCCTGGTTCAGCGTGTCGATGATGGCGTCGAGCCCCGAGGATGTGCTCCAGATGGTCCCGAGCATGCCGAGCGTGAGCAGGCCGCCATTCTTTTCGTGCGCGATCTTGAGGATCTGATCCTGCACGATGACCAGGACCTCACCCGGGGCAATTCGGGCGAGATCCTGGGTAATCGCGTCCAGCAGCCCAGTGATCGGCACGAAGCTGACGATCGCGACGAGAAACAGGAGTGCCGGAAACAGCGCGAGAAAAAAATAGTACGCGAGCTGCGCGGCCAGGCCCAGGCAGTTGTCGGCCAGCACCTCGCGGTACGTGCGCGTGAGCAGCTCCGACCAGGAGATCGGAACCCTCAGCGCACGCAGCATCACCGAACCCGCGACCGGCTGGTGAGCCCCGTCCCCGTCGTCGGCGTCCAGGACGGCGCATCGCTCGCCGGAAATGACTCGGCCGACTCGTCATGCACGCGATCGTCGGACGTCCAGCCGGCTCGCTCGAGCGCATGGGTGAACCATCGACGGGCGTCAGACAGGTCGCCCTCGCCGGTGAGCGCCCACCAGGCGAGACCGCTTCCGAGGCCGGCGAGCATCCAGCCGGAGGTCCTGCGTTGACGAAGACCTTGCACCGCGAGTGCACCGCCGCCGATGCCGACCAGCCAGCGGGTCATCGCCAGCTGCTCGCGCGTCCCGTCCCACCCGCTGCGTTTCCACACGCTCTCCGCTGCGCGGTGCGTCGTCAGGTTCAGTTCATGTTCAGTCATGGCGCGTGCGGATGCAATTTCTGGGACAGGATCCGTGTCGGCTTGCTGACGGAAATTCCTACACCTGACGCCCTCGAACCCAACAGCTGAATACACGGCGCGCTGTGCCCGTGGACGAGCTGTTTCGGTCCTACTGCAGATCTGGCTGTCTTTTCAGCGCCCGCCCAATCAATTTGCGAAAACGGGCCTGTGGCATATGCGTTGCTCCTTCTCTAAGAGTTCAAGAGCAACACAAATCTGCGTGGCGGAGGTTGGCGATGAAGCCGGAGCAAAACCGACCAATAGACGAAGTGCTCAGGCGAGTCCAGGGTGAGTTTCTTGAAATGCCGGGGTTGCGTCTCACGGGAGCTCAGGCGCGCCGCCTGTGGGGACTTGATTCGGCCATGTGTGAAGCGTTACTTGGCGCGCTCGTTGATGCGAAGTTTCTGTACCAGACCCGCGACGGCGCGTTCATGAAAGTCGAGCAGGCGACGCCGGTCAAGGCGTCCCTTCGTCCTCGTTACGTCGGAGCAGCCTGAAGTCGTTCACCCATCGAGTCTCTCCGCGCCGGCTGGGCTGTAATTCTTGCCATTGAGCCATCACCAGCCGGCCGAACCACCTTCCCCGATCCCCGGGCGGCCGACCTTCGGGTCGCCGCCCGCGGCCACCCAAGATATAGACTCCCACTGACGCCAGCGACGGATGACTGTATTGGTTGTTGCCACATCCAACCGCCACAAGGTTGACGAAATCCGACAAATGCTCGCCGGCAGTCCGGTCGAGCTGGTCACGCTTGCCAGATGGCCCGAGATCGTCGCGCCCGAGGAGACAGGCACGACGTTCGAGGAAAACGCGCGCGCCAAGGCGCTGTACTACGCCGCAAAGACCGGAGAGCTGACAGTCGCCGAGGACTCGGGGCTCGCGATCGACGCCCTGGATGGCGCGCCCGGCGTGGAATCGGCACGCTTTGGCGGTGTGGATCTCTCGTACCCGCAAAAGTTTGCGTTGATCGATGCTGCGTTGAGCGCCAGGAACCAGCGTGAGAGCGGCGCGCGATTCGTCTGCGCGCTCGCGCTCGTGCGCGGCGATCGCGTCCTGTTCGAAGCGACGGGAACCGTCGAAGGCCGCATCTCACGCGAGCCCAAAGGAGATGGCGGCTTCGGCTACGACCCGATCTTCTTCTACCCGCCATTCGGCGTGACCCTCGCCGAAGCCGGAGACCGGAAGGCGGCCGTCAGCCATCGCGGAAAGGCGTTCCGCGAACTCCGGGCGTTTCTCGAATCCCATTTCTGAACGTTCCCATCCCACCGCCGGGAAGCGCGAGGCCCGCGTCCTCATAAACATTGGCAAATCGACGGACACCAGTGGCGTCCGCTTTGCCCATGACAGCGTCGACTCCGATGTAGTGCAGGCCTTCAGGCCTGCCTCATCACGGCGGACCTGAAGGTCCGCACTACGTCGACGTGAAAGCCCTGAACCCTAAGTCCTGAGCCCTAAGTCCTGAGCCGTAAGCCCTGAGCCCTAAGCCCTACGCCCTGTAATGATGACCCTCCTCCAGGACCTCCGATACGCCTTGCGTACGGCATGGCGCGACGGCGCCTTCACGGTGATCGCGGTCTTGACGCTGGCGCTCGGCATCGGCGCCAACACGGCGCTCTTTACGATCGTGAATGCCGTGGTGCTGTCACCGCTTCCGTTCCGTGAGCCCGAACAGCTGGTGCGCGTGACGGTCGACTTCACGAAGCAGCACGTGCAGGACGTCGGCCTCTCGATTCCCGAGCTGTTCGACCTGCGCCGGACCGATCTCTTCGACGATATCGCCGGCGTGTGGCCGGTCAGCGCGAACCTGACCGAGACCGACGAGCCCGAACGCGTGGAAACCGCGCTGGTCGGCGCGAGTTACTTCTCGATCCTCGGTGTCGGCGCGCAACTCGGACGGGTGTTCGGGCCGTCGGACGAGGAGCCGGGCATCACCGAGGTGGCGGTGATCAGCGACGCGCTGTGGCAACGGCGCTTTGGAGGCGATCGCAACGTCCTCGGCAAGCGGATCCGGATCGACAACGACATGTATTCGATCATCGGCGTCGCGCCGAAGATGTTCCGTCATCCGGGGCGCGGGACGGCGACCGACGTGGAAGTGTGGGCGCCGGCGGGATGGCGGGCTTCGCCGTTTCCGGCGCAGCCGATTCGGCGCGCGTACGTGCTGCAAGGCGCGCTGGGCCGGCTGAAGCCCGGGCTGACGCCGCAGCTCGCGCAGCGTCGGGTCGATGCGCTCGCCGAGACGCTGCGGAAGGAATATGCCGCCGACTATCCATCCGGCAACGGCTGGGCGCCGCGGATTATTCCGCTGCACGACGATCTCGTCGGCGACGTCCGGCCGGCGCTCCTCACGCTGCTTGCCGCCGTCGGCTGCGTACTGCTCATCGCCTGCGCGAACGTCGCGAATTTGTTGCTCGCCCGATCCTCCGTGCGCCAGCGTGAAATTGCCATCCGGCGCGCGCTGGGGGCCGGCCGCGCGCGCGTCGTGCGCCAGTTGCTGACCGAGAGCGTGCTGCTGGCGGTGATCGGCGGTGGATTCGGCCTGCTCGTGGCGGTCTGGTGCCTCGACGCGCTCGTGCAACTGAGTCCGTCCAGCCTTCCGCGTCTCCACGCCGTCGGTGTCGACGGCACGGTGCTCGCGTTCACCGCCGGCCTGTCGATGGCGACCGGGATCGTCTTCGGCCTCGCGCCGGCCATTCAGGGTTCACACGCCGATCTGCACTCCGTGATGCGCGAAGCGAGCCGTTCGGCGAGCGCTACCGCCGGCTCCACGCGATTGCGCAGCGCGCTCGTGATCGGCGAGTTCGCACTGGCGCTCGTGCTCCTGGTCGGTGCGGCGCTGCTGGTGCAGAGTTTCTGGCGGCTCCAGCGCGTCGACCTGGGTTTCAATCCATCGTCAGTACTGACGGCGCGGATCTGGCTGCCGCAGCCCAACGATCCGCGGAGCGGGCCGTACTTTACGCATCCCGCGCGCGCGCTGTTCTATCGCCGCGTTCTCGAGCGCGTGTCCGCGCTGCCGGGCGTCGAGGCGGTCGGTGGTGTCACGAGCCTGCCGCTCGGCGGCACTCCGGGACGCGCGCCGTTCAACATCGAAGGGCGCGCGCCGGATGCCAGCAACATCCTGGTGTCCGAGATCTCGTTCGTCACGCCGGGCTACTTCCGCGCGCTGGGCGTGGCGGGCAGCAGCGGCCGTCTGCTGGACGATCACGACGACGAGCGCGCGCCGCTCGCGGCGGTCGTGAGCGAGAGCTTCGCGAAGCGCTTTTTCGCCGACGAGAATCCGATCGGCAAACGGATTTCGCAGGGCAGCGGGTTGCCGTCGGGGCCGCAAGGACAGGTGCCGCCGCCGAACTGGCTGACGATCGTCGGCGTCGTGCGCGACGTGAAGAGCGAACGCCTCGAGGCGACTCCGGCGCCGCTGATGTACCGCTCCGTCTGGCAGACGTCGAACCTGAACCTCACGCTGACGGTGCGGACGCGTACGGATCCGGCGGCGCTCGCCGAGTCGATCCGGCGGGAAGTTCGCAGTGTCGATCCGAACGAGCCGGTCTTCAGCGTAAGGACGATGGATGCGGTGGTGGCGTCGGCGATGGCGGAGCGCCGGTTCACGATGCTGCTGCTCGCGCTCTTCGCGCTCACGGCGCTCGTCCTGTCGGCGATCGGGATCTACGGCGTGATGGCGTACTTCGTCACGCAGCGCACGCACGAGATCGGGATCCGCATGGCACTCGGCGCGTCGCGTCGCACCGTCATCGGCATGGTGCTCGGGCAGGGTGCCCGCCTCGCCGCAGCCGGCGTCGTCGCCGGCGTGATTGGCGCGTTGCTCATGACGCGGGCCATTGCGACGCTGCTGTACGGCGTCAGCGCGCGCGATCCGTGGACGCTCGTCGCGCTGTCGGCGGTGCTGAGCGCCGTCGCCCTCCTCGCCTGCTACGTCCCCGCGCGACGCGCGACGCGAGTCGATCCGATTCGCGCGCTGCGCTACGAGTGAATCACGAAACACACGAAAGACAGGCCACGAAAGACACGAAAGACACGAAACGCACGAAAACCACGAAAGCTACGCCAGGCTCTTTATCCGGACACGAAACGAGATTTCATTTCGTGAGTTTCGTGAGTTTCGCGCGTTTCGAGTCTTTCGTGGGTCTTCTTGGGAGCTCTGCGATCTCTTAGAACTTCGCGACGAACCCGATGCCCGCGCGCCAGAAGTCGAAGCGATCGAGCGTCAGGCCCGCGCCCTGAAGATCCGCGATATTGAAGCCATAGGCTCGAAAATACCGAAGGTCCCCGCGGACTCCCAGATGATCGGTGAAGAACCCCATCACTCCGCCGCCGACGTTGTAGGTGAAATAGTTGTTCGAGATGCTCTCCGGATTCGGAATGACGAGCGATGAGAGCCTGGTCACGTTCAGATTGAGGTTGCCTGCGCCGGCCGCGCCGTATGCCTTGAACCGGCCGATCGTCGGCCCGACCAGGATGTCGCCGGAGAAAATGACCACGCGACTCTTCGCCAGCCCGTTGGCGGTGTTGTCGATGACTTCGGGCTGGTAGCCAATCTCGGTTTCGAATCCGACGATCTTGCCGATGTTGCCGAACGAGATGCCGAGGCCCGCCTTCGAACTGCTGCCGGTCGCGGTCGGCGAGCTGAGCGTCGTGTCGACAAACGGATTCACGAATCCCTGCGCGGCCGCGTCATGGGCGGCCGACACGATGACGAGAGCTGCACACGCAATGAGTGTTTTCATCAGGATTTGACCTTTTTCAGTTCCTCGACCACCTGCTTACCCGCCTTCGACAATGCATCCTGCACCGTCTCTTCGGCGCCCTTCTGGGTTGACGCGTCGCTCATCCCGCCGGGCGCCGACATGCCTCCAGGACCCGACATGATCGACATCGCCGCGCCGACGCCGGGATTCATCAAGCGCGACATTCCGCCGCCCATGCCGCCGAACGACGCCGCGGGTCCCATCGCGCCCATCATTCCGCCGCCCATCCCCATGCCCATTCCCATCGTCATGTACATCTGGCCGGCGAACGCGGCCACATGCAGCGCCGATCCGACGCCGAACCCCCCGCCGCTCGAGGCCTTCGCACTGGACGTCAACTTCGGTTTGGTCTGGTCGCCGACCGCGTAGAGCTTGTAGTCGACGCGAGCGTCGTGGATTTCCGTCGCGCCGCCGCCGTCGCCGGAAACCCGACGCAGTGCACCGCCGACTTTGTTCGGCTTCGACGTCTTCACTTCGGCGATGTCAGTGACCAGGATGAAATCGCACGACTTGCTGGTGGCGTCGCGCGTCAGGTCGGCCGCGCTCGCTCCCGACAGCGGTAACGCTTCGTACGGCGCCTTGTTCAACGACGCCAGCAGGCCGCCGCGCAGCATCGGCACCGGCATCGAACGTCCGCTCTTGTCGGACGGATCGGCGATGCCGATTCGGATGACGCCGGCTTTCTTGGGCGCGAGCGTGCTGGTGCCGTCAGCCAGCGATCCGAACACCGCGTCGGCAAGAGTGCCGCCGCTGGCGACGGACGGAATCAGTTCTGCGTAGCTCTTGACTTCGGTATAGCCGGCCGGGACGTCGAACAACGCGGCGTCGAGCGCCGCGATTCGCAGGTCGGACACCTCCATCGTGGTGGTCGCCACGTCCTTGTCCTTGCCGTCTTCAATCGTCGTGGTGACCGTCGTGCTGAGCGCGAATCCGAGCTTCGCGTCGCCGATTACCTGGCGCTCGACGCGATCGGTGCAGGCCTGCGTCGGTTGGGCCGGCGCGGCGGGCTGCGCGGTCACCGGACACGCGTCGCGCTCTGGAAGATCGGCATACCAGCCGTCGGTTTCAACGCGCGTCGTCCTTGCATCGCAGGCCTTCGGGCCCGGCTGCCGGACGATGAGCGTGGTAATGTGCCGCGCTTCCAACCCGTAGAGCTGCTTGCGCTCGCCGGTGTCGGTCACGGTGGTCGTTTCGGTGATGACTCCGCCCTGCGACTTCGATTTCGCGGAGCCGTTCGCCGCGCCGGGGACAGTTTGCGCAGCTGCCGCATCGGACGGTGGGGCTTCCCCCGCGTTCGCCTCGCTCGACACCACCATGAATCGCCGCGTGCCGTCGTGCAGCTGCACGTTCCGCTTGAGATCGCACTGGGTGATCATGGTGACGCCTGGAAATTCAAAGCGCTCGCGGACACCTTTGATGAAGGCGGTGTTCTCGGACACCTGCGGTCCGCTGACGTATTTCGCGCGGTAGGTCACGTCCTTGGGCGGAGGAGGTGGCGGTTCGGGAGCCGGCGCGGGTGGCGGCGTCTTGGCGGCCGGCTTGGCCGCCGCCGGGGTCTTCTTGACGGGTTGTTTCTTCTGGGCGGCGGGTTGAGCGGATGCCGGCCAGGCGATCGAGAGTGCCACGAGAGTCGCGAGGACGGTGCCGGATGACATTGCAATCCCTCCCGTTCAGTAACGCGCTGTTTCCGTCTGAACGGGCTCATCGGCGCCCTCTACACAGTTTCTTTATGCACGTGTCCTGGTGCGGCCGGGTCAGCCGATCGACAAGCGTTGGGGATTAGAAGAGGGAAGCTTGCGGTTCGGTGCGCCAGCGGCGCTCGTGGTCGAGCAGCCAGGTCTTCCGATCGAGACCGCCGCCGTAGCCGGTGAGCGATCCGTTCGATCCAATCACGCGGTGACAGGGGACAACGATCGCGATCGGGTTGGCACCGTTTGCTGCGCCGACCGCCCGCGATGCGCCCGCGGATCCCAGCGCCTGCGCGATCGCGCCATAGCTGGTCGTCTGTCCTGGCGGAATACCGCAGAGTGCCGTCCAGACTTTCTTCTCGAACGGCGCACCGCGCATGTCGAGCCGGAGCCCGTCGAGGTCCGCCGACGTGCCGGCGAAATACGCGGTGAGCCAGGCGCGTGCGCGGGCGATCACCGGCGTCTCACTCTCGACGATCTCGTGCGGTGGAAACCAGCGCGCGAGCCGCGCCTGCAGCCGCGACAGCCGCTCCTCGCCGCGCGCCCGCCCCTTGACCGTCGTGAACTCGAGCGCGCAGAGGCCCTCGTCGGACGAGAGCGCCAACATGTCGCCGAGCGGCGTGGGAATCAGTGCACGCGACAGTTGCATGATTACACAAAGCAGTCAGGGCTTAGGGCTTAAGGCTTAGGGCTGATGGCTCACGGCCGATGGACACGTCCGATCACATTTTGCATCCGATGATCGTTACGCATCCAGCGCTGAGCCCTTAGCCCTCAGCCCTATTTAAGATGACTTCACAAGGTGCCCGACCAGCGCGCGCTGTTTGTCGACCAGCTGCGTGATGCCGTGGTCTGCGAGATCCAGCAGTGTGAGCAGCGAGTCACGGCCGAACGGGATCGCCTCCGCGGTGCCCTGCACCTCGATGAACCGTCCGTTTCCCGTCTTGACGATGTTCATGTCGACGTCGGCGCGGCTGTCGTCTTCGTACGCCAGATCGAGGAGCGGCTCGCCATCCACGATGCCGACGCTGATCGCCGCTACGTAATCGGTCAGCGGGATCGTTCTGATGGCATCGCGCTCGCGCAACTTCTCGAGCGCGAGGGCGAGCGCGACGAACGCGCCGGTGATCGACGCGGTGCGGGTACCGCCATCGGCCTGGATGACGTCGCAGTCGATCCACACCGTCCGCTCGCCGAGCGCCGGCAGGTTCGTGACCGCGCGAAGCGAGCGGCCGATCAGTCGCTGGATCTCCTGCGTTCGCCCGCCGACCTTGCCTTGCGACGCTTCGCGCTGCATCCGCGTGCTGGTCGCGCGCGGCAGCATGCCGTACTCTGCGGTCACCCAGCCCTTCCCCGTGTTCCGAAGAAAGGGGGGCACGCGATCCTCGACGCTCGCGGTGCAGATGACTTTGGTCTGCCCCGCGCTGATCAGCACTGAGCCTTCCGCGTGAATGGTGTATTCGGGGATGAGAGTCGTGTCGCGAAGCTGGTTCGCCGGTCGCTGATCGGATCGCATGCAGCTAGTCTACTGGACCCACGTGAGATTTTTCGCGAGCGGACGCCGGAGATCGACGTGTCCGGCAAGCGTGTCTACTTCCTTGCCGTCGACGAGCAGCTGGACGGCGGTGACAGCGGGCAGGTTGGCGGTGAGCGCGTTGACGATCGTGTAGACCGTGAGCAGCTCGTTGATGGTGCCGCCGGGGTGAGCGTTCTTCGCCTCGCGGCTCAAGTCGACGTACGCGTCTCCTGACTTCGTGATGAACACCGCGCGCAGCGTGGTGCCCCGCGGAATCGCCGAGACGAGCGGCTCGGCGGCCTGCGCGATTTGCGCCGCGATGATTTCCCGCGCCTGCGCTTCGACGCCTTCGCCGTATGCGACATCTCTCTCGACGCTCGTCAGCCGCCCACCGTCATCGGCCACGTAGAACAGCCGTGCCTTGATCTTGCGGCCCGGCAGCGGCGGTGCTGCCGGTGAAGCGCCGGTGGCCGCGACAGGAGTGCTGGGTCGAGCGCTTGCCGGGCCTCGCTTCGCCAGGAACACGAGCACCGCGAGAAACAGAATCGCGGTGATCGTCCCGGCGATGGCGGCGCGGCGGGCCATCAATGCGTCCCTCCCGGGGACCACGTGTCGCGATATTTCACGACGGCCTCGAACAGCGCCTGCACGACGGCGTTCTGAAATGCGTCGCTCGGAATCGTCTTGGCCTGCTCAGGGTTGGTGAGGTAGCCCATCTCGACGAGGATGGCGGGCATGTTGGCCGACTCGAGCACGCGCAGGGGAGCGCGATCGACGGGCTTCGCCGCCAGAGGCACGTGGCCGCGAAGCGCCGCCTCGAGCATGTCGGCGAAGGCGGACGACTGATCGAGATGCCGCGTCTGCGCGAGATCCCACGGCACGAGCTCGATCTCGCGCGAGCCGCCGCCGAACGTCGGCACGCGCTCGCCGTGGTTGGCGGCCGCCTGCGCGGCGTCGCGATCGAACGCCGCGATATACACCGACGCGCCTTGCGTCCCGGGCCGCATCGATCCGTTCACGTGCAGGCTGACGAACAGATCGGCCTTGTTGTTGTTGGCCACCGACGTGCGCTCGTCGACCGGAACGCTCCGGTCGTCGTCTCTCGTCAGCAGCACGCGAAGACCGAGGCGGGCTTCGATGGCGCCCTTGAACCGGCGGGCGATTGCCAGCGTCAGATCTTTTTCCTTCGCGCCGTCCGGGATCTTCACGCCTTCGTCATCGCCGCCGTGGCCGGGGTCGATGGCGATCGTGCGGAATGCCGATGCCGTCTGCCCGAATGACGGCGGCAGATCGGGCGGCGGCGTTGGCTGTGGCGGGGCGGGAGACGGCGGTGCGGTAGCCGGTGCATCCGTCTGCGCCGCGACCAGATCGATCACCAGCCGCATCGTCGCGTCCACCGGTTGATTTGCCGCACGGAAACCGGCGAATCGCGGGCCGAGATCGACCGCCATCGTCGTCGCGTCCACGTTGCGCACGCCGAGGATCAAACCAGTGGACGGAGGAGACGGCAGAGGCACAGCCGGCACGTCGAGCGCGTCCGCGTCGAACTTGATCGTGAGGTGTTCGTTTTCCTGCGTGACGGTCGCCGGCGCGCGCGGCGTGGCGTCGAGGGTGAGGCGCCCCGCGGCTCCCAGCGCATCGTAACGGACCGTGACTCTCGGGACTCGCATGTCGCCGACGATGAGCAGGTGAGACGGCTTGCGCAGCTCCAGCTTCGTGTCATACACGAGCGACAACGCGCGGCTGATGAACTCGACCGGCACCAGCCAGCGGCGTCCGTTGCGGGATGGCGGGGCCGGAAGTGAGACGAGGCGACCGCCGACCGACGCCAGGGCCTGATCGGGCGTCAGGACAATCGTTTTCCCTTTGTACGAAACGGTGACCGCCCCGAGCGACTCTTCGCGGACGGTGAGCTGGAATGCGCCGGCCAGGTCGTCGAGCGCCACGAACTCCTGATCGTTGACGAGCGCGAGCGGCACCGCTCGCCGGCCTTCCCGCGACAGCAGCGAGAGAGCCGGCGGTTGAGCCGTCTGGCTCGACAGCGCCGCGGCAACGACGATCAGAAGCGCGGCTGTGGCGGCGACGCGAGAGACGGGATGCAGGCCAGCGTTCAATGGAGGATCTCGGAGTTCCGAGGCCCACCATTGTATCAGCCAGCTTGCTCGCCGCGTCGCGCAAGCCCGAACGGCGCTTACCCGATGATGCGGCGCGTCGCGGTGATCCCCAGAATCAGAAACACCAGGAACAGCAGCAGGAAAAGTCCGGCCAGGAACTTCGCGATTGCGATCGAGGCGCCCGCGATCGTCGTGAATCCCAGCAGCGCTGCGATGAGCCCGATCACCAGAAAGACAAGAGCCATGTGAAGCATGTCAGAAACCCCCCGCGACTCAACATTGCCAAAGCCATGCCGGGTTCAATACGGACGAGCCCCTGAGCGACAATCAGCGCATGGACAGCTTTCTCGACGCCGCGATCGCGGAGGCAGAGCAGGGGTTGGCTGAGGGCGGGATTCCGATCGGTGCGGTGCTCGTGCATCGGGGGACGGTGATCGGCTCGGGCCATAACCGCCGCGTCCAGCAGGGCAGCGCCGTACTCCATGGCGAAATGGACGCGCTCGAGCGATCCGGACGTCTCCCGGCATCGGTCTATCGCGAGTGCGTGATGGTCACCACGCTGTCGCCCTGCGCCATGTGCAGCGGCGCGATCCTGCTGTACGGCATCCCGCGCGTCATCGTCGGCGAGAACCGCACGTTCATGGGAGAGGAGGAGTGGCTGCGCAGCCGCGGCGTGCAGGTCGAGGTCGTGCAGGACGAACGATGCATCCGCCTGATGCGCGACTTCATCAAGGCGCGGCCGGAATTGTGGAACGAAGATATCGGACGCGAGGGGCGGGAACGGTGAGCTCGAGAGGTGATGAGCCGGTGATGGTCGTCACCGGCTCACCGACGTGATGCAGTCTATTTCACGTTCGCGTGCAGCGTGACCGTCTGGCCCGGCGTCACGTTGACGTCGTACTTCAGCGGCGCCGGTCCGCCGCGGACTTCGACCTCATGCGATCCGGGTTCGATCTCGAGGCGCTGGAACGTGCCGTCGTAGTCGTCGACAACGCCAACGTAGTTCCCGTCAAGGTAGACCTCGGCGTTGCGCGGTGCTCCCTGAATCCGGATGCCACCATACGCCACTCCGCCCGGCGCGACGTAGCCGTATCCCGGATACGGCGCCGCGTAGGGGTACGGATAGCCGTACGCGCCGTAGTAATACGGGTAGCCGTAGTAACCGTAGTACGGGTACCCGAAGCCGAACCCGAACGAGAAGCCGGGGTAACCGTAGTACGGGTAGCGGCCGTAGCCGTAGTAGGGATAGCGGCCATAGCCGTAGACCGGATAACCATGGCCTGGCCCAACGACGACCGCGCCGCGAGGACCTGCGACAACGGCGCCTTGCGGGCCTGCGCCGCGCGGCGCCGCGTGGCCCGCGCTCGCGCCGCCGGACGGCGCGCGGCCACCACCGCCGCCGCCTCCTGCATGTCCGCGCGACTGCGCTCCTGCGTCGACCGCCAGTGCGGTCGCACAGACGAACGTCGTCAGTACGATGCCGATCGATTTCGCGTAACTCATCGGAAAACCCAACTACTCAGGCGGCTTGGCTGGCGCTTTCATTTTAATACAGAAAAGGGCTGAGGGCTCAGGGCTTTAGGGCTTGGAGATCAGGGCTCAGGGCTCAGGGCTTACGGTTGCGGGTTTTCGCCGCGTGAGGGGTTCGACTGCGCCGTTATGATCGCCGCGACGATCATCCGGCGGAGGTCGCGCGCTTCCTGGAGTTCCCACGCTATCTGATCGTCCGTGACGACCCGCGCTCGCAGGGCGAGTCTGAGCCAGTAGATGGCCTCCCTCGATTCCTTACGAGACACGCTCATCTTCGCGATGTAATCCGGTTTCGTCTGACCTTCCTGCGCCTCCTCAGCGTTCGCGCCGATGGACGTTCCGCATCGAATCAACTCCGATGCGACTCGACGAGCGGCCGGCCCGCGATTCCAAAGCCTGGTGCAAAGATCGAGGATCCGAGCCGCGAACTCGAAGGCGCGTTGGCAGATGATGGAGTCTGACACGCCGTCGAACACTTCAACATGCACGCCACCGAGATTGCTCGAGAAACCCCAAGAGAATCGCGCTCGCACGCTAACAAGTTGAAGGATCTACGCTGTGGCGCTCGAGTGGCTTCGCAGATTCTGCATCGCCAGCTCTTAAGCCCTTAGCCCTAAGCCCTTAGCTGTGTCAGCCCTGAGCCTTAAGCCCTCAGCCCTAGCTGTGTCAGCCCTGAGCCCTTAGCCCTAGCTGTATCAGCCCTGAGCCCTAAGCCCTCAGCCCTGTTCAGGGTAATACCGAACAACCCACTCGGCGATTGCCGCTGGCTTGTCTCCGCCTTCGCGCTCGATCGTGACATCCCAGGTGACTTGAAATCCGCCGCTGACAGCGTCCACGGCCTTGAGGGTGATGAGTGCCCGGATTCGGGAGCCGGCTGGGACGGGCGAGACGAAGCGCACGCGGTTCAAGCCGTAGTTGATGGCCATCCGCAGACCGGTGACGCGGATCGATTCCCGGATCAGGGTGCTGAGCAGCGACAGCGT
>DASSGK010000089.1:0-6411 GCA_035693505.1 Vicinamibacterales bacterium
GCGACCGCGTCAAACGCGGCCAGGTGGTTGCCCGCGTGCGCGCAGAAGCGTCCCCGCTGCTTGATGCGCGAGCCAGCGCCGAGGCGGCGGCCAGCGTCGAGAGCGCCAGGGCCGCGCTTGGCCGCGCGCGCGCCGAAGAACAGCGGGCGAAGGCCACGCTGGACCAGTCTCGACGGGACCTCGCCCGCCTCCGGCCCCTTGCGGACAATCGGGTCATCGCCAACCAGGAGCTCGAAGCGCACGAAGCCGACGTTCACGTCGCCCAGGAAACCGTCAATGCCGCCACGTTCGCGGTTCGGGCCGCCACGTCGGAGCTGCAGCGCGCGGAGGCGCGTCTGGCGCCGTCGAGGCCCGAGGCGTCCGGGCGCATCGTGAGCGTGACGGCACCTGTCGACGGCGTTGTGCTCAAACGGCTTCGAGAAAGCGAGACGGTCGTGCCCGCAGGCGACCCGCTCCTCGAGATCGGCGACCCGGGCAGCCTGGAGATCGTGGCGGACTTGCTGTCGACTGACGCCGTTCGCACGAGGGCCGGTGCCCGGGCCATCGTCGAGCAATGGGGCGGCGAGGGACCACTGGAGGCCCAAGTCCGACGGATCGAGCCGGCGGGGTTCATGAAGATCTCCGCGCTCGGCGTCGAGGAGCAGCGCGTCAACGTGGTGCTCGATTTTGTCGAATCCTCTCCGGCAGCGCGGGCACCGCTGGGCGACGGCTACCGGGTCGAGGTCCGCGTGGTCATCTGGGAATCGCCACGTGTTCTGAAGGTGCCGACGAGCGCCTTGTTCCGTCATGGCGAGAACTGGGCCGTATACCGCGTGGATAGCGGCCGAGCGCGGCGAACCCTCATCGAGTTGGGACACCAGACAGCTCAGTACGCGGAAGTGGTAGCAGGGCTCACCGAAGGCGCAGGCGTGATTCTCCACCCCGGCGATACGCTGGTCGACAATGCTCGAGTGCGAGAACGTCCACCGGTGAATTGAGCGGCTTCCCCCCGAAGTCAGGACCCCGGCTCACCGCTCGCTCCGCCGGGTTTCATCGCGTTGGTTCGAGAGTACGCTCGTTGTGTCGGATGCGTCCCACGCCATGACAGGAGTGGACCAGGGATGATGCCGGAATATCGGCGGCCGTTCGAGGACGTGCTGGTCGCCCTCGGCAGCGACGCGCGCCGTGGTCTCGGCGCCGGCCAGGCCCGCGAACGCCTCATGCGGTATGGCGCGAACGAGCTGACCGCCGAGCCGCCAGTTCCGAGCTGGCGGAAGTTTCTTGCACAGTTCCAGGATGTCCTGGTGCTCCTCCTTCTCATCGCAACGGCCGTTTCGGCCGCCCTCTGGTTCTACGAACGCGATTCGGTGCTGCCGTACGAAGCCATTGCCATCAGCGGCGTGGTGCTGCTCAACGCCGTCATGGGTTACGTCCAGGCGCTGCGAGCCGAATCAGCCGTTGCGGCCCTGCGACAGATGTCGGCCGCGCACGCGCGAGTGGTTCGCGATGAAGAGTCGCGCACCGTTCCAGCGGCCGATCTCGTGCCGGGTGACATCATCCTCATCGAGGAAGGCGACACGATCCCCGCCGATGCGCGGGTCGTCCAGTCCACGGCCCTGCAGACCTCGGAGGCGGCACTGACGGGCGAAAGTCTCCCCGTGGCAAAGGATCACGAGCCGATTGCCGGCGAGGCCAGCCTCGGCGACCGGACGAACATGCTTTACAGCGGGACATCGGTCACCTTCGGCCGCGGACGCGCGGTGGTGGTCGCCACCGGGATGCGGACCGAAATGGGGCGGATCGCCGGGATGCTGGCAGGCGTTCCGAACGAGACCACGCCGCTTCAGAAGGAGCTCGATCGCGTCGGCAAGTCGCTCGGCTTGGCGGTGGTGGTCATTGCCGTCTTGATGATCGCGACGATTGTCGTCGTCGAGCAGGTGCGCGGGCTGTCGGCGTTTCTGGACGTCCTCATTCTGGGCGTTGCCCTCGCCGTCGCGGCGGTACCGGAGGGGCTGCCCGCGATTGTCACTGTCGTGCTCTCCATCGGCGTGCAGCGCATGGCGCGCCGGAACGCCATCGTCCGTCACCTCCGCGCCGTCGAAACGCTGGGCTCGGCGTCGGTGATCGCGTCGGACAAGACCGGAACGCTGACAAAGAATGAGATGACCGTGCGCGAGGTCGTCACGGCAAGCGGTCGCGTGATGCTCGGCGGGACCGGGTACGCACCGATGGGCGACGTGCGCCAGGCGGGCGGGGACCCGGTCACAGGCGATCTTGAGACGGAATTGCAGCGCGCGCTCGCAGTCGCCGATCGGGCCAACAACGCCGTATTGCAGCAGCGCGACGGACGCTGGACGATCCAGGGCGATCCGACCGAAGGGGCGCTCATCGTCGCGGCGAGAAAGGCGGGGGTCGAAGCGGGGCGCCTTGAACATCGCTTCGACCGGATTGGAGAAGTCCCGTTTTCCTCCGAACGCAAGATCATGAGCACGGTCCACACGGACGCCGAAACCGCTGGACGCATCCTCGTATTCGCGAAAGGTGCGCCCGATGTGCTCCTCGAACGTTGTACGCACGAACTGGTCGGCGACGTGTCGCGTGCGTTATCCGAGACGCGGCGTCGCGAGATTCTAATCGCGAACGACGCCCTCGCAGGACGTGCGTTGCGTACCCTGGCCGTCGCGTTCCGCGCGTCGGTGGACGGGGCGCTGACGAAGGATGGCGTTGGCGAACATATCGAATGGGACCTCGTCTTCGCGGGGTTGATCGGCATGATCGATCCCCCACGAGACGAAGCAAAGGACGCGGTCGCTCGTGCGAAGAGCGCGGGGATACGCCCGATGATGATTACTGGCGATCATCCAAAGACCGCGGCTGTCATCGCGCACGAACTCGGGCTCGTGGACGACACGCGAGCCGTCTCCGGCGCCGATCTGCAGAACATGACGCGCGAAGCGCTGGACGAGACCGTGAGGACGGTGTCCGTCTATGCACGCGTCAACCCCGAACACAAGTTATCGATCGTGCAGGCGCTTCAACGCGCTGGGGCCGTCGTGGCGATGACCGGCGACGGCGTCAACGACGCGCCGGCCCTGAAAGCTGCCGACATCGGCATTGCCATGGGCCGCACCGGAACCGACGTCTCCAAGCAGGCCGCCGATATCGTGCTCGCCGATGACAACTTCGCCACGATTGTCGCGGCCGTCGAGGAGGGCCGCTCAATCTTTTCGAACATCAGAAAATTCCTTCGCTACCTGTTGTCGTCGAATATCGGCGAAGTGATGACGATGTTCTTCGGCGTCGTCCTCGGCAAGGCGATCGGCCTGGAGCCGAACGGCACGACAGTCGTGCTCCCGCTGCTGGCGACCCATCTGCTCTGGATCAATCTCGTGACGGACGGCGCACCGGCGCTTGCGCTCGGCGTCGATCCGGCGGACCCCGCCCTGATGCAGCAACCGCCGCGACCTCCCCACGAAGGCGTCTTGACCCGGCCCATGTGGGCCGGGATCTTCGTTGTCGGCGTCGTCATGGCCGTTGGAACGTTGTACATGCTCGACGCGGCCCTGCCCGGGGGATTCATCGAGGGTGCGGGCAGCCTGCGGTACGCGCAGACGATGGCGTTTACGACATTGATGCTGTTTCAGCTGTTCAACGTGTTCAACGCGCGATCGGACGAGGAGAGTGCCTTGCGTGGAGCCTTTGACAACCGATGGCTGTGGGGTGCCGTGGCCCTCTCCGTGGCGTTGCAATTGTGCGTCGTATACGCCCCATTTCTCCAGCGCGCCTTTTCGACCGAATCGTTGAGCGCGATCGATTGGCTGCGCTGCACGGCTGTCGCAAGCTCGGTTCTCTGGCTGCGCGAAATCCAGAAGGCCGTCACGCGCGCGCAGCGCGCGCGCTGAAGGCGACGGTCACGGGCGCGCGCGCCTTCGCGTCGTCGCGGTCGACAGAAGCGCGTCGATACCGGCCATTTCGATCCGGTCGCGCTCGCGCAGCGCGTGACCGACCGCCTTCGAGAGTCTGGCCGTGAACCGACCGCCCAGTCGGCGGCGCGGCAGCGTCAGGACAGGCGTCGAGGAGTGCCTCAAGACGTGGTAGGCGATCGAGCCGCGTCGGGCGCCCCACACGCCGGCGCCTCCGCGCAACGACATCACAACAAGCGTCGGCGAACCCACGGTCAATCGCGCGATCTCATGAGCAGGGTTCCCCTCGCGAACGAGGGATGTCGTCTCGATACCGGGACCGAGCGTCGCCCTCACGCGGTCCAGAGCCTTGCGAGCGGCTTCGGTGCGACGACCATCGGCTCGGCCGACCGTTGAACGCAACCACGGCGGCGTCTGGACTTCGGCCAGGACGTGAACGAGCACCAATTCGGCTCCCAAACCAGCCGCGATTTTCGCGGCACGGATGACGTCCGACTGCCACTCCCCGGCGAGATCGATCGGAGCCACTACTCGCCGAATCGCCAACGGGTCCGCTGTCGGGTGTCGCGCGGATTTCGAAGGTGGAATCGCCAGCACGGGAATCGGGACTCGGCCCAGCACTTGTTCGGTCGTGGACCCGAAGAATACCTTCCGGAATCCGCTGAGCCCCTGCGTACCGATCACGATGAGATCGCTTCGCAGTCGTTTGGCCGCGCGAAGGATTTCATCGGCGGGATTGCCTGTGGCGACGACAATGGCGATCTCGTGCTTCGTCCGCCGTGCGCTGGCGATCGTGCGCTTGACGAAGCCGGCAAGCTCGACCCGCGTGCGCTCGAGGAATTGACGTCGCCCGCCCGCCGTTCTGGCCGCAGCGTAGAGCAGAAGGGGATCGTTGACGAAGATCACCGTCACTCGGCCGCCGGATCGACTCGCAGTCGCCACCGCGTGTCGAAGCGCCACGCGCGCGTGTGCGGAAAAATCGACAGGACAGAGAATCGACCGGAACGTCATCGCCTGAGTGCGCCTCATGTATGCCACATCATCGCATTAGATATGTGGTCTTCAGCCGGCCGAGGCCGACTCGACGCGTGTCGCGATCCCCAGCGGCCACTCTTCCACTGCGTCGAGAAGATCGCCAGTGCAATGCCGGCGAGCAGGAGGACGTAATCGGCGTACACGCCCATCAGGAGAGCCGCCGACCCTCCGATCACGGACCACATCACCGGAACGATCGAGACGCGCCACGAACGTGGGGTGGCGAGCATCAACATGCCGGCGGTGAAGATTGTCGTCGGGCACGGCACGCCGAAGGCTGGGATTCTCGTCACACTGAGATGCTGAGCGGCGTTGATCGCCGGATACACCAGCGAATACACGACGAGCCCCCATGCCACAGGCGCCCATGCGCTGCGCCAGGGGGCGAACGACAGGCGCCCACGCACGACTCCCGCCTGGAAGAACACAGCGGCCTGCAGAAGGAACAGCGCCGCGAACACCCATGCGGCCTTGTTGATGCGGACAAAGAACCCAGCGTGATACGCCATCGCGGACCAGGCCCAGTGCGCGGCGAGGAGGGCACTGATCCACCGGTGGATCGGCCAGCGCGACGACAGCAGCAGTACGCAGGCCAGAACTGATGCGACCCACAGCGCGATGAGAGCAGGCCACAACTCCACGTTGTAGGCGGCAAACTGATCGAAGAACTGCTCTTTCGTGAACGGCAGCTGCATTGCGCTCACGCCTCCATCGGCACGAGAGAGCATGCCAGATGCCAGGTCCGTCCGCGAGACACGCGCGGACGCGGCGCCGGTGGCGACGGAAAGGCGTCGCTGTCGGCGCCGAGAAGTCGGCGCCGCAGACCGTCGGAACCTGCCCTTCAGGCTCTGGCCGCAAGCGTTTCGCGACTACTCCGGGAGCGGGTAAGCCAAGACGATCGACTCAAAGATCAGCTCACCAGGTGCGCACGCGCCCCGTGTCGACGTGCACGAAATTGGAGGCCGGATAGAAACCGACGCCGCCGCGCCCGACGGCCCATGCCGCCGCGCGAAGCTTCACCAGCGGCACGTCGGCCAGCCGCACATCGATGGCCTGCCCCTCCATGTGCAAGCTGCCGGCGGCCACGCCCTCGCTGTGTTGCCGCAGCATCTGGTTCGTCGCGGGAGAACGATAGCCTGAGATGACCTGAAAGGCGCTGGATGTCGCGGTCGTCGTCGTCAGGTGATGCAGCAGATCGAGCAGCTCCGGGTCGATCGTGTGCACGTCACCGGTGCGGAAATCGCGCAGAAAGTGATTCACAGTGCTGAGCGCGTCGGGAAGGTATGCGCTGCCGCTGCAGTACTCGACGGGACGAATCGTCAGCTCTTCGTGGGCAGGCGGGCCGGGCGGACTACGCGCGAGCCGCGCGCAAGCGCTCGATCGAGCGCCGCATCGTGCGCGTAGATATCCTCCGCAAAATGGATCGTGCCGTCGTCCGGCATGACGGCTGCCGTCGTGTAGAAGAGGATCACTC
>DASSGK010000090.1:0-9834 GCA_035693505.1 Vicinamibacterales bacterium
GTAGTCCACGAAATTCACGGGCGAGATCTGTTCGTGCGACAGCGACTTGGCGTCGTTGGCTTCCCACACCATCGCCAGCCGATCCGGATCCGGATACGGGAGCGGACGCAGCACCACCCGATCGAGCACGCTGAAGATCGCTGTCGTCGCGCCGATCCCGAGCGCGAGCGCCAGCACCGCCGAGATCGTGAAGCCCGGCGTCCGTCGCAGCAGACGCCAGCCGAATCGAATGTCCTGGAGGAGTGTGTCCATAGCCCGTTCCCTGTCCGAGGTTAGACGGGAAGGCCCTGGCGTTGGTTGATAATCGGCGGCTGTCGTTCGAAAAACCGTGGCAAACCCCGACAGCCTCGCCCGTTCCTCGTCATGGCGAGTCCGCGGCGACGTTCCAGAGGTTCATTCCGGGTCGAGAGGATGCTCGGTGATTAACGCTTCGTCGACGACCCGGCCGCCGACGAGGTGTTCCTGGATGATTCGCTCGAGCACCGGCGGGTCGCACGCGGCGTACCACGTGCCTTCCGGGTACACGACCGCAATCGGACCGCCCTCGCAGATGCGCAGGCAGTTGGCCTTGGTGCGGAGAACGCCTCCCTGTTCGGAGAGGCCGAGTTCCTTGAGCCGCGCCTTCAGGTAATCCCACGCCGCGAGACCGCGCTCCTTGTCACAGCACTTCGGCTTGGTCTGATCGCAGCAGAGAAAAATGTGACGTCGCGCGACAGGGACGCCGATGCTGCCGGCGACCGCACGTTGTGAATCAATCGACACGTCCACCCTCGCTCCCGGAGTTGATCACACGCCGAATTCTTCGGCGTTCCATTTCAGGCCGAGCTCTCCCGGCGGGGCCATGTATCCAATCAGAGCCGACGCGGCGACGACGACCGGGCTCGCGAGGTATCCCTCGCCGCCGAGCCCCATCCGATTCTGCCAATTGCGATTGAACGACGTGATCGCGCGTTGACCCTTTTCGAGCGCGTCCGGCCCCTGACCGAAACACGGCCCGCACCACGATTGACGGATCTGTCCGCCGACAGAACGGAAAACGCCGGCGATCGACTCGCCGCCGAGACGCACGTCGGGCCGTTCAATCTGGAGCGCGACGCCACCGGATCCGGGAAACACGACGAACTCCTTCGCCGTTTTCGACAGTCCCTGCGCGCGGGCTGCCCGGACGACGAGCGCGGCCGCCAGCAGGTCGTCGTAACTGCCGTTGGTACACGACCCGATCATCGCCTTGTCGAACGTCAACCGCTCGCGGGCGACTTCGTCGGCCGGGAACGCATTCCCGGGACTGAATGGCTTGGCGATCATCGGCATCACGTCGTGCAAATCGATCGTCTCGTCGATTGCATACACCGCATCAGCTCCGGGACCGAACGGCGGATACGGCAGTTCGCCGATCCCCTTCGCCCGATACCAGGCGTACGTAATTTCATCGGGCGCGAAAATTCCATTGAGCGCTTCGCCCTCCGCCATCATGTTCGCGATCGTGTTGCGATACGCGATCGGGAGCTGCTTGTTTGCATCGACGAGCTCGACCGACATGCCCTGTGACTGCTTCGCGCCCCAGCGCCGCAACAGTTCGAGCACGATGTCTTTTCCGCTGACCCACGACTGAAGCGCGCCGCCGAACGTCACACGCCGTGCCCTGGCCACCGTGAAGTAGATGTAACCGGTCGCCCAGCCGAATCCGAGCGTCGTCGATCCGACGCCCATGCCGACGGCTCCGTACGCGCCGTAGGCCCGGCTATGAGAGTCGGCGCCGGGAATGAACTGCCCCGGCATGACGAGCGCCTGCTCGGGAAAGTAAAAGTGGAAGATGCCGTCGCCCGGCGTCGCATAGTACGGCTTCTGGATCCCATGCAGCCGCGCGAACTCCTTCCCGATCGCCGTCTGCTTGTTGTCGTCGTCCTTGCCCGTGAAGACGAAGTGGTCGTTCGCGATCGCCGCCTGGCGTGGAAATATCGTCTGGCCGCCGGTGATCTGATTGAACGTGTGGATCGCAAAAGGCGCGGTGCCATCGGAAGCCGGCAGCAGATCCGCGTACACGCGCAGGGTCGCGCCTGGCGTTACGGGTGCGGCCGTGTCGACGCGGTGAGCCCAGACGATCTGCTCGGTGGACGTCATCCGGCGCGCCAGCTCCGCATCGGGCCAGACGATGCGCGGCGAGGTTTCGACGGAGGCCTTGAACTCCCGACGGCCGGCCGCGTAGATGCCGCCGGTCTGACGAATCTCGTCCTCCTTCGCGCTCAGCGGCACCGGTTCGTACGATTTGCCCCGTGTCTCGTTGGTCAGACGCCGTGACGAGGGTTCGAAGCTGAACTCGTCGCCATCACGCGCGTCGGCCACGGCATCGGCGCTCTGCACGACCTGCAGCCCGAGGTTCAGGGCGTTTCTCCGGAAGATGTCGCCCATGTTGTTGCCGCACACGATGACCATCTCGAGGCCGACTTCCTCGGCGATGGCCTTCAGCCCGGCCGGGCTCATCTCTCTCGAGGATCCGATCGCGAACCGATCGCCGGCGATGACGAACGTCTCGCCGCGATGCACGCGCGCGCGAAAGTCCGGCATCAAGTACCTGAACGCACCGGCCTTCCATCGTTCGTCGAGTGTATCGAGGCTTTCGGAGACGCAGTCGGCCGCGGGTGTAATCTGATCCGTGTCGATCGCGTCGAGTTTTTTCTTCTTGCCCGGTACTTTCAAATCCCACACGATCAACGCACGGCCGCGAATCGTGGCCGTCGAGGCCGCCTGCTCGACGGTGGCGGCTGCCGAGGCGACCGCCTCGCGGGTCACGCCCGGCTTGAGCCTGGCGGGAAGAATTTCATGCATGCTACCCAGTCTACCGTGACGACTCTGAACATCACCAACGGCGACTGCGCCGCGGACACACTGCGGCACGTCGTCGACGGTCAGGTCGAAACCGCGAAGGATGTGCTGCACGAGGGACCGTGTCCCCTGCTCGAAGGTGACGCGTGGCACGAGGTCCGCGCGCGATTCCTGTCAGGGAACGACGCAGCCAGGTACCAGGCGATCAAAGAGGGCCTCGGTCAGGCGGACGAAACAATTGCCGCGGCGTGCCGGCGCGGTGACGACATCGTGCTGTGGTTCGAGCACGACCTGTTCGATCAGCTCGCGATTATCCGGGTACTCGACCTCATGGGACGCACTCAGCCCGGCGGGATCAAAGGCGATGCGGACTGGTCGCTCGTGTGTATCGGATCGTTTCCGGAGATCGATCGATTCATCGGCCTGGGGCAATTGACAACGAATCAGCTTGCTACGCTCGTCGGGACCGGTGTGCCCGTGATCACCGGACACCTCGAGCTGGCACGCGACGCCTGGCGCGCGTATCGAGCGCCCGACCCCACGGCGCTCGTCGACCTGGCCAGGCAGCTGGACGCCGCGCGGGTCGCCTCGAGCGAAGGCGCGCCGGTGCTGCCCTTCCTCGCCGATGCGCTGCTTCGATTTCTCGCCGAGTACCCATCGACGGCCAACGGCTTGTCGCACACCGAACAGCTCGCGCTGAAGGCACTGCTGGCCGGTCCGTCGCCGGCCGGCGGGTTGTTCGCCGCCACACAGTCGGAGGAGGATCGGCCGTTCATGGGCGATTGGACCTTCTTCGATATCCTCCAGCGCCTGGCGTCGCCGCGGGTGCCGCTCGTCTCTATCGCCGCCGGACCCACCGAAGCCGCAGATCCCGCGTTCCGTTCACGCCTCGTCACCATCACCGCGGCCGGGCGCGACGTGCTGGCCGGAAAGGCGGACCATCTGCGGCTCAACGGCATCGACGTGTGGCGCGGCGGCGTCCATCTCGCCGGATCGGATGGCAGCCCGTGGCGGTGGGACGCCAGGAGCGAAACGTTGGTATCATGACGAATCGTCCCATGTCCGAACTCAAGAATCAGCAGCTTCACGCCAACAGCTCGGAAGCGGTGACCAATCACGTGCGCGTCGAGGTGGAATCGCAGTACGCCCCCGAGCATTCGCAGCCGTTTCAGCGCGAATGGTTCTTCCACTACACCGTGCGCATCTCCAACGAAGGTGACGAGACCGTCCAGCTGCTCACTCGCCACTGGATCATCAGCGACGCCTCCGGCCAGGTCGAAGAGGTCACCGGCGAGGGAGTGGTCGGCGAGCAGCCTGTGCTCAGACCCGGCGAGTCGTTTCAGTACACGTCGGGATGCCCGCTGAAGACGCCGACCGGCGTGATGCGCGGGACCTATCAGATGGTCACCGAGGACGGCGATCGCTTCGACGCGCAGATCGCGCCCTTCGCGCTCCACGAGCCCTATACCGTTCACTAGAGGAAGAAACCGCGGAATGTTTTCCTCGGCGGTCTCTGCGGTTCCTTCTTAATCGGGTTTCCTGAAAGTCCGAATCGCGTCGAGAAACGCGTCGCCGAAATCGGCCGCCTTCTTCGCACCGACTCCGTAGACGTCGTGCAGATCGTCAACGGTCCTGGGCCGCCGCGCCACCATGTCGCGCAGCGTCGTATCGTGAAAGATGACGTACGGGGGCACGCCCCGCTCGCGCGCCAGCCGCAGCCGCACCTCGCGTAGCACATCGAAGAGATCGGAGTCGATCGCCGCCGTAAAGGTGTCGCGCACGCCCGAGCGGCTCCGCTTGCGCGATGACGGCGGCTTCACTTCCCGATAGAGCTGGCACGCGCCGTCGCCACGCAAGAGAGAGGCGCCGGCCGTCGTGAGCCGCAGGATCGGATAAGGATCGCCTTCCCGCGCGAGCAGGCCGTCGCCGACCAGCTGCTCGATGAAGCCGCGGATCGCGACGGGTGCCTCTTCCTTCAGCAGCCCGAACGTCGACAACTCGTGGTGGCGCGACGCGACGATCTTCTCGGTCGCCTTCCCGATCAAGACGTCCGTGACGTGCGCGGTGCCCCAGGTCTGCTTGACGCGCGCGACGCACGAGAGAATCTTCCGCGCGATCGTCGTTGAATCAGCGACCGCCTCGAGCTCCTTCAGGCACCAGTCGCACGCGCCGCAATCGGTGCGGTCGTAGCGCTGGCCGAAGTACTCGACGAGCGTACGATGGCGGCAGCGGGTGCCGGCCGCGTACCGCTCCATGTCGCGCAGCAGCGTGCGCGCGCTCTCCGTCCACTCGCCGTTGGACTCGAGCATCTGCCGCCATCGGACGAAATCGCCGCCCGAGTAGATCAGGACGCACTCGGCCGGCAGGCCGTCCCGCCCCGCACGGCCCGCTTCCTGCTGATAGTGCTCCGGCGATCGCGGCGCGCCCGCGTGAACGACGAACCGCACGTTCGAACGATCGATGCCCATGCCGAACGCCACCGTGGCGACGACGATGTCGACGCGCTCGTCGAGGAACATCTCCTGGTGCCGGCTGCGAACCTCGTCGGACAGGCCGGCGTGGTACGGCACGGCGCTGTGCCCCTCGTCCTGCAGCCACTCGGCGAGCGCTTCCACCTCTTTACGAGAAGAGCAATAGACGATGCCCGACTCGCCCTGATGGCGATCGAGGATCGTGTTCAGCTGTGAATGGAGATGGCCACGGCGAACCACGCGGTAGACGAGGTTCGGCCGATCGAACGACCCGACGAGAACCACCGGCTCGGTGAGCCTGAGCTCGGTGACGATATCGCGGCGGACGCGCTCGGTCGCGGTCGCCGTGAAGGCGTGAAACGAGACGCGGGGAAAATCTTCGCGCAGCCGGCCGAGCTGACGGTATTCGGGGCGGAAGTCGTGGCCCCACTGGCTGATGCAGTGCGCCTCGTCAATCGCGATGAACTTCAGGTTCGCCTGCTTGAGGAGGCGCCACAAGGACGGTCCTCCGTCGCCGACGAGCCGCTCGGGCGAGACATACAGCAAACGGCAGCGTCCGTCGCGCACGCCCGCAATCACCTCGTCTCGCTCGTGAGGCAACAGCGTGCTGTTCAGGAACGAGGCCGCGACGCCGTCGACGCGCAGGCCGTCGACCTGATCCTTCATCAGCGAGATGAGCGGTGAGACGACCAGGCCGAGCCCTTCGGCGGCGACAGCCGGCGCCTGGAAGCAGAGCGATTTGCCGCCGCCGGTTGGCAGCACCACTACGCTGTCGCGCGATGCGAGGATCGCGTGCATCGCCTCGCGCTGCAGCGGACGGAATTCGGAGAAGCCCCACACGCGATGCAGCGTGTCCCGCAGCAGCGCCTCGTAAGGAGCGGCTTCGATCATCCGCCGCTACGGCTTCTTTGCGTACGTCGTCTCGACATAGGTATCGACGAGACGCTGGAATTCCGCGGCGAGCTCGTCGTATGTGCCGCGCAGGGTCTTCACGTGATGGCCGTCGATGTACACGGGACAGCTCGGCTCCTCCCCGGTACCCGGAAGGCTGATGCCGATGCTCGCCGCTTTCGATTCGCCCGGACCGTTGACCACGCAGCCCATGACCGCGAGCGTCATCGTTTCCACGCCTTCGTGCGAGGTTTTCCACGTCGGCATCATGTCGCGCACGTAGCCCTGGATGCGCTCGGCCAGTTCCTGGAAGGTGCTGCTCGTGGTACGCCCGCAGCCGGGGCATGCGGTCACGCTCGGCGAGAAGGAACGCAGCCCCAGAGCCTGGAGCAGTTCGCAGGCGGCGTACACCTCCTCGCGCCTGTCACCGTTCGGCCGCGGCGTGAGCGACACGCGAATCGTGTCGCCGATCCCTTCGTTGAGGAGCACGCCCATCGCCGCCGACGACCACACCAGGCCCTTGGTGCCCATGCCCGCCTCGGTGAGGCCCAGATGGAGCGGCTGCTCGGTCTGCCGCGCGAGCGCGCGGTAGACCGCGATCAGATCCCGCGGACGCGACGTCTTGCACGAGATGATGATCTGATCCTTGCGCAGGCCGCTCTCGATCGCGAGCGCCGTCGACTCGATCGCCGAGAGCACCATGCACTCGTTGATGATGTCCTCCGACGACTTGCCGAGGTCCCGATCGGTGTTCTCCTGCATTCTGGCGACGACGAGCTCCTGGTTCAGCGATCCGCCGTTGACACCGATGCGCACCGGCTTCGCCTGATCCACGGCAACCTTGCAGATCGTGGAGAACTGTTCGTCGCGCCGCCGGCCGGTACCGACGTTTCCCGGATTGATCCGGTACTTGTCGAGGGCGCGGGCGCAGTCGGGATATTTCGTCAGCAGCAGGTGGCCGTTGTAGTGGAAATCGCCGATGAGCGGCGCCGCGCAGCCGGCATCGAGCATCCGCTGCTTGATCTCCGGCACAGCGGCGGCGGCCTCGGGAACGTTCACCGTCACGCGAACCATTTCCGAGCCGGCTTCGGCGAGCTCGATGCACTGCGTCGCGGTGGCACGCGCGTCAGCCGTATCGGTCATCGTCATCGACTGGACGACGACTGGCGCGCCGCCGCCAACCTGGACGTGCCCGACCTTGACGCCCACCGTCTTGTGGAGCCTGACCAATTGCATCGAAGTTCCCATGGTAGCATCTCGCGACCGCGGCAACATTTGCGACGGCAGGCCTGAAGGCCTGCACTACTTCAGAACCACTCGAAATGTCGCGTCGCGTGCGGTTGTCGTGCAGACCTTCAGATTTGCAAGGCGCAGTTGTCGTGCAGACCTTCAGGTCTGCCGTGAGGAGTCATGAAAGCGATTCGAGTGCACGAATTCGGCGGACCCGCCGTGATGAAACTGGAAGACGTTCCCGATCCCACGCCCGGCGCGGGCGATGTCGTCGTGCGAGTGCGCGCGGCCGGCGTGAATCCGGTGGACGCGTACTTTCACACCGGCACCTATGCACGCAAGCCGGTGCTGCCGTACACGCCGGGACAGGACGGCGCGGGAGACGTTCAATCGGTTGGCGCCGATGTGAAGGACTTCAAGCCTGGTGACCGCGTTTACATCAGCGGCGTCGGGAACACGATCGCCGGGGCCGGTACCTACGCGGAGCTTGCGCTCTGCAGTCCGTCGCAGCTGCATCTGCTGCCCTCCCGCGCCTCGTACGGTCAAGGGGCGGCGCTCGGGGTCCCGTACTGCACGGCCTACCGTGCGCTGTTTCAGCGTGCGCAGGCCAGGCCGGGAGAAACCGTCCTGATCCATGGCGCGACCGGCGGTGTCGGAATCGCATGCGTCGAACTGGCGCACGCCCGCGGCATGCACGTGATCGGCACGGGCGGCACCGATCAGGGACTCGCCGCAGCGCGGGAACACGGCGCCCGCCTCGTCTTCAACCATCGCGAGTCCGGGTACACCGATCAGATTCTGGCCGCGACCGGCGGCAAGGGCGTCAACCTGATCGTGGAAATGGCCGCGCACCTGAACCTGGATCGCGACCTCGGCCTGCTCGCCAAACACGGACGCATCGTCGTCGTCGGCAACCGGGGGAAGACGGAAATCGATGCGCGGCAGGCGATGGGCCGCGACGCCGCCATTCTCGGTATGACGCTGTTCAACGTCAACGACGTGGACTTCGTCGAGATCCATGCGGCGCTGATGGCGGGGCTGGACAACGGGACGCTGAACCCCGTCGTCAGACGCGAGATCCCGCTGGCCGAGGCCGCTCGCGCCCACGAGATGGTGATGGAGCCGGGAGCGCTCGGCAAGATCGTCGTCGCACCGTGAGGGGCCGATGACGCTGACGAAGCGGATGCGTCGCTACGCGTGTGTCTTCGTCCTTCAGACAGCGTTCGTCGGCGGCCTGGCCTGGCTGACGAATATCGGTGCGGGTGCACAGCCGCGCGGGAAGGCCGTTTACGACGCGCACTGCGTCGAATGCCACGGCGCCAGCGGTAAAGGCGACGGGCCGTCGGCGGCCTACCTGATTCCGCGTCCCCGCGACTTCACGACCGGCAAGTACAAGATCCGCTCTACCGAATCGGGCACGCCGCCGAGCGACGAGGACTTGATCGGGTCGGTGCGGCGCGGCCTCTACGGCACTGCGATGCCCGGATGGGATCGCCTCTTGTCTGACACCGAGATCGGCGACGTCGTGCAATACGTGAAGTCGCTGTCGCCTCAGTCCGGTGCGCAGCCGGCGAAACCGATTGCGATCGGCGACGGGCTTCCGAGCTCGCCGGCCAGCATCGCCCGCGGCCAGCAGGCGTACGACAAGCTCCAGTGCGGCAAGTGCCACGGCACCGACGGCCGCGGCACCGAAGCGGTGGCAACCACGTTCGAGGACGACTGGCGGATGCCGCTGCGCGCCGCGGACCTCACCGAGCCCTGGACGTTTCACGGCGGCGCCACGTCGCGCGACATCTATCTGCGATTCCGTTCCGGCATGACCGGCACACCGATGCCGTCGTTCGCGGACGCCGCGAGCGAGGCCGAGATGTGGGACCTCGCCAACTATGTCGTCTCGCTCGGCCGCAAACCGATCTGGTCGATGGACGCCGCGGAAGTCCAGCAGTTCTACACGCATCTGGACGCGAAGGCCAAGGCAGACCCGGTCAGGCGCGGTGCGCAGCTTGTCGACACCCTTGGCTGCGGCTTGTGCCATTCGCCGGTCGACCAGGAGAAGCGCGTGCTCCCTGGGATGCGGCTCGCCGGCGGCATGCTCATTCGCATCGTCCCCTTCGGCGACTTCCCGACCGGCAACCTGACGTCGGACAAGGCGACGGGCCTCGGCGACTGGACCAACGACGAGATCAAGCGCGTCATCACGAAGGGCATTCTCCGCGACGGCTCGCGACTGCTGCCCTTTCCGATGGACTACGGCTCGTTTTCGACGCTGACGCCAGACGATCTCGACGCGATCGTGGCCTACCTGCGGACCGTGCCCGCGGTGTCGAACAAGGTGCCCGCTGCGTCGCGGCCGTTCCTGCCGGTCTACCTCTGGGGCAAGTTCAAGATGTTGATCCTCGGCAGCGATCCGCCGATGGTG
>DASSGK010000091.1:0-2473 GCA_035693505.1 Vicinamibacterales bacterium
CGACGCATGGCCAGGGATGTCGCGACGACCAATAAAAACAACATTCGTGTCGCATTCGCGCGGCAACTTCAACGCGCTTGTCGGAGACGCACGCGTCAGGCGCGCATCAGCGTGCTGATCAAATGTCTACGTTAATGTCGCATCAGCGCGCGCATTCGTACATTTGCGTCTGAGGCACGGTCCATCCTCACCACTTCCGTCAGCGGCAAGTTTTTCAGCGTTTTCTTAAGAAACGCCCGGACCCCGTCCGGTCCGCTCGCGACTACACACGGTGGCGCTCCTCTTGCTAGCTCCGCCGTCGAGCCGCCTTCTTTTCATGATCCGAGTTGTTTCTGCCTGGGCATTGATCGTGTTGGCCGCGTCGCCGGTGACGGCGCCGTTCGCGTCGTGTGATCTCGGCGAGCTCTTCACGCCGGCCGTGGGCGCGCAGCTGATGATGCGGGCGATGCCTGTGTCGCGGCCCATCACGATCCACGACAACGCCAATGGCGTCCCGCTTCCTCTCGTGCAACGCGAGCCCACAGCCGAATCGCGCGCCGGCGCCGCAATCCTTCCGTTCCGCGGCGTCTCTACCGCGATTCGCGGCGTCGATCGCGCGCCGCAGATCCGGCGGTCGCCTCGCGATCGCTCGACCCGACTCACCGTACTGCGGGTGTAGCCGACGCACTCGGGAGTGCGCCGTTCTACTGGTCCTGCGCTCCACGGGACCGGCAACAGGAATCGTCTGTCTTCGAGGGGGGAATCGATGGCGTTTGTAGGCATCGTCGTGACGTTTCTCGGCTTTCTGCTCGCTGCGTCGAGTGTCGGTCTGACGGCCAGTACGACCGGACGACTCGGCATGGTGCTCGTCGGCATCGTGATGTGCCTCGTCGGCATCATCGGTGTCATCAACCCTGCGTTCCAGAAGAACGCCGTCTGGAAGAGATAGAGAGGATGCGAATGAAGACTCGACTCGCGACCAAGATCTTGCTCGCATTTTCCGTGGCGTCGTGCCTGATGCTCGCCGGTGCGGTGTTCGCGCAGGCGCCTGCGGCGGCTCCGGCGCCTGCGGCGGCACCCGTCGCGATCACGGATGCTGATATTAAAGGTTTGTCGGCGCCGGCGGCCGCAGACAAGGCGAAAGGCGATCCGGCCGGCACGATCACCGGAACGGTCGGCGACATCCCGGTCGGCGATGCGAAGAAGGGCCTGGCGATCGGCGACGTCGTCAATCAAATCGGCCAGAATCAGATAGCTATCAACTTCGTGTGGACGCTGGTGACGGGCTTCCTCGTCATGTTCATGCAGGCTGGCTTCGCCATTGTGGAAACCGGGCTGGCACGGGCGAAGAACTCCAACCACACCATGATGATGAACTTCATGGTTTACGGCGTTGGCATGCTCGCCTACTGGATCATCGGCTTCGCCATACAAGAGGGCGGCGTCGGCGCGGTAGCGAACCTCGGTGGGACGGCGCCTCTCAACGGCGAGTTCACTCTGCATCTGTTCGGCAAGGATTGGGGACTCTTCGGGCAACACGGCATGTTTCTCGGCGGCGCCACCTATGACGTCGGCGTGATGGTCATGTTCTTGTTCCAGATGGTCTTCATGGACACCGCGCTGACCATCGTCACCGGCACGGCGGCGGAACGCTGGAAGTACTCAGCGTTCATCATTTCATCCTTCTTCATGGGAGCCTTCACCTATCCGCTCTACGCGAATTGGGCCTGGGGCGGAGGCTGGCTGATGAACCTCGGCGCGAACTACGGACTGGGTCACGGATATTCCGACTTCGCAGGCTCCGGCGTCGTGCACGCGGTCGGCGGCATCACGGCGCTGGCGATGGCCATCATCATCGGACCGCGAATCGGCAAGTTCCGGCGCGACGGCACACCAAACGCAATTCCGGGACACGACATCGTGATCGTGTTGCTGGGATGCTTCATCCTCGCGTTCGGCTGGTTCGGGTTCAACCCCGGCTCGACGCTCGGCGCGTCGGCGAACGGCAATCTTCGCATCAGCTCGATCGCCGTCAACACGATGCTCGCAGGCATGGCCGGCTCGTTCACCGCGATGTATTACATGTGGCTCCGCTACGGGAAGCCGGACGCGTCGATGACCGGCAACGGACTGCTGGCTGGGCTCGTCGCCATCACCGCACCGAGCGGTTTCGTCAACCCGATGGGCTCGGTCATCATTGGCGCCGTGGCGGGCGTGCTCTGCGCTCTGTCTGTGGAGTTCATCGAACGAAAAATGAAGCTCGACGATGTGGTCGGCGCGATTTCGGTGCACGGCACGAACGGCATCTGGGGCGTCATCTCCGTTGGCCTCTTCGCGGACGGCAAGAGCAATTACGGCGGCGCCTGGAACGGCGTCACGGGTTCCGTCACGGGTCTGTTTTACGGTGACATGGGTCAACTCGTCGCGCAGTTGATCGGCGTCGCGACGCTCGTCGGCTTCGTGTTTACGTTCAGCTTCGTGCTGAACTGGGTGG
>DASSGK010000092.1:0-37004 GCA_035693505.1 Vicinamibacterales bacterium
ATTTCCCGCGGCGTCGAACTCGAGAATCGGCGGCGCGGGAGCGCAGCACTGCGCCGTCGGCGGGTTCGTCGTCGCGTGCACCTCGCCCGGTTCGAGCGATCCCGCGCGGTGGATGATCCACACGTGATCCTGCGCGTCGACGGCGACGCCGATCGTCTGGCCGAGAATCCACTTGTTCGGCAGCGGCTTGGGCCACAGCGGATCGACTTCGAATCGCGGCGCCTGCACCGCGGAAGCGGCAGCGCTGACGGTCGCCCGTCGATCGAGAACGCGCGAACCAAGCCCGAGCGCGAATGCGCCCAACACGAAGATGGCACCGACGCACAGTTGCTTTTTCATGTGTCTCCCTATTTCTTGAGCACGTGCTTCTCGAGCATCATGCGACGCACCACGGAGCCGTAGACGTTCCCGTCGCGATCCACGCCGACACCCTCGGCGCCGCTGTGGTCCACCGTCGTCGACTCGATGTCCTCGATGAAGTACTTCACCGATCCATCTTTCGCACTGCCGACGCGGATGCCCTTCTTCCACCCGGGCTCATCCGGTCCCCACGATTCCGAATCGGCGACATAGATGGTGTCGTCCTTCGTGATCGCGATGCCGCTGGGACGGCCGAACTGCGTCCACTCGTCGAGGAATGCGCCATCCTGCGTGAAGATCTGAATGCGGTTGTTGTTGCGATCCGCGACGAACAGGCGGCCGCGCGGGTCGAGCGCCAGGGCATGAGGCACGTCGAACTCACCGGGTCCGTGGCCGCTCTTCCCGAACGCCTTGATGAACCGACCGTCCTTCGTCCACTTGCTCACGCGGTTGATCGGACCGCCGATGACGTGCCCTTCCGAAATGAAGATGTCGCCGTTGGGCGCCGTGACGACATCCGTCGGCTGAAAGAGCTTTTCGCTGTCCGATCCGCCGGCGCCTTGCGCGCCGGCGACGCCGATCGTCATCAGCAGCTTTCCGTTGCCGTCGTACTTGAACAGCTGATGCCCCTTGCCGTCCTTGCCTTGCGCGTCTGTGACCCAGACGTTGCCGTGCTCGTCGACGTGGAGGCCATGCGGAAAGATGTAGGCGCCCGATCCCCAACTGGCGAGCAATCGCCCCGAAGGATCGAATTTCAGGATGGGCGGCTCGGGGCGCCCCGCACAGCTGTTTTCGAAGCAGCGATGCACCACGTAGATGTTCCCGTCCGGACCCGGCTCGGCACCGATCACGGCGCCCCACTTCAATCCTGCCGGAAGCTGCGCCCAGTTCGCGTCGCGGCGATACGGATTGGGGCGGTCGTTGGTCGGCGTGGTGCTCTTCCACTTCGGCGCAGCCTGCGCGCTCAAGAGCGCGGCCGAGCAGACGGCGAGGGCCAGAGCAAGATATCCGCGCATTACGGCTGCCGCGGTTTCGACAGGTACGCCTTGGAGGCCGCTTCATCCTTGAGCGGCGTGGCTTTGTCGGGATCGATCCTGACCATCAGGTAGTTGATGTGATCGGGGATCTTCGTGAACCAGTGTCCCGTGCCCGCAGGAATCACGATGACGTCGCCGGCCTTCAACTCGTGCGTCACGCCGTTGCGAACCGAGGATCCGTTGTTGCCTGGGCCGTTGAACAGCCGAACCGTTTCGAGCGTGGCGGGACGCCGCTTCATCCCGACGATGTCCGGGCTCGTGACCAGGGTCGCGGCACCATCGATGATGTGATAGACCTCACTGACCAGATCGTGCTCGGCCACAGACTCTGGCGCCGGCGCGTCGAGTTTTCCCCGATGCACGACGCCGATGCCGATGTGCGCCTTACCGATGTCGATGTCCCGCGCCTGTTGATCGATCAGGTTTTCGGCGACGGCTTTAGCAATGTAGGCATCGACCTCGGATTTGGGGATATAGGTGCCCGGACACATCTTGCACGTGGGCTGCGGATCGCCTTGCGCGACGAGCGCGCCGGCCGCACAGATCACACCGACCAGACCGATCACGATTCTTCGCATGTACGTCTCCTGTTTCATCGCCTCTTCGTAAAGCGGGCCATAGTGTCTTCGTAGTACAGGCCCTCAGGCCTGCAAAGCCGATGCAGCCCTGAAGGGCTGCACTACATCGACGGCCGCGATCATCGCGGCAATGCAAACGCCAGATACTCCCCCGAATAGTTGCCGCCGCTGATCGGCACGACGATGAACTGGCGGCCGTTCCACTCGTAGGTCATCGGCGTGCCGGACTGCTGCGCCGGCATGTAGACGGCTCCGACTTCCATACCGGTGCGCTTGTCGTAGGCACGCAGCATCGCGCCACGCGGGCGGCCAGGGAGTGTCGTCGCCAACGGATCGCCCATGATGACCAGCGTCTTCGTCACCAGCGCACCGACGGCGCCTGATTGACCGGTGCGAGGGATCGTCAGCCCCTTCAACGCGGGATGATTGCGCACGCTGTCGGGCGTCTCCCCGTGCGCCACCTGCCAGAGGATTTCGCCGCGATCGAGATCGATCGCGCTCAATCGTCCGTACGGCGGCTTCAACAGCGGAAGACCCTGCGGAAGCGCGTCGCTGTTGGTCGCCGCGTCGCCGGTCGACGACACGATGGTCCCGGCGGCCTTCGACGTGAGCGATGCCGCATCGGCGCCGACATTCTCACCGGGACCGGAGATGTATCGCACGCCGGTGAGCGCGTTGCCCGACACGTACGGCAAATCAGAAAACTCCTTGCTCGGCGGCGGCAACAGGCCGAGAACGGGCATCGCGGTGAACGACGGCACGTATGCGATATGTGTCTCGGGATCGTAAGAGCCGCCCGGCCAGTTCGTGCCCCCAGACGAGCGGAAGGAACCGATCGGACCTTCTTTTCTGCTGACCGGCGGCGGCGTGAAGAGCGGACCGAGCTTGTAGCGCGACGCGATCTTGAGCGCCTCGGCGTGGAGCTCCGGAGTGAAATCGATCAGGTTCTCGACTTCGACGCCCTGATAGTCGTAGGCGGGCGGCCTGGTCGGGAACGGCTGCGTCGGCGACGTCTTCTCACCAGGCACGTCCGATTGCGGCACCGGCCGCTCTTCGATCGGAAAGATCGGCTCGCCGGTCACACGGTTGAACAGATAGAGGAAGGCCTGCTTGCCCATGACGGCCACGGCCTTGACCGGCTGGCCGTTGACCACCAGATCCACGAGCATCGGCGCGGTCGCGATGTCCATGTTCCAGATCGGATGGTGCACGAGCTGAAAGTGCCACTTCCGCTTGCCTGTCTTGTAGTCGATCGCGACGAGGCTCTCGGCGAAGAGGTTATTTCCAGGGCGAAGACCGCCGTAGAAATCGGAGCTCGGCGTCTCGACGGGCAGATACGCCAGGCCCAGATCTTCGTCGACGCCGATCTGATTCCAGACGCCGACGTTGCCGTTCACCGCCCACGATTCGTTGAGCCACGTGTCGTTCCCGAATTCGCCCGGCCTTGGAATGGTGTTGAACGTCCAGAGCCGCCGGCCTGTGTGCACATCGAAGGCCCGCACGAGCCCCTTGGTGTTGTTATGCGTTTTCGGCGTGCCGCCCTCGAGCATCGCCGCGCCGACCATCACCACGCCGTCTTTCGTCACGGCCGGCGTCGCATGCAGGCCGATTTCACCGGCCTCGCGATCGATCTGCTGCGCTTTCCCGAACACGACGTCGTCTTTCAGGTCGACGATCCCGTCCTTGCCGAACGACGGGATGCGCGCGCCGGTTTTCGCGTCGAGCGCGACGAGACGGTAGCCGGTGGTCACGTAGAGCACGCGCTCGTCCTTGCCGTCGGTCCAGTACGCGACGCCGCGGCCGGACAGCTGGCGCGGCGACGCCGCCGCGCGCGCGCCCTCACGCTCCGAGTGCGCCCACAGCAACTCGCCTGTCGCCGCGTCGAGCGCGACCACGGCGCGCCGCGTGCCCGCGGTGGTGTAGAGCACGCCGTGCGCCATCAGCGGCGTGCCTTCGAGCTTGTACTCCGGTCGCGGACCGAGGCTGTCGGTCTTGAAGCGCCAGGCGACTTCGAGCGCGTTGAAGTTCGCGGCAGTCACCCGCGCCAACGGCGAGTAATGGTGATTTCTCAAGTCGCCCGCGTAGGAGCGCCACTCAGCGACAGGAGCCGTCTGGCTCGACGATGAAAAAACCGCGGAGACCGCAAAGAGCGCGGAAAGCAGGATGGTCTCGCGTTTCATTCGAGGAACCTTACCCCAAAATCGGGCTAAGATTCCGGCTCATGCAGGTCATTCGTTCACCGAAGATCTACGACGTCTGCATCGTCGGCTCCGGCGCCGGCGGAGGCATGGCCGCGAAGGTCCTCTGCGAAGCAGGCGCCGACGTCGTGATGCTCGAGGCCGGCGGCATGTGGGACTCGGCCAAAGACTCGAAGATGTCCGCCTGGCCGTACGACTCGCCGCGCCGCGGCGCTGCCACGCCGACCAAGCCGTTCGGTGAGTTCGACGGCTGCATCGGGGGCTGGGAGATTGAAGGCGAGCCGTACACGCAGGCGCCGGGATCGCAGTTCGACTGGTTCCGCGGGCGCATGCTGGGCGGACGCACCAATCACTGGGGACGCATCTCCTTGCGCTGGGGCCCTGACGACTTCAAGCGGCGGAGCCTCGACGGCATCGGCGACGACTGGCCGATCACGTACGACGAGATCAAGCCGTACTACGACAAGCTCGATCGCTTCGTCGGCATCTTCGGATCGATGGAAAATATTCCGAACGAGCCGGACGGGGTCTTCCAGCCGCCGCCGAAGCCGCGCTGCTACGAGCTGCTGATCAAGCAGGCGGCCGACAAGCTGCACATCACGTGCATCCCGAACCGCCTGTCGATCCTCACGCAGCCGCTGAACGGCCGGCCCGCCTGCCACTACTGCGGCCAGTGCGGCCGCGGCTGCGCGACGCACGCGAACTTCTCGTCGCCGTCGGTGCTGCTGCCGCCGGCGTTGGCGACCGGCAAGCTGAAGATCATCGCGAACGCGATGGCGCGGGAGGTCTTGACCGACGACGCCGGGCTGGCGACCGGCGTGTCGTACGTCAATCGCACGGATCGCCGCGACTATGCCGTCCGCGCGAAAATCGTGGTCCTCGCGGCGAGCGCCTGCGAGTCAGCGCGACTGCTGCTGAACTCGAGGTCGGGCCGCTTCCCCGACGGCCTCGCAAATTCGAGCGGCGTCGTCGGGCGCTACCTTACAGACTCGACGGGGCTGTCGGTCTCGGGACACATCCCGAAAATGGAGCACGGCGTACCGCACAACGAAGACGGCACGGGCGGCGCGCATCTGTACATGCCGTGGTGGCTCGACAACAAGAACCTCGACTTCCCGCGCGGGTACCACATCGAGCTGGGAGGCGGCAAACGATCGGCGCCGGGCTTCGGCTTCATGGGAGGGATCCAGCGCTTCAACGGCGTCGGCGGATACGGCAAATCGCTCAAGGACGACTACCGCCGCTTCTACGGAGCGACGGTCAATTTCGCCGGCCGCGGCGAGATGATTCCCAACGAGCACACGTACTGCGAGATCGACCCGAACGTGGTGGACACGTACGGCATCCCGGTGCTCCGATTCCACGCGCAGTTTTCGGAGCATGAGATCAACCAGGCGAAGCACATGCAGGAGACGTTCCGCGAAATCATCCACGAGATGGGCGGGACGCCGCTGTCGCGGATGCCGACGCGCGAAGAGCTGTACGGCCTCGAACCGGTCGGCCGCATCATCCACGAAGTGGGGACGACGAGGATGGGGACCGATCCCGGCACGTCGGTCTTGAACGCGCATTGCCAGGCGCACGACGTGCGAAACCTGTTCGTCGCCGACGCGGGGCCGTTCGTCTCGAACGCGCACAAGAACTGCACGTGGACGATCCTCGCGCTCGCGATGCGCACGTCGGAGTACATCGCAGAGCAGAGGAACCAGGGAACGCTCTAAAAGATTGCAAATTGCAGGATGGCAAATTGCAAGATTGGATTTTCAGATTTCAGGTTGGAATGGTGAGCGCATCATGAAAACGATATCGCGGCGCTCGGCGCTCGAATTGATTGCCGCGGCGCCCGCGGCGGCAGCGCTGGTCTGGAGCGACGTCGAGGCGCGGCAGGCGCATGAACATGCCGAGGCTCAGGCGGCGAAGCAACCGGCAGCGGCATTCAAGCCGAAGTTCTTCAACGCGCACGAGTACGCCACGGTGGGAGTGCTCGTCGACCTGATCATCCCGCGGGACGAGCGATCGGGAAGCGCGACCGATGCCGGCGTGCCGGCGTTCATGGACTTCATGATGATCGATCAACCGCGACGCCAGGTCGCGATGCGCGGCGGCCTCGCGATGATCGATCGATTGGCGATCGATCGATTTGGGAAACGCTTCGTGAGCTGCGCCGATCGCGAGCGGCGCCTGCTGCTCGACGAGATCGCCTACACGTCCAACCCCGATCGCGGCCTGGGCCACGCCATCGCGTTTTTCAGCAGCTTCCGCGATCTGACTGCCTCAGGGTTCTGGTCCACGAAGACGGGGATCGCCGATCTGCAATATCAGGGCAACGTCTTCGTCAGTGAGTGGAAAGGCTGCCCGGACGCCGCGCTGAAGAAGCTGGGCGTCCTGTCTTAACCACGAAAGACGCGAAATAGAACGGCAACTGCTGTCACGCTGCGACCGCGTCCACGATCTCACAGGAGATTAGGAGATCAGGAGGGCACTGTTCGGCGGGCCCGCCGAACTTCGCGTGCCCCTCCGTTCGTCCTCAGTTCCTCTGTTTCTCTGTGTTGAATTTCTTCGTGAATTTCGTTTGTTTCGTGCGTTTCGAGAGTTTCGTGCTCTATGCCACACGCTTCGAATACTGCCTGATCGCCAGTGCGAGCGTGACCGCGCCGAAGATCGTCAGGATCAGAAAAGGCTGGGCGATGTCGGCGGGGCCCGCGCCTTTCATCAGGATCGCGCGCGAGATCGTCACGAAGTGCCGCACGGGATTCAGCTGCGACACCGTGCGCACCCACGGCGCCATGCTGTCGATGGGCGTGAACAACCCGCTCATCAGCAGGTAGACGTTCATCACGAAGAACGTCACGAACATGGCCTGCTGCTGCGTGTCGACCACGCTCGAAATCCACAGGCCGATCGCCAGCGCCGCCACGAGGTAGACCGCGGCCGCTCCAAATAACAGCAGCAAGCTGCCCCGCATCGGCACGCCGAAGACGAGCGCACCGACGAGGAGGCCGATGGCGAGATTGAGCATGCCCAGCGCCCAGAACGGGAGAAGCTTCGCTGCGATGAACTGCCCGCGCGTCATCGGCGTGACGTTGAGCTGCTCGAGCGTCCCCAGTTCCTTCTCGCGCGCGATGTTCTGCGCCGTGAGCAGCGTCCCGATGAGCGTCACCAGCGCGACGAGGATCCCCGGCACCATGTAGTACTTGTAGTTGAGCGCCGGGTTGTACCAGCTTCTGACTCGCAGATCGATCTTCGGTACGCCGCGAACCGGCGGCGCATCCGATCCTCCCAGGCTCGCGCCGCGAACTGATGATTCGAGCTCCGACGCATACGCGGCCGCGATGCTCGTCGCATACGACTGAACGATGCCGGCGGCGGACCCCTTCTCCGCGTTGACCGTGAGCTGGATCGGCGCAGAACCCGTTCGGACGAGCGTCGCCTCGAAATCGTGCGGAATCGTCAGGACCATCGTCGCATCCCCGCGCAGCAGCGCTTCGTTCGCGAGCTCCGGCGATGCCGATTGTTCGTCGACGAGAAAGTGTCCTGATGCCCGGAAGCGGGTGACGAGGCCGCGCGAGACGCTCGTTCGATCGAAGTCGACCACATACGTCGGCGTGTTCGTGACGAGAAACGTCGCCGCGTTCGAGAGTACGAGCAGCTGCAACACCGGCACGATCAGCACTTGCGCCAGCGTCGCGCGATCGCGCACCACGTGGAGAACCTCGGCTCGCGCCAGGAAGAGGATGCGGCGCATGCTACTGATCCAGCCGTTCGTGAAACGCCCGCGTGCTCGCCGTCAGCAGCACCAGCGCCATGACGAGCAGCACGAGCGTGGGCTGCCAGAGGTACGAAAGGCCCACGCCTTTCAGCATAATGCTGCGCGCCACCAGAACGAACCAGCGGGCGGGCACGATGACGGAGATGGCACGCAGAGGCCAGGGCATGCTCTCCAGCGGAAAAATGAAACCGGACAGCAGCATGGTCGGGAGCATCGTGCCAATCAGCGCACCCATCATCGCCACCCGCTGCGAGGACGTTCGCGCCGAAATGAGGATGCCGAGCGACAGCGACACGAGGATGAAGACGATGCCCTCGGCGAGCAGCAGAACGAGGCTGCCGCGGAGCGGCACGTGAAACACCAGGCGCGCCTCGAGAATGACACCGACGACGCTCGCAAAGCCGACAACGAGGTACGGCGCGACCTTGCCCACGATGATCTGCCACGGCCTCAGCGGCGACACGAGCAGCGCTTCCAGCGTCCCGGTCTCCTTTTCGCGCGTCAACGAGATCGCCGTCATCAGCGACGAGATGATCGTGAGGACGAATGCCATCAGTCCCGGCACGAACAGGTTCGAGCTCTCGCGCGTCGGATTGAAGCGCATGCGCACGCTCGGGACGATGTGGATCGCGCCATTGGACGGAGGCGCTTCCTGCTGATAGCCCTGCACCACCGCGGTCGCGTAGGAAGCGACGATGCTGCCGGTATTCGGCTCGGTGGCGTCGGCGATGATCAGCAGACCGGCCGGCAGGCCACGGGCCAATCGCTCGGCGAAGCCCGCCTCGAACACGACGGCTCCCTGCGCGGCGCCGCGGCGGAACAGATCCTCCAGCTGCTCGATCCTCGGCACGAGGGCGACGTCTTCAAATACGCCCGCCGCCGCGAAACGTGCGCGGATACCCAGCGTCACCGTGTCCGGCGCCGGGTCCACGATCGCCAGACGCACATGATCCACATCCGTCCGGATCGCATATCCGAAAATGATCACCTGGAGAACCGGCAGCGCGACGATCACCACCAGCGTCCGCCGGTCTCGGAGGATGTGATACACCTCCTTGCGCAGCAGCCCGAGGAGTGCGCTCATGCCGCGGGCCCCTGCGCAGATCCGGTCGGCCTGGCCAGCTGCACGAAGAGATCGTCGATCGAGCTCACCTTGAAATCCCGTTTCAACTCGGCGGGCGTGCCCATCGCGCCGATGCGGCCGTCGACCATGATCGAAATGCGATCGCAGTACTCCGCTTCGTCCATGTAGTGCGTGGTGACGAGCACGGTCGTCCCTCCGGCGGCGGCGTCGTAGATCAGCTCCCAGAACTGCCGGCGCGTAATGGGATCGACACCGCTCGTTGGCTCGTCGAGAAACACGACGCGCGGTTGGTGCAGAAGCGCAACCGAGAACGCGAGCTTCTGGCGCCAGCCGAGCGGAATCGCGCGGACGAGTTGATCGGCGGCGTGCTCGAGCTGGAGGTTCGCGAGCATGCGCGCGCTCCGATCGCGGATCTCGCGATCGCGCAGATCGTAGATCCCGCCGTACAGCGTGATGTTCTCGCGGACGGTGAGATCCTCGTACAGCGAGAACTTCTGGCTCATGTACCCGATGTCGCGCTTGACGCGCTCCGCGTCTCGAGCGACATCGTGTCCCGCGACCGTGGCGCGGCCCGACGAGGGAACGAGAAGACCGGTCAGCATCCGGATCGCTGTCGTCTTGCCGGCGCCGTTGGCGCCGAGAAAACCGAACACCTCGCCCGCGCGTACGTTGAACGTGATGCCGCCGACGGCGGTGAAGGCACCGAACCGGCGCGTCAGATCCTGGACGTCGATCGCGAGATCGCCGCTCATGCCGCGCGCGTGCCTTCGGGCGCGCCCATGCGCGCGATGAAGCTGTCCTCGACGGTGGCCGCGGTCGGCTCGACCGTCGCGTCCGCAAATCCTCGCGATGCCAGAAACGCCGACAGTTCGGTCGCAATCGCCGCGGGCGCCTCTCCCCGGCGGGCGTCGACGTAGTGCAGCGTGTCGCCGAACGGGTAGACCGCGTGCACGTGCGGCGATTCGCGAAGCGCGAGCAGCGCCGGATAGCGGCGGGCAGCGCGAACGGCGAGCAGCGGACGGTCGAACGCCTGCGCGATGGCCTTCGGCGCGTCCACTGCGAGCAGCCGCCCACTTTGCATCAGCGCCACCCGATCGCAACGGTCGGCCTCGTCCATGTACGGTGTCGACACCAGGATCGTCATGCCCGACGCCTTGAGCTGCGCCAGCAGATCCCAGAACTCGCGCCTGGACACGGCGTCGACACCGGTCGTCGGCTCGTCGAGAAACAGGATCTCCGGCCGGTGCACGAGCGCGCAGCACAGCGCGAGCTTCTGTTTCATGCCTCCGGAGAGCGCGGAGGCGCGGCGGTCCTTGAACGCCTCGAGCTGGCTGTAGATCGGCGCGATGTGAGCCTGCTCGCGCTCGATCGTCGTGCCGAAGACCGACGCGAAGAAGCGCAGGTTCTCGTACACGCTGAGATCCGGGTAGAGGGAGAAGCGGCCGGGCATGTAGCCAATACGCCGGCGGAGGTCCCACAGATCCTTCACCACGTCACGGTCGAGGACACGCGCTGTGCCTTTCTCGGGCACGAGCAGCGTCGCCAGAATCCGGAACAGTGTGGTTTTACCGCCGCCGTCCGGCCCGACGACGCCGAAGAGCTCTGCTCGAGGCACCGAGAAGGACAGTCCCGCCAGCGCGATGGTTTGCCCGAACCGCTTCTCGAGGCAATCGGCGACGACAGCATCGGCAGACGAGGCACTCATCGCGCGACCTGGTTCGCGACGAACTGCACGTCCACGGGCATCCCAATCTTCAGCACGCCGTTGGCGTTGGCGACGCGGATCTTGATCGCATAGACCATATCGACGCGCTCTTCGCGCGTCTGGATGGGCGTCGGCGTGAACTCCGCCCGCGAGGAAATCCAGGAAATCGAGCCCGGCACCGTTTGCCGCTGGCCGCCGCCGGCGTCGATCGACACCTGGGCCTCCTGCCCCAGGCGGATGGCCGACAGCTGCGGCTCGGTGACGTACGCACGGACCTCCATCGACGTGAGATTCGCTACGCGATAGAGCGGTTGCCCCGCTTGAACGACCTCCCCGGCCTTCACGTAAGAGGTGAGCACCGTGCCGTCGATCGGATTGCGGATCTCCGTCTTCCTGATGCGCTCGCCGGCCTGGCTGACCTGAGCGTCCGTGCCGGCCAGCTGCGCGGCGACGGTCTTCTCCTGCGCGCGTGCGCCGTTGGCGAGGTCGGTTTGCGCGGCGATCTGCCGCTCCTGCGCCTTGATCTGCTCGTCCTGGGCGGCGACCTGATTCGTGAGCACGCGCTCGTCCCGTTCGGCCTGATCGAGCTGCTGCGCGGTGGCGGCCTGCTGATCGAAGAGCCGCCGCGTCCGCTGGTGGGTTCGCTTCGCAATCTCGAGCTGCGCCGACAGCGCGTCCCGCTGCGCCCGCGCGGCATCGCGCTGGGCGACGGCGATGCCTCGCTGCGACTCGAGCGCGGCAATCTGCTGGCGCACCTCGCCGGCCCGCGACCGAGTTGCGGTTTGCTGAGCCGCGATCTGATCGCGCTCGAAATTGAGCTGGACCGCGTCGATGGTACCGACGAGAGACCCGGCCCGAACGGCCTGACCGTCGGTGACGGTGTAGGTGAGGAGACGGCCGGTGGCCTCGGCGCCGACCACGACCTCGGTGGCTTCGACGTTGCCGTACGCGTCGGGCTCCGCTTTCCTGGCGCAGCCGCCCAGCAGCGACGCGATCAACAGGGCAGCGATCGCGGTGTCGATTCGTCGCATCATCTCACCTCCAGCCCGAGCTTCGTCTGCACGTTGGCGCGCGCCTGCGCGAGCTCGACGTGATGACGGGCTCGATCGAACTGCGCGGTCAACCATTCGGTGTGGCGATCGAGATACTCGGAGGCGGTAATCGCCCCTTCGCTCAGGCGAACCCGTGCCGTGCGGTCGATGCCTTCGCGCAGCGCCACGATCCGGTCGTCGGTCGCCAGCGAGGTCTCGAGGTGTTCGATCGCGGCGAGATCCGTCTCGATCGCGCGGCGGAGGCTGCTCGTGAATGCCGCTTCTTCCGCCGAGACGATCGTCTGCTGCAGCGCCTGGATTTCCCGCTCGCGGTCGGACGTTCCCCAGTTCCAGGCCTTCCACTGCAGCTGCAGGCCGGCAAGCGCATACGGCTCGGGCTGGTCGCTGACGAAATTCAAACCGGGACGCCCGTAGCCGGCGCGGCCGAACGCCGAGATCTGCGGGCGATCGGCGGCCGTCGTCACCGCCTGCTGACGGGCGGCGCGGTCACGCGCGCGGTCGAACTGCTGGTACTCCGGACGCGCGCGCTCACGCGCCAGTGCGTCGCGGGCCTGCGACGCGATATCGGCCCCCTCAGGCAGCGCCGTGGCCGCATCCGGGCCGATGGCGCGTCCGGTCAGCGCCGCCAGGCGGGCGAGCGCCGCGCGCCGGTTCGACCTCAGCGAGTCGGCGAGTTGACGCTGCTGCAGCACGGCCGCCTCGATGGCCGCGGCGTCAGCCGGCAGCGCCGCGCCCTCGCGCACCCTTGTCGTCGTCTCGCGGAGCCGCGCGTCGAGATCGTCGAGCGTCGCGGTCAGCGCGCCGAGCTGCTCCTGAAGCAGCGCGGCCGAGAAGAAGGCATCGTTCACCTCCTGCCGGAGGGCGAACACCGCTGTTCGCACGCGCGCCTGCGACTCGGCGAGATCGGCGCGCGCCAGTTCGCGGCGAGGCTGGATGCCGGCGTCGTACAGCCGCTGATCCACGCGGACCGACGCGTCGTAGGTAAACTTCGGCGCCGCGAACGCAGGCTGGCCGTCGGGGCTGGTAAACGGAGACTTGGGCACGTCGGACTGGATCTGCGTCGATCCGAGCGCGTTGATCGACGGCAACCGCTCATCGTCGATGTTGCGCAGCCGGAGGTCGGTCTGTCTGGCCAGCATCTCGATCTCGCGAGTCCGGGCGTCTGCGTCGCCCGCCTCGCGTTGCAACGCCCCCAGCCGCAGCGGCTCGCTGCTGCTCGGCGAGGAAGGCTGCGCAAAGGCAGGCGGCGCCGATCCGAGGCACCAGAGAGCCAGCCAGGCGACGGAGACACGCATCATGGGCGCAACGCTCCCAGGAAAAAGGCCGGCAGCTGTTCGCGCCGGCGCGTGATGAACTGTTCGAAGCGCCGGTCGTCCATGCCGAGCATGGCCTGGACCATCGGCCGGACCGCGAACGGAAAAATGCAGAGCGACATCAGGTTCACGATGAACGACTCGGGGGCGATGTCGCGCATCACGCCGGCCTTGACGCGCGATCGGATTTGGCGCCGCAGCGTTCCCAGCACGCGCGGCCCGAGCTCGCTGGGAGCCAGGCCGGTGATGGCGGCGATCAGCTGGGCGGCGCGTTCAGGATGGTGCGTGACCTCCCCGATGATGTAACCCGGGAGGTACGGTGCGCGCGAGAGGTGAAGGATCTCGAGATCGATCACACGCCGCACTTTCTCTTCGAGCTCGCCGTCGGATGCGATCACTTGAACGACGGCCGGCATGAAGCCCCTGGCGGCACGCGCAAACGCCGCGTGCGCGAGCTGTTCCTTGTTCCGGAAGTAGTAGTGCAGCAGCGCCTGGTTGACGCCGGCTTCCCCGGCGATCTCCTGCATCCGCGCGCCCGCGGTGCCGCGCCGGACGAACACCGCGTGCGCGGCGTCGAGGATCCGCTGCTCGGTATCGCCGTCCCGTCCCTTTTTCTTCGGCGCCGCCGTTGTAGTCTTGTTTAATCGTTTCATTTAATCGTTTAGTTAACAAAGCCTACACCTGGAGACCAGGCCGCCGCAAGCCCTGCCTGTTTCGCTCGGCTAAAGCCTTCGCGCTACAACCATAGAGTCGTGCCAGTCGAATGCGTGTAGCGCGAAGGCTTCAGCCGAGTGGGCGTCGCGCGAAGGCTTCAGTCGAGTGCGTGTAGCGCGAAGGCTTCAGCCGAGCGGATGCGACAAAAATTCGACGGGCTGCCCGAGGAAGCGGCCGTACCGCTCTGCCGCCGCCGTCACGGCACGGGCTGAGGCGCCGCGCAGCGGTGCGAACGGCTTCAGGGTGAGGGCCACGTGGTGGCCCGCCTGTTGCCGGATCCAGGTCCCGATCACGCGCCCCTGCACCACGATCGTGGGATTGAAGATCCCGTTGCGCGCGGCCGCCTTGTGGCGCGGATCCAGCACGGCGCCACGATCGCGATAGGCGACCGTGTACTCGTCGTAGGGGGGAAGCAGCATCGCGTGAGCGGCGACGATTTTGTCGGGCGCGACGGCTGGAGCGGAGCGTTCATTGCGCCAATACACGGCGCCCTCAATCCGCTCGCTCTGCAGATCGCCGCGCGCCATCTCCAGCGCCGACCGCGCATCCGCGGCGGCCAGCCCGGACCACCAGATGAAATCGGAGATGGTGGCAGGGCCATGACTCGTGAAGTATCGATGCGCCAGCGCGGCGAGCGCTTCGTCGCGAGCCGGGATCTTCGCAGGAGGCAGCCACTCGTCGAGCAGCGCGACCGTGTGCTGCCTGCCGTCGCGCGTCGCAAAGCAGATCAGGCCGTCGTGGGCGCACTTCCACAAGATGTGCACACCTCGATTCTCGCCGGTGGCGATGCCCGCGCGCTCCATCAGCACGTACAGCTGCGGGCGCGTCAATCGACGTCCGCCTTCCAGCGCCTTGACGATCAGCGCGGCGCCCCGCGTGAGCGTTCGTCGATCGAGCTCGAGCTGTTTGAACCGCGGCGCCGCCCGCGCGACGGTCCGCGGCCCGAAATGCGCGAGCATCCACCGCACGTCCTCGGGCGCCGCGAAGTGCAGCGTGCCGCGAAGCGGCCAGGTGCGGACGATCGCGCGGTTCGACACCGCCTCCTCGACCGAGGCTTCGGTCGCTCCGGCCGTGCGCATGCCGAGCGCCCAGAGAGATCCCGGGTAGTCCTGGGCCTGCACCGCGCCGAACCACCTCACGACGTCGGCCGGCGCCCGGAAACCGCGGCCGGCCAGATGCTGTGCAGAAAGACGCTCGGCGACAATCTTCATGGCGCGGCGCGTCGATTCGGCAGCGCTAGGTCCAGATGCCGAGCTGTTTGCGGACCGTGACGATTTGCCCGATGTGATACGCCGCATGATCGGCGGCCAGCAGGATCTCGCGCAGGTAGGTCTGGCCCGTCCCGTGCGGGATCGTGGCGAGCAGGTCGATTTTCGTATTCGCGGCGAGGCGCTGGAACGCCTTGCGATCGCGGCGGTAGTCCGAAATCGCCTTCGTCCACGCCGAGGCGCTGCGGGGCGACGGCGACACCGGCCAGTAGTCGTCAGGCCACTTCTTCTCTTTGTACTTCGCGGTCAGGCAGAACTCGAGGATGTCGGCCTGCGCAATCCTCAGGTGCTCCAGCAACTGCCACAACGAGTGTTCACCGCCGGCCGGCACCGTGCCGCGCATGCGCGCGGGAATTCCCTTCACGGCCCGATCGAAGCCGACGTGGGCGTCCTCGAAATCGAGCAGCTTCACCAACTGGGCGCGCAGCGCCTTCTCGTCAATCACGGCATCCTCTCAGAGCACGCGGATCAAATCCGACCGGGTGATGATGAACGTCTTGTCCGTCTTGAAGTCGCGGACCAGCACCGCCGGGTTCTGCGGCGTGATCATCGTCTGCAACAGATCGACCGGCGTTGAAATGTCCACGAACGGGAAGGCCGGCTGCATGATCGACTCCACCGGCTGCGATTTGATCTCGGGATCCTTGACCAGCTCGTTGTAGAGGTGCGATTCGTTCAACGAGCCGACGAGACGGCTGTCGCGCATGATGGAGATCTGCGAGAAGTCGTGCTCGCTCATCAGCCGGACCGCGTGTTCGACCGGCTCTTCCGACTCCAGCGAGCAGAGCTCCCCGGACAGTTTCATCGCCACCAGATCGCGGGCGCGCATGCCGTGCTTCTCGATGAACCCCTTCTCGCGCATCCACTCGTCGTTGAACATCTTCCCGAGATACCGGGTGCCGTGGTCGTGGAAGATCACCACGATCACGTCGCCGTCCTTGAAGTGATCTCGAAGCTGCAGCAGGCCGGCCATCGCCGATCCGGCGGAGTTGCCCGCGAAGATCCCTTCCTCGCGTGAAATCCGCCGCGTCATCATCGCCGCGTCCTTGTCGGTCACCTTCTCGAACGCATCGATCACGCTGAAGTCGACGTTCTTCGGCAGGAAATCCTCGCCGATCCCTTCCGTGATGTACGGATAGATCTCATGCTTGTCGAAGATGCCGGTCTCCTTGTACTTCTTGAACACCGATCCGTAGGTGTCAATCCCCCACACCTTGATGTCGGGGTTCTTCTCCTTCAGGTACCGGCCGGTGCCTGACGCCGTGCCGCCGGTCCCGACGCCGACGACCAGGTGCGTGATCGTGCCGTCGGTCTGCTCCCAGATCTCCGGCCCGGTCTGCTCGTAGTGCGCCTTGGAATTCGACAGGTTGTCGTATTGATTCGCCTTCCACGAATTCGGCACTTCCCGCTCGAGCCGGGACGAGACCGAATAGTACGAGCGCGGATCCTCGGGCTCGACGTTGGTCGGGCAGACGATGACCTCCGCGCCGAACGCCTTCAACGCGTCGACCTTCTCCTTCGACTGCTTGTCGGTGGTCGTGAAAATGCACTTGTAGCCCTTGACGACGGCCGCCATGGCGAGGCCCATGCCGGTGTTACCGGACGTGCCTTCGATGATCGTGCCGCCCGGCTTCAGCTTCCCCGCCCGCTCGGCGTCTTCGATCATCTGGATCGCCATGCGGTCCTTGATCGAGTTGCCGGGATTGAAGGTTTCCACCTTGGCGTACACGGTGCCTTTCACAATCCCCTTCGTGATGCGGTTGATGCGGACGAGCGGCGTGTGGCCGACGGCGTCGAGAATGGTGTCGCAGACTTTCTTGGTCACGAATTAAGTCTATACTGCGTCGCGTATGCCGCGTCTCATCGCCGCCCCCGCAGTCGTCGCCGCCGCCGGCACGAAACCAAAAAAGATTGAAGAGTTTGCCGGACGCGTGAACTCCGGCCATGCGGGCGTCAGCGTGGCGCGCATGACGTCGCCCTCCGGATGGCTCGAGCCGGGACAGCGTCCGGAGTTCGAAGAAATCACCGTCGTCCTGCGCGGGATGGTCCGCGTCGAGCACGAGGGCGGCGCGCTCGAGGTGCACGCCGGTCAGGCGGTGGTCACCGCACCTGGTGAATGGGTGCGCTACAGCACGCCTGGCCCGGACGGCGCCGAATACGTCGCCGTTTGTCTCCCGGCGTTCTCACCGGCCACGGTCCACCGAGATTCGTAATTCCTAATTCTTAATTCCTAATTCTTAATTCTCAATTCCTACCGTCCGCCGGACACGTCGATGAACGTGCCGGTCGAATAGGACGCCTCGTCGGACAGCAGCCACAGAATCGCCCGCGCCACTTCGATCGCGTGCCCGCCTCGCTGCATCGGCAGCGTCGGGCCGAGGCGCTCGACGCGGTTCGGCTCGCCCCCATCGGCGTGAATGTCCGTATAGATGATCCCCGGACGAACGCCGTTTACGCGGATGCCTTCTCCGGCGACTTCGCGCGCCAGCCCGATCGTCATCGCCTCGAGCGCCGCCTTCGACGCGGCGTAGTCCACGTACTCGCCGGGAGCTCCGAGCTGCGCCGCCCTCGACGACACGTTGACGATGGCTCCGCCTGATCCACCGCGTTTCGTCGACAGCCGCCGCACGGCTTCGCGCGCGCAGACGAAGGCGCCGCGGACGTTGGTCGCGAAGACCCGATCGATCCGCGCGGCATCCATGTGTTCGACGCGCGCCTGCGTCTCGAGGACGCCGGCGTTGTTGACGAGCCCGGCGAGCGGCCCCATCTGCGCATCGACGGTGTCGAACAGCCGCACGACCTCGGATTCCGACGCCACGTCGGCGCCGACGGCCAGCGCCTTCCCTCTCGCGGCCTGAATCTTCGACACGACCTGATCGGCGGCATCGCGGTTCTTCCGGTAGTTGACGCACACGGCGTAGCCGCGCTCGGCGGCGAGGAGGGCTGTCGCCGCGCCGATCCCCCGGCTTCCGCCGGTGACGATGAGGACGTTGTTCACGCGTAAATGGTACGCTCGGCTAAAGCCTTCGCGCTACTGTGGCGCAGGGCTTTAGCCCTGCGACGATCACTCGTACCTGAGCGCCACGAGCGGATCGACGCGGGCAGCTCGCCGTGCGGGGATGTAGCAAGCCAGCAGCGCCACGATCGCCAGGGTGAGGCTCACACCGGCTAGCGTCAGAGGATCGCGGCCGCTGACGCCGAACAGCAGCGTGCTAATCAACTGTCCCAGCAGGAGCGCGAGCGCGACGCCGATCACTGCGCCACCGGCCGCCAGCACCATTCCTTGTTTGAGGACCATGATGAGCACGTCACCGGTCTGCGCGCCGAGGGCCATGCGGATGCCCAGTTCCTGCGCGCGCTGCGTAACCGAGTAGGACATCACGCCGTAGACGCCGATCATCGCCAGCGCCAGCGCCAGGCCGCCGAAAATACTGAGGAGCGCGGCGCCCATGCGCGGAGCCCACAGGCCGGCCTCGATGTTCTGCTGGATCGTGCCCGTCCCGCGCAGCGGCATGTTGCGATCGATCGTCTGCACCTGGTCACGCACCGTGGCGAGCAGCGGCGTGGGATCGCCGGCCGCGCGCACGAGCAGCGAGACGCCGGGCGAATACTCCTGGCGGAGCGGTCTGTAGATCTGCGGTGTCGGGCTCTCGCCGACCGCGTTCGCGACGGTCGTCGCGACGACGCCAACCACCTCGATCAACATCGTCTGCTGCACGATGGTGAACCGCTTGTGCAGCGGATCCTGGCCGGGCCAGAGCTGCCGCGCGAGCGCCTCGTTCACGATGGCCACGGCGTTCGACTGCGGGCCGTCGAATTCGGTGAACTCCCGGCCTCCGCGGATCGGAATCCGCAGCGCATCGAAATAGCCGGGCGACACGTCGCTGAACTGCACGAGCGATCCGCGGTAGTTGGGATTCTGTGCTTCCCCTTCCGGAAACACCGTCAGCGCGAGGCCGCCCTGAAGCGGCGGCGCCGAGCTGACCGCCACCGCTTCGACGCCTGGCACCGCTCGCGCTTTCGCCATCGCATCGAGATAGAACTGCTGGCCGCGCGCTTCGTCGTAGCGCTGCTGGCCAGGATTGAGCGCGATGAAGCCGATGTGCGAGGAGTCGAACCCGAGATCGGTCCGCTGTGCGGCCTGCATACTGCGCACGAAGAGCCCCGCGCCGATCAGAGCCACCGTCGCGAGGCCGATCTCCGCCATCACGAGCAGGCTGCGCACCCGATTGCTGCTGACGCTGGCGGCACCCGTACGGCCGCCGGCCTTCAACACGTCGTTCAGGTTCGCGCGCGCCACGCGGACGGCCGGCGCCAGGCCGAACAGCACGCCGGTCAGGACCGACATGCCCGCCGTGAACAGGAGCACGCGCGGCTCGAAGCTGAGATCGATCGACGCGTTGCCGAGGAATGGCGGACGGAACGACCAGAGCGCCGTGCGCCCCCAGTACGCGACGACCATGCCCGCGGCGCCGCCAAGCGACGCGAGCAGCACGCTTTCGGTCAGGAGCTGACGCACGATGCGTCCGCGTCCGGCACCCATCGCCGAGCGCACGCTCATCTCCTTCTCGCGCGATGCGGACTGCGCGAGCAGCAGGTTGGCGAGGTTGACGCACGCAATCAGGAGGACCAGACCCACGACGCCCATCATGACGCTGCCGGCGAGCACGAGCTGGCTGCGGCCGTTGATCCCGAGCGCGGCGTCGGACTCGAGCGCGACGTCCACGGTCCGGCCCTCATTGGCTGCGGGGTACTGTTTCTCGAGAGCCGACGCGATCGTCTTCATCGCCGCATCGACCTGCCGGATGTCGATGCCCGGCTTCATCCGGCCGGCCATGTTGATCCAGCGGAAGCGGCGATTGGTCATCAGCGCGCGGAGCTGCCCCGTGGTCAGCTGCTCGCGCATGCTCAGCGGCAGCCAGATGCGGTCGGGCCCCGCGAGAGAGAACGTGCCTTTGAACCCCGGCGGCGTGATGCCGATGATCGTGAACGGCAGCCCGTTCAGCGTCATCGTCTGGCCCAGGAGGTTCGGATCGGAGCCGAACTCCTTGATCCACAGGCTGTGGCTGACCACGACCACGCTGCCGGCGCCCAGCTGGCGATCCTCGTCAGCCGCGAACAGGCGGCCGCGATACGGCTTGATGCCGAGCACGTCGAAATAGTTCGCGCTGGTCATCGTCGCCGGAACGCCCTGCGTCTCGCCGTTGCGTGTCCACTGCAATCCCAGTCCGAAGTAGCCGGCCAGCCCGGTGAACACCTGGTTCTGATCGCGATAATCCTCGTAGTTCTGGAGCGAGCTCGGGGTGAGCGTGAAGTTGCCGGTCTGGACCGTCTTGGTGTCGCGCGTGAACACCTCCACGACACGGGACGGATCCTCGATCGCCAGCGGATGCAGGAAGACGGCATTGATGACGGTGAAGATTGCGGTATTGGCGCCGATGCCGAGCGCCAGCGAGAGCACGGCCACGGTCGTGAAGCCCGGCTTCTTCATCAGCACACGTGCGGCGTATCGAAGGTCCTGCATGGCCCGAATATACGCTCGGCTAAAGCCTTCGCGCTACAGCCGAATGCTCTCGCGCTACAACCTGACGCGGTACGCGTGGCCGAAGCCGGTGCAGCAGGTTGAACGTCGCGCGAAGGCTTTAGCCGAGCGTATGGCCTGAACAATCCCAGGAGCGGACACGTCTGGTATACATACGGCACGCGGAACATCGCAACCGAACGGATCTCGCTGCAATGAAGGCTGCCGCATCCACCGCTGGACTGATCTCCTGCGTCATCGTCGCGCTGAACGCTGTGCAACCGGCGACGACGGCGAAGGCCGCCGGCTCCATCCGCCGTCTCGACGGATCCACGATCTCAATCGCTGACGCCGAGTCATTCGCGAAGAAGACGTTGGAGCAGGCGCACGTGACCGGCGCCCAGCTTGCCGTGCTCGATCGCGGTCAACTGGTCTGGAGCGCCGCGTTCGGACTTCGGCGTGTCGATCCCCCGCTGCCGATGGAACGGACGACGACGACATGGGCCGCGTCGATCACCAAAGGCGTGTTCGGCACTTACGTCATGCAGCTCGTCGAGCGCGGCGAGTTCGCGCTCGATACGCCGCTGGCGGAGCAGCTGCCGAAGCCGATCGATGCCTACGACGAATATCGGGAGTCGGCGTCTGTCCTGGCGAACGATCCCGGCTGGCCGACGGTCACGCCGCGCATGCTGCTGGCGCACACCTCGGGCCTCGGCAACCTGGCCATGTTCGCACCCGACAAGAAGATGCGCCTTCACTTCAAGCCCGGCACCGCGTACACCTACTCTGGCGACGGCCTGAACCTGGTACAGCTGGCGATCGAACAGAAGAAAGGGCGCCCGCTCGATCAGCTGATGCAGGACGCGATCTTCGCACCGCTCGGCATGACGCGCACCGGCATCATCTATCGCGCCGAGTTCGCGGACAACGTCGCCGACCGCTATAACACCGACGGGTCATTCCGTGCGCAGACCAAACGCTTCCCCGCCCGCGCAGCCGGCTCGATGACGACGAGCGCCGAGGACCTCGCGCGTTTTGCGTCTGCGCTGCTGTCTGGGCGCCTGCTCCGGCCGGCCACGCGTACCGCGATGCTGACGCCGTTCATCCGCATCCGATCGCTGCATCAGTTCGCGCTCGAGCCCGATGAGCCTGCCGGTACCGAGGCGTCGAACGTCGGCCTTGCGTACGGGATGGGATGGGGACTGCTGACCAACACCAGGTTCGGCCCGGCCTTCTTCAAGGAAGGACACGGCGACGGCGCGCAGAACTACATGATCTGCTTCGAGCGCCGTCAGGCCTGCATGATCGCGTTGACCAACAGCGATAACGGCGAGCTGGCGTTCCGGCCGCTGTTCGAGACCATTCTCGGCAACACGGTCACGCCGTGGGAGTGGGAAGGCTACACGCCGTCCTACATCGAGCGCAGCCGGAAACAATGATGACGGGACGAGCACGCTGCTCGTCCCGTTCCCATGTCGACTTCAGGTGTTATTCGTTGCAGGTCGCTGCGACGATCTTTCCGGACTCCACTCGAAACGCCGGTGCGGCCGCAGCGGGATCCTTCGGATCGGGCGTGCTGGTCTTGTCGATCGTGCCGACCAGTTCCAGCTTCTTGCCAACGTGCTCACTCAGCGCCGTCGGGTTCGCGATCAGCCGATAGGTCTGCGCGGTGTTGGTATCGGCCGGCGTCGCCGATGCGCCGGTCAGGATGAACTTGGCGTTGGCTGCGCCGGTCGTTCCCGTTGCGCCGGCGGGGGGCGGCGTCGTCGCGGCCGTAGCCGGATCGGCGGCGGTCGTTCCGGTCGTGCCCGCGGGGCTCGCCGCATCGCCCGGCATCGGCGGCGCCGCTTTCAGGCAGCCGGTGACCGTGATCTTGTCGGCCGACGCCGGCGGAGTGGTCGACTGCGGTGTGGGTGGCTGTGCGGGTGTCTGAGCAAAAAGGGCCGTCGTCGCAACCGTCACGATCGCCGCGCATGTTCCTGTCCAGATGGTCTGTCTCATCATTCCTCCAATGCACGGACCGCGTGCAACATCGAGACCCGTCATGGCTCGGCGTTTCGACCCGGTCCCCGTAGTGAAGGGGTCACCATCGAGCGACGTAAAAACGAACTGTACATTCGGACGAATTGAGCGTACCTTCGCCTGAAAACCGAACAGACCGTCACGGAGGCGTCATGGGTCCGCTCCGCGAACTGCTCGCGACCGATCGGCGGCAAGCGCTCGAGTTCTTTTTTCTGGGACTGAAGGATGTATCCGACCCCACAGTCGATCGGCGCGAGCTCCTCTATAACGCGAGCGTGCTGGCGCATTACGCGCAGGTCTCGACTCATGCTGAGGTCGACTGGCCGGCACCAGCGAACCTGAGCGCAGTCTTCGATCACTTCGTCGCCGACACGACACTCCGGCACGACAGCCTCATGATGGAAACGGCGGGCGCGCAGTGCCTGCTGCTGACCGGTTTCTTCGAGAATCAGATGCGGGGACGCCACAACATCCGCTGGTATGCGGACATGGGCGCGGGCTTCTTCGCGCGCGCCGCGCTCAACGAACCGTCGCTTCACAAGGCGCGGCTGCTCGATACGATCGGCCGGCGGTTCGAGACATGGCGCCGCTGCCACGCGCGGCTGAGTCACGAGTTGCGCGATCAACCGTACCTGGTGGTCCCGCCCGAACCGCCGTCAAGAATGTCCTAGAGACTGGTCGTGCCACGAAACTCACGAAACTCACGAAAACGTTTGGGTTTCGTGTTTTTCGTGTCTTTCGTGGCGGTTTCGGATTCCGGTACTGAATCAGCTGTGACACCGCACTAGTAGTTCTTCCGCAGGTCCATTCCCGCGTACAGCGACGCGACCTGATCGCCGTACCCGTTGAACGGAAGCGTCTTCCGCATCACGAACTCTCCCAGCCGTCGTTCGACCGACTGATCGCGGAACGTCGAGGCGGTCGCGGCGGGGTTCACGTTCGCGTAGAAGCCGTAGTAGTTCCGCGCTGCCTTCATCCAGGTGCTCGTCGGCTGCCTCTCGACGAACCGGATCTTCGCGATCGACTTGATGCTCTTGAAGCCGTATTTCCACGGCACGATCAGGCGCAGCGGCGCGCCATTCTGATTCGGCAGCACCTCGCCGTAGAGGCCCACGGCGGCCAGCGTCAGCGGGTGCATCGCCTCGTCCATGCGCAGTCCTTCGTTGTACGGCCACGGAAGGAGCGCGAGCCATCGCCCGCGCTGCTCCGGCATTTCTTCCGGCCGCAGAACGGTGACGAACTCGACGAAGGCGGCGCTGCCGGCCGGCTCGAAGCGCTTGAGCAGGTCGCCCAGCGGGAATCCGATCCAGGGCACGACGATCGACCAGCCCTCGACGCACCGGTGACGGTAGATCCGTTCCTCGAGCGGGTGCGGCTTCAGGATGTCTTCGAGGCCGTACACGCCGGGCTTGCCGCATGCGCCTTCGACGGCTACCGACCACGGTTTCGTCGTGAACGCCTTCGCATTCTTGGCGGGATCGCCCTTGTTGGTGCCGAACTCGTAAAAGTTGTTGAAGGTCGTGACGACGCTGTAGGGCGTGACGGGATCGGTGGTCGTCACGAGCTTCTTCGTGACCGCAAGGCTGTCGGGCGACGCGAAAGCGTCGAGCGGCGCGGACGCGAGTCCAGCGAGCGCGGCACCGGCCGACGCGAGAAACTCACGACGCCCCACGAACGTCTTCAGCGGCGTGACATCCGAGTAACGCAGATCGGGCGCTTCCTTGATCAGCACCTGAGGTCAGTGTCGCACACGTCCGCCTTCAGGCGGACCCGCAAGAGTCCGGCTACCGCCTTCGCGCGGAGCGCTTCGGCGAGTCTCGCCGTAGCCTATGGCGGAGGCGGAAAGCCGGACACTACCTGGGGACGGAAACTCGTTTACGATGGGCGGAGAGGAGTCGACTCACACATGACACAGACGAGATTGAGACGCCGGTTCACGGAATGCCTGGCTGCGGGATTGTTGTCGGTGACGGGCGTCGCAGCGGTGGCGGCGCAGACGCCGCCGGCACAGCCGCCGGCCGGAGGACGCGGTCCCGCCAATCCCCCGCTCATCATGACGACAACCGCGTGGGAAGACGGCGGCGTGATCCCGAACAAGTACACGCAGGCTGCCGGAACGGCCGCGGTGTCGCCGGAGCTGAAGTGGTCGCAGGTGCCCGCGGGCACGCAGAGCTTCGTCCTGCTCATGCACGATCCGGAGCCGGTGCTCGCCAAGGGGTCGAAGATGGACATCACCCACTGGCTGATCTGGAATATTCCTGGAACGTCGACCGGTCTGGCGGAAGGGGTGGCCTCGGGCGAGTTACCGGACGGCAGCCGTCAGGTCAGCCTTCGCGGCAACGCCTACATGGGGCCCGGCGCGCCGGCGGGACCGTACCACCATTACACGTTCGAGCTGTACGCTCTCGACACGAAGCTCGAAGTCCCGCAAGGCACGCCGCAGGAAGCCGCCGCCACGCGCAACGCCGTCGTCAACGCGATGGACGGTCATGTGCTCGGCAAGGCGGTGCTCGTCGGGAGGTTTCACAGGTAGACACCTGGATTGGGTAAGCGGGTAATCGGGCAATCTGGTAATTGAATTGATCGATTGTCCCGATTACCCAATTACCAGATTAACCAATTACCAGATTCGTTTACTGGGCTGTTGACGTCGCTGGTTTCTTCCCGTTGATGTGCGAATCGTACCAGGCGAGATAGCGCTCGTACCGATCGCGCACGTAGCTCGGCCTGGTGATGCCGTGGAATTCGTTCGGGTAGATCACCAGCTGCGTGTCGACGCCCAGACTGCGCAATGCCTGGTACATCTGCTGCCCACCCTGAACCGGCACGTTGAAGTCCTTCTCGCCGCCGAGGAACAGCGTCGGCGTCTTGATCTTGTCCGCGTGCAGGAACGGATAGGAGATCTTCTGATAGGTCTCCCACGCCTTCGGATCCCACGGCGGACCGATCTCGTAGTCGTACTGGATGATGTACTGATCGGTGCCGTAGAACGCGACCGTAAAGGCGGTTCCGGCGCCGCTGGTCGCCGCCTTGAAGCGCGTGTCGCTGGCGATCATGTAGTCGGTCAGGATGCCGCCATAGCTCCAGCCGCCGACACCGAGCTTGTTCGGATCCGCCACGCCCATCTTCACGACCTGGTCGACCATCGCCTGTAGATCGTCAACCTCGTAGTGTCCCCAGTCAGCCCAGATCGACCGTGAGTACTTCGCGCCGCGGCCGGCGCTGCCGCGGTAATTGACCGCGAGCACGGCGTAGCCATTGGCCGCGAACCACTGACGCTCGAACGCGAAGCTGTGCTGATCCTGGCCGTTCGGGCCGCCGTGAATGCGCAGCAGCATCGGGATCTTCGTTCCCGCCGCGTAGCCGGGCGGCGTCGTCAGCAGCCCGTGGACCTCGGTGCCGTCCTTGCTCTTCGTGCTGACTTCCTGCGTGGCCCCGAGCTGCAACTCGGCGAACAGCGCGTCGTTCTGATGCGTAAGCTGCTGGAACTTCAGCTTTCCGGAGGCGGCGGTCGCCGAATAGATTTCGCCCGGACGGCTGTCGTCACCGGACATCGCCACCGCGCACGATCCCGCGCTGTGTCGCGGTCCGAGCACGATCGGCTTGTCGGTGATCACGGCAGCGTTCCCCTTGCCGATCGGGATCCGCACGCCGTATGCCGACATGTCATCGGTCACGATCGCGTAGATGCTCTGGCCGTCCTCGCTCCAGCGCGGCTGAGACACGCCGCGATCGAGCGCCTCGGCCGCCGCAACGCGCAGAGGATCGCCGGAGCCTTCCGCCGCGACCAGCGCAAGATGCTCCATGCCGTAGGCACCGAACTTCTTGTCGTCGCCCTCGAGCAGCGCGATCCATTTCCCGTCGGGGCTCCACTCCGGCTTACCGCGGCCGCCGTTGCTCGTCGCCGGCGTCAGCGCTTTTTCCGTCGACTCTTTTTTCGCCTCGACGACGAAGAGCTGGCTCGAGGGCTCGCGATCGGGATCCGGGTGGCGGTTGCTCATGAACGCGATGCGCGTCCCATCGGGTGACCACGACGGCGACGACTCGTCGGCCTTCCCCTTCGTCAACCGATCGAACGACTTGCTCGCGATGTCGAACAGGTAGATGTACGAGTGCCGGCCGGACAGCAGGTAGCCCTGGACGTCCTGCTTGTACTTGTAGCGATCGATCACGATCGGCTTCGGCGGCTTCTTCGGATCCGGCGGATCGGCCACGTCCGGATCCGGATCGCCGACAACGAGTGCGAGCCGCTTTGAGTCGGGCGACCACTCGAAGCCCTGGAGGCGTCCCTTGACCTCGGTCAGCTGGAAGGCTTCGCCGCCGCTGCGATCGAGCAACCACACCTGGTTGCCCTTCGCCTTGCCTGGTCGGGAGGAGGTGAACGCGAGGTACTTGCCGTCAGGGCTGAAACGCGGCGACGACTCGCTCTCGGAGCTGGACGTGATCTGCCGCTCGTTCTGGCCGTCGAGGCCGATGGTCCAGATGTGGGAGTTGCCGGCCTTGTCCTCCTTCACGTCGATCTGCGACACGACGAAGGCGACCGACTTCCCGTCCGGCGCGCATTGCGGATCGCGCACGTCCTTGATGCGGGCCAGATCGTCGAGCGACAGCGGACGCTTGCCGCCCTGCGCCGACGCGATGCCGGCTCCCGCGAGAACCACGACCAGCGCGCTGAGGATGCGTTTCATACCATTCTCCAACTGACCGGTTGACCCACTCACGATGTCTTCTGCTTCTCGTACGGACTGATGTGCTGCCACTCGCTCGCGTCCGACCGCGCCACGACCGCGACCACGGGCTCGGTGTCGCTGGCGTTGAACACCTCGTGCGGCACGCCGGGCTCGATGAAGATGAAGTCTCCGGCCGTATTCTCCACGACCTGCTCGAGCCCGTCACCATATTCGTGACGGACCCGTCCCTGCAGGATGTAGAGCATCACCTCGAATCCGACGTCAATGTGCGCGGCGGCGACGCCTCCTGGCGGAATCGACGCGACATTCATCGAGAGCTGAGGTCGCCGCGACGTTCTTCGCCGACAGCCTGACCTGATCATCAGCTCATTTCAAAGGCGCCGCGCCACCCAGATCAGCATGGCCGCGCCGGCGGTGGCGGTGACCAGTTGTCCGACCAGTCCGTACCCGCGAAGGCCGAACAACGCGAAGACGAAGCCGCCAATCACCGCACCGACGAGCCCGAGCACGAGATCGAGCAGAACCCCATAGCCGCGGCCGCGCATGATCTGCCCGGCGAGGAATCCCGCGAGAATCCCGATCGCGATTTCCCAGAACAGCGGAATCATTTGGCGTTGTACATCACCCGCCAGATTTTTCCCTTCACGTCCTCCGTGATGTACAGCGAGCCGTCGGGTCCCACCGCGAGACCGCCCGGCCGGGCCACGGCATCGTTGGGCGCCATCAGCGGTGTCTTTCCAGCGAAGCCGTCAGCGAATACTTCGCGGGTGCCGGGCTTGTCACCCGTGAACGGCACGAAGGTCACGTTGTAGCCGGCCATCGGGAGCGGCGCGCGATTCCAGGATCCATGGAACGCGACGAACAACCCGCCCTGATATTTCTTCGGGAACTGGGTGCCGGTGTAAAAGACGAGATCGTTGGGCGCCCAGTGGGCCGGGAACGCCACGGTCGGCTGCGTGAACGCCGCGCAGCGATCGGTCGACTTTCCGTCGCCGCCGTACTCCGGGTTCGTCACCAGGTGGCCCTCAGCATTGTTGTAGAAGCAGTACGGCCAACCGAAATTTGATCCGTCGCTGACCTTCAGCGCGTACTCGGCCGGCCATTCCGCGTTCTGCTCGGCGGTGAACTGACCGGGCCACAACGTGTCGAGGCTGTCGCGGTTGTGCATCGCCACCCACAGCGAGTTGTCGTGCCAGGTGAGCCCGGGCATCTGCCGCATTCCGGTCGCGTAGCGTTTGCCGTCGGCCTGCTTCTGTCCGAGCTTGTTTTCGTCGAATCGCCAGATCCCGCCGGAGATATCGAGCAGCTGACAGGGATCCTGTCCCTTGACCTTCGGCTGACGATCAGGCACCTGACACGCATTCGATGGCGCGCCGATGTTCACGTACAGTCCGCCCTTGCCGTCGAAGGCGAGCCCCTTGTCGGCGTGCTGACGGCGATCGGTCAGCCCTTCGACGACGACTTCAGCTGGTGCATCGGGCGCGAGCTCACCGGCGCCGAGCTTGTAGCGGATGACCGAATTGGTCGTCGCCATGTAGACATAGCCGTTGCGCAGGGCGACGCCGGTCGCGCCGTCGGCGCCGAACTTCTCACGCGAGTCCATTTTGCCGTCGCCCTTCGTGCTATGCAGCGCGACGACCCCGCCCTTTTGACCGCGGCCGCCGTTCTGCGTCGACACATACAGATCGCCATTCGGCGCGACGACGAGGTGACGCGCCGGACCGACGTTCTCGGCGACGACAGCCGCGCAGAATCCCTGTGGCAGCTTGAGACCGCCGTTGTCGGGGTCGCATGCCGGCCCCGCGGCGCCGGCGGTCAGCGAGAGGATCCACGCGGCGCCTGCAGCGGCGGCCGCGACCTGCATCGTTCGTTTCATGCTCATTGAGTAGTCCTCGTTGCGTGTGGTTCGCCCACGATCGTCTTCGCCCAATCCCAGCTCTCGAGCCCCCGCGTATTGACGGCTTTCACCGACACGACGTTGCCGGCGGTCAGTTGCGCCAGCGTCACGCGCGGCTGCGTCACCGTGATCCTGTGGCGCTGCGGATCGCCAGGCGGTCCGTAGGCGACCAGATATGCCGAAACGCCCTGCTCGCGGCTCGGGGTCCACGAGAGCGAAGCGGTCGTGCCGCCGTAGCTCTCAACTTTCAGGTTCGTCAGCCGCGACGGGCTCGAGGCCATCAGCATCAGCGACGCGACAGTCGTCTTGCTTGTTTCGAGGATGAGCTGGTGATTCTCGAATTCCAGCAGATCGCTCGCCTGATGGTAATGCGGACTGCCCAGTACCGGATAGGATCCGATCCCGCCGACGATATCGCCGTAAGCATCGTAGAAAGAGAGGGCGTCAGTGCCCTTGAAGTACAGCGCGTCGTAGGTAATCAAACGCGTGAACAGCATCGCCGCGCCGTGCTGAATGTCGCGGATCCCCGGATTGGAATAGCGGATCGTGTTGTCCAGCCGGCCGTCGTTGGTCCAGCCGATCATGTCGTTGTTCAACACGCCGGCGATGTGCAGGTTGGCGGCGCGCGCGCGACGGACGAACTCGCGGCTGCCGAGCAGTCCGCCTTCTTCGCCGGTGAAGGACGCAAACACCACGGTCGCCGGCAGCGGATGATTCGCCAGCACGCGGGCCGCTTCGAGCAGCGCCGCCGTGCCGGACGAGTCGTCGTCTGCTCCCGGCCCGGCCTCGACCGAGTCGTAGTGACTGCTGACGACGTAAATGACGTCGGGATCGGTGGTGCCGCGCAGCGTGGCGACGACGTTCGCGGTCTTGCCGTCGAGGGCGTTCCGCGCGTCGAACCATTGATACTCGGGCTGGTATCCGAAGGATGCGTAAGTGTTGAACAGGAACTCCGAGGCCTTGCGATTGCCCGGCCGCGCGATGTTCTTGGAGTCGAAGTCGAACAGCGCCTTTTCGTAGTCGAAGATGCGGGATGCCGACTCGCGCGCGAGGATCTGCCGGATGTCCGCGGTTATCGGCTGGAACGTCCGCGTCGCCGACGCCTTCAGCGTCAGCTCAGACCTCAGTTGTGTGCGTAATCGCGAGATCAGCTGATTTTTCGTGATCCTTTTCTGCAAGTCGACGAGGTACACGCCGCGCTCAGGCGACACAGTGTTCCCGTCGCGCTCTGCCCCGATCAAAATCTTCGTACCGTCCGCGCTGACGGCCCACTGATATTCCGGCGCGATCGTCCTCACTGTATTGTTATGAAACAGCCTCTTCGGGCTCCGGCTCAGACCTGGGTCAGACCCGGGTCTGACCTGGGTCTGACCCAGGTCTGACCCCAAATCGTAAAGATACGACCGACGATGACGCGGTTCGCCGATGACGGCGAGCAGGCGGTCGGCGCCGACGAACCGCGGGAGCAGGTCGTGCTGGATTTCGTGGGTGATCTGACGCTCGTGTCCTCCGTCGCGATCGGCGACGAAGATCTCCCAGTCGTCGCGCGGCATCATCTGGAACGCGACCCGGCTCCCATCCGCTGACAGCGACGGCGCGTCGCACCTCAGCGTCGTGCGCTTGACGGCGACCGGCTGTCCGGTCGTCGGCCCGACCATGACGCTGTATTCCGCACCTTCGCGTGCGACGTATGCCAGCGTCCGCCCGTCAGCCGACAGTGACGGTGCCGTTCCGGCGATCGTCGACACATGACGCGTGGCGATGTCCACGATCGCGAACCGGGTCGGCACGTTTGCCTGACCGCGTCCGCCGCCCGCCTGCCCCCCAGCGCCGGCCGACTCACCAGCCCGTCCCTCGCGCCCGCCCGCTCCAGGATTGCCGCTCCTGCCGGCGCGACCGGCGCCAGTCGCCTCGTTTGCCGCGGCCGGCCGCCGAAACGGATTCTGCGCCGGTATCACGTACAGCAACACATGGCCCGCAGGATCCACGATCGGCGTGCTCTTGAGTCCGCCGGCATCGACGGCGAGCACCGGCTTCGGCGCGTTCTCGCTGATCGTGTAGATGTCGGTGCGATCGGAATCCGACTCACGAGCGCCAAGAAAGTACAGCTCTCGTCCGTCGGCGTTGAACACCAGGCCCGTCTTGAGCAACTCAGGTGCGGGCAGTTCCATCTCGCGGCCGTTGCGCAGATCGCGTGTCACGATCGCCGCATGTCTGGCGATGAGCCACGTCAGCTCCTGCGTCAGCTGATTGCGATTCTGCGCCGTCAACGACGCCTGCTCGAGAGCCGCCGAGGCGCGGCGGATCTCCTCGTTGTCAGGAATTTTCAGATAGGCGACCTGGTTGAGCGTTGACGAGAACGTCGCCGAGATCCCCGGCAGATCGGCGACCAGCGTCATCTCCGCCGCAGGTCCTGAACTCGTCGCCGCGCGCAGGATCTGCGTGCGTCGCGACGTCTCGAGTCCGGTCTCGTAGACGATGTATTTGCCGTCCGGACTGAATCGCGGCGCGCGTCCGTCGGTGGTCAACTCGCGCGTCTCGAAGAGCTCACCGGTCGTGAGCGCGATCGGCTCGATGAACGCGTCACTCCCCGGTGCCGCCAGGACCTGAAGGTAGCCGTTCAATGCGGCGGCGTAGTCGCCACGCTCCCACGCGTCCGTCGCGGTGTCAAACGGCCCCTTCAGCGCGTGAACGGACGCACCGAGCCGCAGCGTCGCGACCGACAGCGATATCAGGACCAGCAGTGGCGCGACACGTCGCATGACGTCCTGCTACCTCGATCGACGGCGCGTCGCCGCGCGACGGTGGTTCATGCGGAGCCTTACGGCTTGCACACGAAGTTCTCGGCCTGATCGGTGCTTCCGGTGCCCGTATAGACCGCGTGCTGCGGATACGCGCACAGCGGCCGCGTGCGCGTGACGTTCGCCCCCGTGCCTTTCTGCGCGATGATCCGTTCCGGCGCCTTCCCGCTCTCGACCCAGCCGTCAATCGCCGCCGCCCAATCGGCATTGTCGGGCCCCGGTCCCCCGGCGCAATGCAGCACACCCGGCATCAGGAACATCTTCACGAATTCATCGGCTTTCGGATCGCGCTTCTTCACCTCGTCGTAGTACTTGATCGTCGCGAGCGGCGAGAGGCCGGCATCCGACCATCCGTGCCACAACAGGAGCTTGCGCCCCTTGCTCTTGAACGCGCTCAGGTCGGGGTTCGTAGCGTTGATGGTCGCCGCGGCGCGCTTCGTGTCCGCTCGCCATGTCGACAGGTCGTACTTCGTGTAATCCCAGTCGGGATTGTTGAAGACCAGATACTTGAACAGTTGCGTCCCGAAGGAGTACCGAAGGCTCGGTGATGGCGGCTGCCCTTCGCGCACCGCACCGGAAATCCACGCCGGCCATCCCGCAGCCTCGCCCTCGCCGCCGAACGGCTGTCCCGGAAACACCGTCTCGGCGCCCGCGTGGGTCGGCGCGTAGATGGTCTTGAGCGCGGACTTCTGATCCGCTGTCAGACCGGTCAGCGTGGAGACGTCCACTTTGCATTGCCGCGGATCCTCCATCACGCCGTCTTTCACCTTGTCGATCGCGTCGCACTGCTCCAGAATCTGCGCCGCGACCGATCGCATCGTCTCGGGGGACAGCAGCGGCGTCAGGTTCTTCGGATCGGGAAACTGCGCGCGCACGTCCTTGATGAACTGCGCGCCGATGCCGATGAAGTCGGCCGCCGGAGCGCCTGCGACGACGCCGTCGAAGTCGTCTGGATAGCGCTGCGCTTCCATCAACGCCTGCCGGCCGCCATTCGAGCATCCCGAAAAATACGAACGGGTCTCGTTGGCGGAGTAATAGCTTCGAAGAATCAGTTTCGCCGTCTCCGCCGTGCGGTGGACGGCGAGATAGCCGAAGTTGGTGACGCGTTCCTCGTTGTTGAGCGCCCAGCTCGCGTCGGTGACGCCGCCGGTGTGACCGGTGTCAGTACCGACCGTCGCATAGCCGGCATTGACGACGAACTGCGCCTGATTGTCGATGTGACCGACAAAGCCGCCGCCGCCGCCCATCAGGAACTTGCGATTCCAGTCGTCGGGCAGCAGCAGCGAGAACTTGATCTCGGTTCCGATGACGCCGGCGACGCGGCAGTGCGGCACTTTGATCGCACCGGTTCCCGCCGGGACGGCCACCGCTTCGGTGATCTTCACGTCCGGCAGTTTCAGCTGGGTCAACTGCGCGCAGTCGCCATGGCCGGCGGCCATCACCGGGCTGGCCGATGCGGGCGCGGCACGCTCCGACTCGAGAAAGGCCTGCGCGACTGGCATCGACGCAGGAACGGCCGACACGGCGACAGCGGTCAATGCTCCGGCGAGGAATGTGTTCTTCATGACCCGACATGATACAGAAGCGCGGCGCCGGGAGGGCACGAACGTCGTGAATTCCCGGGACGGCCTTCAGGCCGTGTTTTCGTGCCCGCGAACCGCTGCCATCGCCGCCTCAATCACCTGCGCGGGCGTCCATCCTGTCGCCCTCAGTTCGCGGATTCCCGTATCGCGGTCCGACTTGCTCAATTTCTGGAGCGGTGACTTCATGATGAGCGCGTGATGCAGAAACGCTGGCGGCTCGTCGCGGCCGAGCAGACGGGCGAGCTGAATCTGCCGGCCGGTGGACGCGAGAAGGTCGATGCCGCGAATCACCAGCGTCACGCCCTGCACGTAGTCGTCGACGGCGGCCGCGAACTGGTACGTCCAGTTGCCGTCGCGGTCGCGCGCAAGCAGATCGCCGCATTGCTCCGATGGCCGCTGCTCCTGTGGACCGAGCCGCAGATCGACGAAGCGCTCAACCGACGGTTCGAGCCGAATGCGGAGGCCGACACCGGGGCGGTCCGTGAGTCCTCGATCGCGGCAGGTGCCTGGATAAAGAAGTTCAGCGTCAGCAGGCCTGAAGGCCTGCACTACTTCCGATCCGCCCATCGACGTCGGCGCGACCTCTGAAGTAGTCGTAGTGCAGGCCTTTAGGCCTGCATTCGCTTCGGCGACCTGGCCTGCATTCGCCTCCGCGATCTCCGCGCGCGAACAATCACACGCGTAGACCAGGCCGCGCGCGCGCAAACGGCCGAGCGCCTCCTCGTAGATCGCCCCGCGTTCGCTCTGCCGGACTGGCGCTTCGTCGGCTTCGAACCCGAGCCAGGCCAGATCCTCGAGGATTGAATCCTCGTAAACGCGCCGGCTGCGCTGACGATCGTGATCCTCGATCCGCAGCAGAACACGGCCGGATCGCGCCCGCGTTTCACCCCACACATGCACGGCGTTGACGACGTGTCCGAGGTGCAGGTAGCCGGTTGGCGCCGGCGCAAATCGCGATATGATGCCGCGCATGATTCAGGGAAAACTCCGCTTCATCGTACCTGTCCTGCTGCTCGCCGCAAGCACCGCCGGCCTGCGCGGCCAGTCCAAACCGGCGGGCGCCGAGTGGACGACGTACGGCGGCGATCTGGCCAGCACGCGATATTCGCCGCTCGACCAGATCACCAAAGACAATTTCAACAAGCTCGAGATCGCCTGGCGCTTCAAGACCGACGCGATGGGTCCGCGTCCCGAGTTCAACTTCCAGGTGACGCCGCTGATGGTCGACGGCGTCGTGTACTCCACCGCCGGCACACGCCGCGCCGTCGTGGCGCTCGACGCGGTCACCGGCGAGATGAAGTGGATGCACAGCGAGAACGAAGGCAAGCGCGGCGAGTCGGCCCCTCGCCTGCTCTCGGGCCGCGGCCTCGCCTACTGGCCGGGCTCCGGCGGCCAGGGCGCCCGCATCGTCTACGTGACGCCGGGTTATCAGATGGTCGCGCTCGACGCGAAGACCGGAATCCCCGCCGCCGGCTTCGGCAAGAACGGCATCGTCGATCTGAAGATGGACGACGATCAGCCGGTCGATCCGATCACCGGCGAAATCGGACTGCACGCCACCCCGATCATCGCCAAGGACGTCATCGTCGTCGGCGCGGCGCACCTCGAGGGAAGCGCGCCGAAGAGCAAGAACCACGAGAAGGGGTTCATTCGCGGCTACGACGCGCGAACGGGAAAGCGGCTCTGGATCTTCCACACGATTCCTTCCCCCGGCGAGTTCGGCAATAACACGTGGGAGAAGGACTCCTGGGCCTACACCGGCAACGCCGGAGTGTGGGCGCAGATGACCATCGACGAAGAGCTCGGCATGGTCTACCTGCCCGTGGAGCTGCCGACCGGCGACTACTACGGCGGGAATCGTCCAGGCAATGGACTGTTCGGCGAGAGCGTCGTGGCGCTGGACCTGAAGACCGGCGTGCGCAAGTGGCACTATCAGCTGGTCCATCACGGCATCTGGGACATGGACATCCCGTGCGCGCCGATCCTCGCCGACATCACGGTCGACGGGAAGAAGATCAAGGCGATCGCGCAAATCACGAAACAGGGCTGGGTGTACGTGTTCGATCGGACCAACGGACAGCCGGTGTGGCCGATTGAAGAGCGTCCGGTGGAAAAGGGCACGGTGCCCAACGAATGGTACTCGCCGACGCAGCCGTTCGTGACCAAGCCACCGGCCTTCGATCGCCAGGGCGTATCGCCGGACGATGTGATCGACTTCACGCCCGAGCTGCACGAGGAAGGGCTGAAGCTGCTCTCGAAATACAAGATCGGCCCGATCTTCACGCCGCCCGTCGTGAGCAACGTCGACGGCCCGCTCGGCACGCTCATCCTGCCATCCGTCACGGGCGGAGCGAACTGGCAGGGCGGCGCGCTCGATCCCGAGACGAACAAGCTGTATGTCTACTCGGTGACAGCGCCTTCGGCGCTCGGCCTCGTGCAGCCGGATCCGACCAAGTCCGATTTCGGCTACGTGCTCGGTGTCGCGCGGGCGAACGCGCCGCCGGTGCAGACACAAACGGAAAGCTCCGGACCGGCACGTAACGAGCCCTCGGCCGCGGGAGCATCTGGCGGCCGTGGTCAGGCGCCGGCGGCGGGCGGGCGCGGTCAGGCTCCCGCGGCCGGCCGGGGCGGCGGAGCCGGAGCCCTGTCCGTTCAAGGGCTGCCGTTGATCAAGCCGCCGTACGGCCGCATCACCGCGATCGATCTCAACAAGGGCGACATCAGCTGGCAGATCGCGCATGGCGACACGCCGGACAACGTCAAGAATCATCCGGCGCTGAAAGGGATCGACATCCCGCGCACCGGACGGGCGGGACGCATCGGCGTGCTCGTGACGAAGAATCTCGTGATCGCAGGCGAGGGCGGGTTCAACACCACGCCCAATGGGCAGCGCGGCGCGATGCTGCGGGCATACGACAAGGCGACCGGTGCCGATGTGGGCGCGGTCTACATGCCTGCACCCCAGACCGGCTCACCGATGACATATTTTTACAACGGAAAACAATACATCGTGGTGGCAATCAGCGGCGCCTCTTACACAGGAGAGCTGATCGCATTCAAACTTCCGTAGTTCCGCTCTTCCCTGCAGGGGCGGAGTCCTTCCGCCCCTTGTTTTCCATAACATTTCCGTAGTCAAGCTATCTACAATTGCGTCGGTTCTTTTCCCGTAGTCACCAGCCCCACGACAAGGAGTAGTTTGAGATGCAATCACGGATGCTATTGCGTTGGCTGTTCGTCGCGCTCGTGTGCGTGATCGGGCTGCCAACCGTTGCACGCGCCCAGAGCGCCATCGGCGGCACCGTCAAAGACGCGTCGGGTGCAGTGCTGCCGGGTGTCACCGTCGAAGTCGCCAGCGACGTCTTGATCGAGAAGACCAAGTCTGTGTCGACCGACGGCCAGGGCCAGTACACG